>NZ_NKHR01000015.1:60686-118078 GCF_014467285.1 Xenorhabdus sp. PB62.4 | reverse complement strand
TTTCGCCTCCGGAGTCAAGCGTTTATTTTCGCTGCCCTCCGACTTTCCTCAGCGGCTTGTTTCAGCTCAGCGTCGGTCAGTGGTGGCGCATTATAGGGAGTTTTACGGCGCTGACAATAGTTTTTTTCGAAAAACATTATCGTTTGCTGCATTACACAGCAAAACACCATTTTATACCCATTTACACACAAACTTATCCACAGTTGGGTATTTTGGTAAAATTTGTCGGGCATCGCGCAAACGTTTGCGCTACAATCTGCGAAGTAAAAATCGCCACATGATTTTTTCAAATTGTTTTGAAATGTTATTGCAGAAGCCATTTTTTCTATGAAGTCAGTGGTTTTTTCTCAATAGCACATTCTTGTTTTACGAAATTCAAGGGATCACACCAATGCAACAGCTTCGTCCAATCCGTCGTGCCCTGCTGAGTGTTTCTGACAAAGCGGGGGTTATTGAATTTGCCAAAGCCTTATCCAGTCGCGGTGTCGAACTGCTTTCAACAGGGGGTACTGCTCGTCTGCTGGCCGAAGCCGGGCTAAATGTCACTGAAGTTTCGGACTATACAGGTTTCCCCGAAATGATGGATGGACGGGTTAAAACACTTCATCCCAAAGTTCATGGCGGCATTCTGGGCCGACGCGGGCAAGATGATGAAGTGATGGCGCAACATCAAATTTCTCCGATTGATATGGTCGTCGTTAATCTTTATCCCTTCGCACAAACCGTCGCGAAACCAAATTGCTCTCTGGAAGATGCTGTAGAAAATATCGATATCGGTGGTCCAACCATGGTTCGGTCTGCCGCTAAGAACCACAAGGATGTAGCGATTGTTGTTAACAGCCAGGATTACGACAAAATTATCGAGGAAATGGATAACCACCAAAACTCGCTGAGACAAGCCACTCGTTTTGATTTAGCCATCAAGGCATTTGAGCATACAGCCGCTTATGACAGTATGATCGCCAATTACTTTGGCAAACTGGTTCCTCCTTATTATGGAGAAACAAATCAACCATCAGGGCGCTTCCCTCGCACATTGAATCTGAACTTCATTAAAAAGCAGGATATGCGTTATGGCGAAAACAGCCATCAGGATGCAGCTTTCTATATAGAAGAAAAAACCACTGAAGCTTCGATTGCCACGGCGACTCAATTACAAGGCAAGGCACTTTCCTATAATAATATTGCAGATACCGATGCGGCTCTGGAATGTGTGAAAACTTTTGCCGAGCCTGCCTGTGTGATTGTCAAACATGCCAACCCTTGTGGTGTTGCGATTGGTGTTGATATTCATGCCGCCTATGACAATGCCTTCAAAACCGACCCTACTTCTGCGTTTGGCGGCATCATTGCGTTTAACCGTGAATTGGATGCGGTCACAGCTCAAGCCATCATTGAGAGCCAGTTTGTTGAAGTCATTATTGCTCCTTCTATTAATCAAGCAGCCCTGCCGATACTCGCAACCAAACCCAATGTTCGCGTTTTGGCGTGTGGCGAATGGCATTCACCCGTTGCAGGTTTGGATTTCAAACGTGTCAACGGTGGTTTATTGGTTCAGGATCGCGATCTGGGCATGGTCGCAAAAGATGATCTGTGTGTCGTATCCAAACGCCAACCCACAGAACAAGAGATACAGGATGCCCTGTTTTGTTGGAAAGTGGCGAAGTTCGTCAAATCCAATGCTATCGTTTATGCCAAGAACAATATGACAATTGGCATTGGTGCCGGGCAGATGAGCCGTGTTTACTCAGCCAAAATCGCAGGAATTAAAGCAGCCGATGAAGGATTGGAAATTCAGGGCTGCGTTATGGCTTCAGATGCCTTTTTCCCATTCCGTGATGGTATTGATGCCGCAGCGGCGGTTGGAGTGAGCTGTGTTATTCAACCCGGAGGTTCTATCCGTGACGATGAAGTCATTGCTGCTGCCGACGAACATGGTATCGCGATGATTTTCACTGGCATGCGTCATTTCCGCCATTAATAATTTTCACCTTATATATAGAGGGCTCAGATGAACATTTTGATTATTGGCAGTGGCGGAAGAGAACATGCACTCGCTTGGAAAGCGGCACAGTCACCTTTGGCGAATAAGGTCTATGTTGCACCGGGTAACGCGGGCACTGCGCTGGAAACGAATCTGGAAAATGTAGACATTGCGGCAACAGATATTGATGGGCTGCTTGCGTTTGCCCAGAATCATCATATTGATCTGACCATCGTGGGGCCTGAGGCTCCACTCGTTATCGGCGTGGTTGATGCTTTCCAACAGGCTGGGCTAACAATTTTCGGCCCTACAAAAGCAGCCGCTCAACTGGAAGGTTCCAAAGCTTTCACCAAAGATTTTCTCCATCGTCATCATATCCCCACGGCCGCCTATCAAAACTTTACAGAAGTTGAGTCTGCGCTGGCCTATTTAGAAAAGATGGGTACACCTATTGTTATTAAAGCGGATGGTCTGGCCGCGGGTAAAGGTGTCGTCGTCGCCATGACGATGGAAGAAGCGCAAAGCGCGGTTAAAGATATGTTGGCAGGTAATGTATTTGGTGATGCAGGGCATCGTATCGTTATAGAGGAATTTCTGGATGGCGAAGAAGCCAGCTTTATTGTCATGGTAGATGGCAATAACGTGGTTCCTATGGCGACCAGTCAGGATCACAAACGTGTCGGTGACGGTGATACCGGGCCAAATACCGGCGGCATGGGCGCTTATTCGCCTGCTCCTGTGGTAACGGATGAGCTCCACCAGCGCATTATGGAAAAAATCATTTACCCTACAGTTAAAGGAATGGCTGCCGAAGGCCATACCTACGTTGGTTTCCTCTATGCCGGGTTGATAATTGATAAACAAGGAGAACCCAAAGTAATTGAATTTAACTGTCGCTTTGGTGATCCTGAAACCCAGCCTATTATGATGCGTTTGACTTCTGATTTAGTCGAACTGTGTCTTGCCGGAGCGAAAGGCCAATTAAATGGGAAAGCATCCACATGGGACCCTCGTCCTGCGTTGGGTGTCGTGCTGGCGGCGGGAGGTTATCCGGCCAATTATGCCAAAGGTGACGTTATCAGCGGGTTAGTTCAGGAAACAAGTGCCGATGAAAAAGTCTTTCATGCAGGCACCGTATTTAAAGATGAAAATGTTATCACTGCGGGTGGGCGTGTTTTATGTGTTACCGCGTTAGGTAACGATATCGCAGACGCACAGAAAAAAGCTTATCTGAGAGCAGAGCAAATTAATTGGGAAGGATGTTTTTACCGTAAAGATATTGGCTACCGAGCCATTGCCCGTTTGAAATAAACCAATTAAACCGGCGGAAGTCACAGCGTTACAACTTATCTTCCGTCGGTTCCCAACGACAAAAATCATCATTAGCCACCAATAACAACTGTTTTCCTGCCGGCGAATCCAGCCACGCAATAGTCAATGGGCCAGAGCTGTTGTTTTGCCTTTCTTCAATCCATCTCTGATCATGAGGCTCAAACTCAACGAATAATTGTTTTCCGGCACAGGTGGTAACTCTGCCATACTGCCAATGCCCCTGTAATAGCTTAATATCTCCTGCAATTAAGGCATCACTGGTTTCCTCTATCTGTTTGGCATCAAACCGCAGGCGAGCAATATCATCGGCGGAAAGTGGTTCATTATGTTTTTCTGATTGCCGCAGATTAAAAATGGCCGAGTTATTTTGATCGATACGCAATGTTTCTGCAATCGGAGGGTTATCAAGCACATTGCGACGAATCTGCCACAAGTTGCCATGACGATATTCATAAAAAGTAACGACAGTATTGTTATTACGATAAGGACTGTAAACGCTCATGATAACCTGAGGTTTACTGCTTTGATCATTCAGACGCCATAAACGGATAGCACCGCTGTCGGTTGTAAAACCACTGGCATTGAAAAGAGAAGTGTTTGATTGAATCGAACAGGCGCTGAGCAAAGAGATAAACCCTAATGCAAACAGCCCCTGTAGAATCAACAAAAGGGGCTTTGAATTCCCCCCTCTTATTTTATTTCGCAATGCAATTACTTAACTGCGTCTTTCAATGCCTTACCAGCGGAGAAAGCAGGTACGTTTGCTGCTGCAATTTTAATTTCTTTACCAGTTTGTGGGTTACGGCCAGTACGTTCCGCACGGTGGTTAACTTTGAAAGTACCAAAGCCTACCAGCTGCACTGCATCACCATTTTTCAGGGATTCAGTGATTGCATTCAAAGTTGATTCCAGAGCTGCTTTAGCCTGAGTTTTAGTCAGATCTGCACCTGCTGCAATTGCATCAACTAATTCGGTCTTATTCATAGATTATCCTTACAGTGTGTTTATCGTTTGCAAAGCATCGAGTGCGACGGATATGCCGATTTGACAGCACCCCTGCATACACGCACCGATAGCCACTTCTTTTCGCCCCCCAATGTAGAACAGAGTGAGGGCAAATGTGAAGCCTTTAAATACGGCAAATCAAGCATTAAGTCACGTTTTATGTGTTACTGCTCTAAATTTATGCCGATGTTGCTGACCCCCGCTTCACGGAGATCAGCCTTTAATCCTTTAATTAATTCAATGTCCCGTTCTTCGCAATTTGCCAATAAACGGAAAATCTCCCATTGAATATCCCATTCTTCTTCAATGGCAGGTAATACTTTTAACTCATCCTCGGTCATTTCCCTACCGGCCTGCGTCATTTCCAGCATGGCAACAGTGCGGATGGATATCTCACTGACGGCTATTGCATGTTCTAACGTCGAGCCACTCAGACGAGAATGAATTACTTCACCCAATGCAATGCACGCGTCAATCGCTGGATACACACCATAAATATCATAATTTTCTGATGATGGAATAATGGCTTCCAATTTTTCCAGCTGACTATCAAAATTCACTTTTGCATCTTTGACGACCAAGATTTCCCACACTAAATCCAAAATGCGGCGATATTGTGCAGGGTCAGCAAACCCACTCTGGCGACAAAACACCTGATAATTTGGATACATTCGCTCACATAGACTAGCCATAAAAGTCAAATGTTGCCAACTTTCGAGTTTCTCCAACCTCAGATGGATCGGGTTTCTTAACATTGGTCGTTACTCATGATGCCTAATTTGCGTCGAAGTTTACCTGAAAATCAAGAATATCCACACATTTCCGCCGCAATTATAGATTTTTCTGCATTGTTTGCTTAAAAAATGGTCTATTTGAGGCAATCCCATCCGCCCAACGGGTCGGTTCAGGCAGTCTATACCCCCTCAAACAATGCTCAACCCAAAAAATCGCGCTATCAATACTGACCTTATGCCCGATGGAAATATAGAGTGGGTTACATCTTTTTTTGCTTTGTAATACAACCCCAATCTGTTCGCCATGATCCATCAATGGCTGGCGACTTCCCGGAAGTCCTCCTACAGGGGCATGTTCACCACACAAACGGCTTTTTGCCACACCAATTGTCGGAACATCGACCAATACTCCAAAATGACTGGCAATCCCAAAACGTCGGGGATGGGCAATACCCTGACCATCCACCATAAGCAAATCAGGCCGCAGGCTTAATTTTTGCCATGCAGCCATCAATGCAGGGTATTCACGAAATGAGAGTAAACCCGGGATATAGGGAAGTACCGTATCAATTCTTGCGATTTGGTATTCGACTAATTCTAGCGAGGGATATCGCAAAATCGCGATTGCGGCACGGGTTACCGTGCCATCTTTTTCAAAGCCAACATCAGCACCCGCAATGAACTCTGGCGTAAAAGAGGCAGAAAAAACATCATGACGGATAACCTGCCGTGATTTTTCTACCTGTTCCTGACGAAGTGCCTTTGTATCAATCATACTGTTATTACTAATATCGTTATTGATGATATTTTGCTGAAAGTCGGTGTACGGCTTCGACAAATGCACCGGCATGTTCTGGTGGAACATCTTGATGAATGCCATGCCCCAAATTGAAAACATGCCCACTGCCTACACCAAAATCTTGCAATATTGTCGAAACTTCTTCTTCAATTCGGGCGGGTTGCGCATACAGCATGGATGGGTCCATATTGCCCTGCAAGGCAACCTTATCTCCGACACGACGACGAGCATCAGAAATATTTGTTGTCCAATCCAAACCAAGCGCATCACACCCTGTTGCCGCCATTGCTTCAAGCCATTGTCCTCCCCCTTTGGTAAACAGGGTCACAGGCACACGGCGGCCTTCATGTTCGCGGATCAGTCCATCAACAATTTTGTGCATATACTGTAGGGAGAATTCCAAATAATCGCGATGAGATAAAACGCCGCCCCAAGTATCGAAAATCATGACAGATTGGGCTCCCGCCCTGATTTGCGCATTCAGATATAGAATAACGCTGTTTGCCAATTTATCCAGTAGCAGATGCAATGTGGCAGGCTCAGCATACATCATGGCCTTGATCTTAGTGAACGCTTTACTGCTTCCGCCTTCAACCATATAGGTTGCCAATGTCCACGGGCTGCCAGAAAAACCGATGAGCGGAACTTGCCCTGCCAACGCCTTGCGGATCGCACGAACGGCATCCATCACATAACCCAACTCCATTTCTGGATCAGGTACAGGCAGTTTTTCCACATCAGCATGATTCATAATCGGGGAGTGAAAACGCGGCCCTTCACCCGTTTCAAAATAAAGCCCCAACCCCATCGCATCGGGAATCGTCAAAATATCAGAAAACAGGATTGCCGCATCCAGTGGAAAACGGCGCAAGGGTTGAAGTGTGACTTCACAAGCTAATTCGGTATTTTTGCATAACGAGATGAAATCCCCCGCTTCCTGACGTGTCGCTTTATATTCAGGTAAATATCGGCCAGCCTGGCGCATCATCCATACCGGTGTGACATCGACAGGCTGACGTAATAAGGCACGCAGATAGCGGTCGTTTTTCAACGCATTCATGACAAGCTCCCTTGATTATCAACAAAAAGCGCCCGCATGATAACACGTCGGAAGCCGAACTTCCGTCGTGGCTACCAATAAATAGACGTCAAGTCCCCATCCCGACGTCAGATGAAAAAATTTATGTACAGAGTCACAAAACCCGGAACAAGGACTATGCACGCCGGCTCATCGCTCTCATTATGCTACATTCATGTAACACATGCGTTACATGAAGGCAATGCCGTTTCTCACATTGCCATAACCCTTCATTGTTCGCGCTCTTCAATTAATCGTTGGATGAATTGGTTTACGTTAATTAATTGACTGTAAATTAATTGCCTGTAGTTAATTGACTGTATCAAAGCGCTTATGAAGTCATTTTCTAAATAACCTATTAGACCTACATGGAGGAGTTTCTACTGATGCGTTTATCCACTTTAGTACTGGCTATTGGCTTGGCACTAAGCACTCAGGTGCAGGCCGAAGAAAATAAACTGGGATCTGATCACACGAACGTATCAAGTGATCAGGTCAAGGAGATGAGTGTGACTGGTGAAGCTAATCAACAGCAATACAAGAACAAAAACCCTTTCTTCTACTCGAGTGTACTACCGTTCCAGGCTCCTCCGTTTGATAAGATAAAAGAAACAGACTATGCACCCGCGATTGCGGCCGGTATTAAACAGAAACTGAAGGAGGTGGAGAAGATCGCCAATAACCCTGCCACGCCTGACTTTGAAAATACATTTATCGCGCTGGAAAAATCGGGCGCAACGTTGACACGGGTGATGAACGTATTTGGGGCGATGACATCAGCTAATACCACTGACAGGCTGCAAAAACTGGATGAAGAAATTGCACCAAAGCTGGCGGCGATGAATGATGAAATTATGCTGAACAGTAAACTGTTCAACCGTATCAAAGCCATTTACCAGCAGCGCGGGACGTTGAATCTGGATCCGGAATCGCGCCGATTGGTGGAGGTGACTTATCAAAGTTTCGAGTTAGCGGGAGCCAACTTGTCTGATGCGGATAAAGTAAAGTTAAAGGCTTTAAATCAGGAAGCAGCCACACTCAGTACCCAGTTTAGCAACAAACTGCTGGCGGCAACCAAAAATGGCGCACTGGCGATTCAAGATAAAGCCAGACTGAACGGACTGTCCGCTGGCGAAATTGCCGCGGCTGCGCAGGCTGCCAGTGAGCGTAAGCTAGACAAACAATGGCTGTTGGTATTGCAAAACACCACTCAGCAACCGAGTTTGCAAGACCTGAAAGATCGCGATACGCGTAAAGCTTTATTTGAGGCATCGTGGCGCCGGGCCGAGAAAGGTGACGATAATGACACGCGTCAAACCTTAGCCCGGTTAGCGAAGATCCGTGCTGAGCAGGCTAAGCTGCTAGGCTTCCCGGATTACGCATCGTGGAAACTGCAAAATCAGATGGCAAAAACGCCTAAAGCCGCGTTGAAATTTTTGCGTGATATTGTACCTGCGGCAACAGCACGCGCTGAGCGTGAAGCCAAAGACATTCAGGCGGTGATTGATCAGCAAAAAGGGGGCTTCAAGCTGGAGGCCTGGGATTGGCCGTTTTATGCTGAGCAGGTACGCAAAGCAAAATATGATTTGGATGAATCACAGATTAAGCCGTATTTCGAGCTGAATAACGTCCTGAATAATGGCGTATTCTATGCCGCCAATCTGCTGTATGGCATTACCTTTAAAGAGCGCAAAGACATCCCGGTTTATCAATCCGACGTCCGCGTGTATGAAGTTTTCGATAAAGACGGGAAACCGTTGGCGTTGTTTTATACCGATTACTTTAAGCGCGACAATAAAGGTGGCGGAGCCTGGATGAGTAATTTTGTCGATCAGTCAAAGCTCATCGGAACCAAGCCGGTGATTTACAACGTCGCCAACTTTACCAAACCTGCGCCGGGCCAACCTGCACTGTTGTCGTATGACGACGTGATCACAATCTTCCATGAGTTTGGGCATGCCTTGCACGGCATGTTTGCCGATCAGGAATATCCGAGCCTGTCCGGCACCAATACCGCCCGTGATTTTGTGGAATTCCCATCGCAATTTAATGAGTATTGGGCGCGTGATCCCAAGGTGTTTGCCCATTACGCTAAGCATTACCAAACCGGTGAAGCAATGCCACAGGCGTTAGTGGATAAGATCAATAAGGCTGACAAATTCAACAAAGGCTATAGCATGACCGAGCTGCTGTCAGCCGCGTTGTTGGATATGCACTGGCATATGCTAACCGCTGATCAGCCACAGCAGGACGTGGATAAGTTTGAAGCCAGGTCTCTGCAACAAGATAACATCTATATCAGCTACGTACCGCCGCGTTATCGTTCCAGCTACTTCAAACACATTTGGGGTAACGGTTATGCTGCCGGTTATTATGCTTATCTGTGGACCGAAATGCTGGCAGACGATGCTTTTGCCTGGTTTACCGAACACGGAGGCCTGACACCAGAGAATGGCCAACTTTTCCGCGATAAGGTGTTATCACGTGGTAATAGTGAAGACTTGGAAAAGCTGTATATCAACTGGCGCGGTAAGCCACCAAGTATTAAACCTATGCTGAAAAACCGGGGCCTGGAGGAACAAAAACAGCCTTAATCAGCCACTGAACCTTAAGTGATTGAGAGTTACCCGTTTTGGTATGGATATCGGATCCTGATACGAAACACGAGGTAGCTCTCATTTTTATACACAACTCATTGATCAATTAACATCACCGCTGACGACATAATGCAACTGTATCCTCAATCAGACGGCGAGCAATCGTATCAGGCCCGGGAATCAGGGGAAGCTTATCGTAGCGAAACCAATCTGCACTGACCAATTCAACGGGGTCATGATTGATTTCACCGCTATCATAATCAGCCAAAAACCCCGTCATTAATGAATTCGGGAAAGGCCACGGTTGGGAAGCAACATAACGCAAGTTCCGGATCTTAATGCCACTCTCTTCCATCACTTCACGATGGACAGCTTCTTCCAGCGTTTCCCCCACTTCAACAAACCCGGCAAGTACGGTATGAATACCATTACTACGGTGACGCTGGTGTTGTGCCAACAAGATATGGTCATCACGACGGATACCCACGATAATACTGGGCGCAATTTGTGGATAATAGCGCTCTTCGCAATGGCTGCATAAACAGGCCCATTCGTACTGGCTATGCTGCATATCATGACCACAGTAACCGCAATAACGGTGCGAACGATAAAACTCAGCCAATTGGACGCCGCGTCCTACCATCTGAAATAATTTGGCATCCCGATCAGCAATTAAACGGGGGGAAGACATATTTGAAGTCATTCTATGGCGAATCAGCCAAACTGTTTCCCCCTGCCACTCACCGATAGGCTGCGCCATATGGCCTTGCAATAACCACTGGTTAGCCGTTCCTGATGGTAACTCTCCTTGTGGTAGCCAAACCTGATTCTCAAGACTGACAATCCACCAGCCCCGTTCTGTACCTGTCAGTTTTTGTTGCGTCATCTGTCTCTGTTCCATCATAGGTTGTGTGATTATTTCCATTATATGTTGTTCAAAATCAACACGAACAAAGCATACTCCTTTGGCATACAGACAGCCATGGGTATTGATATGGTGATGAAAGAAGGTTGCTATACGGGTGAGATTCACGGAATTCCGACCTGCCGATGTGTTTATTTGCTGACGAGGTATTTACCATCAACGCAGATAAGAAATTGCAAGCGGAAGCTGAAATACAGGGTTGGAAGCAGTTGAATTGGGAATTATTTTAAACACCCTGCCATTTTGTTAACCGATTAATAATGCCGTATTTAATTAAGCGATTTATATGATTTCACAGCAAAACCAAGCTTCCCCCATATAATAATTAGTTAAAATACAACTAGTAACAACTTCAAAAGTATTTTTAAAAACCTAAAGCGCATCAATTAATTATTTTATATAAACATAAGATTATTCTTAAATTAATCCCCTTTCTCTTCTATACAAAAAAAATACATAATACGATCGGTCACTTCACTATATAAGTAATTACCCAGAATATATTAAATAGAAAAAGCATTTCTTAAATCAATTCATAGGTAATTCATATATTGTTAACACCACGCTACCGCATCAATTAAACAACCATTATTTAGTTTATACCTGCTTTCATCGAGAATATTTAAATCATGAATAAATCCATTTTAGCTGTTGTTATTAGTACTGTCATATCGATATCGCCAGCGTTTGCAGAGATCAACCTTAATTCTGGTGTCACGGCAAACACGAATCAGAATGTTGTGGATCAATCCGTTGCCATCGGGGCAAACAATGACTTAGGCAATGCAACTAAAGGGATTGTCATTGGTCATGACGGTAAACTAATAAATTCAAATAGAGGGGTTATCATTGGTTCTGGTACGGTCAGTAATGGAGATGGTGTGGCTGTTGCCGGTGGCGAATCCCAAAATGGAGGGCTCGCTTTTGGTTCTGGCTCCAAGGCAGAACGAGCCGATGAAATGAACATTGGTAATCGGCAAATAACGGGCGTTAAAGATGGAACAGATAATACTGATGCTGTCAATTTCGGGCAGTTAAACAAAACAGCCAGAAATACACTGGAAAATGCTAACAAACACACTGATAAAGTTATCGGGGAATTAGGTGAATCTCTCCATAAGCATTTAAATACTACGGAACAAAACATCAACGACCACACAAAAAAAATCGTCAGTAACGCCAGAAAATATATCAATGATCGTGAAAAAAACACCATTAATGAAACAACACATTACACTGATAAAACAGTATCTAACGCCTTTAATGAATCATTAAAATCCATCAAGGATTATAATGACACTCGCTACAATCAGCTTAATAACAAACTGACTCACAATTATAACCGTGCCAATGCCGGCATTAGTGGTGCAATGGCTATGTCAGCTATTCCGCAAAAATTTGGTTATGAAAAATCAGCAGGTATAGCAGTAAGTTCCTTTCGGGGTCAGGGAGCTTTAGCCGTTGGGGGGGAATGGAATACATCAACAAACACCGTGACTCATTTTAATGCAGCCATTGATACATTGGGTGGTGTTGGCGTAGCGGCAGGCTTGTCATTTGGTGCAGACTAATACAGGTTAAAAGAGAACTAATGAAAATACGTTATTTAGTAACTTTAATTATAACACCTATAGCATCAGGGCAAACTTGTGATACAACTCTTCCTGTAATTCACGACAAGGGACACACATTATGTTTTGAGAAAGATGGACACAATAATATATTTCCAGACATTTATTTATCTGCACCAGACAAGGTTCTTACTTTAGAAAACTCTCGGGATAATAAACTATTATCCCGAGAAGACAACCTGAAAAATTCAAACAACAACACACTTGGTTCAGCAGATGATATTTATTATTTTCCTGCGGAAAACAACAAGACAGGGTGGTTTTTTTTCTCATTTGAAAATTCATTAGATAATAGTCATGATAACTATATAAGATCTAATCATAACAATTTAACAAACTCCAGTAAAAATACAATTTCCAGCCGAAAGAACACATTAACTGACTCTAATAATAACACGATTAAATTGAAGTACGATTACAAAACCAATATTGATTATAACAATTCGAATAATTTAAAAAAATCTAATGAAAATGAAATTGATGGTGGTATAAATAAATTAACCAACTCTGACAAAAACCATATTACTGGCCACTTAACTACGTTAACCCATTCCAATAGAAACAAAAATATCAGCGGTAATAACAACACATTAGATAATTCCAATGATAATAAGAACATCAAAGGTAATGAAAATACATTAATACGCTCCAATGAAAACGAAGTTCAGGGCGATAAAAACCATCTCTCTGATGCTAAAGGAAACACTATCAATGGCAATAGAAACAAAAATATTCGTGGTGATAATAATATATTAGACAATGCCGATGATAATAAAAAAATAATAGGCAATGAGAATAAATTAGAATATTCCAATGAAAATGAAATTAATGGTGATAAAAATCATCTCTCGGATGCTAAAGGGAATAGTATCAATGGACATGAAAACAACTTAACCAACGCTGACGAAAATAATATTACTGGCAACAACACTATGTTAACCCATTCCAACAGAAACAAAAATATCAGCGGTAATAACAACACATTAGATAACTCTAATGATAATAAGAACATCAAAGGTAATGAAAATACATTAATACGCTCCAATGAAAACGAAGTTCAGGGCGATAAAAACCATCTCTCTGATGCTAAAGGAAATACTATCAATGGCAATGGAAACAAAAATATTCGTGGTGATAACAATATATTAGACAATGCCGATGATAATAAAAAAATAATAGGTAATGAGAATAAATTAGAATATTCCAATGAAAATGAAATTAATGGTGATAAAAATCATCTCTCGGATGCTAAAGGGAATAGTATCAATGGACATGAAAACAACTTAACCAACGCTGACGAAAATAATATTACTGGCAACAACACTATGTTAACCCATTCCAACAGAAACAAAAATATCAGCGGTAATAACAACACATTAGATAACTCTAATGATAATAAGAACATCAAAGGTAATGAAAATACATTAACACGCTCCAATGAAAACGAAGTTCAGGGCGATAAAAACCATCTCTCTGATGCTAAAGGAAACACTATCAATGGCAATGGAAACAAAAATATTCGTGGTGATAACAATATATTAGACAATGCCGATGATAATAAAAAAATAATAGGCAATGAGAATAAATTAGAATATTCCAATGAAAATGAAATTAATGGTGATAAAAATTATCTCTCGGATGCTAAAGGGAATAGTATCAATGGACATGAAAACAACTTAACCAACGCTGACGAAAATAATATTACTGGCAACAACACTGCGTTAACCCATTCCAACAGAAACAAAAATATCAGCGGTGATAACAACACATTAGATAACTCTAATGATAATAAGAACATCAAAGGTAATGAAAATACATTAACACGCTCCAATGAAAACGAAGTTCAGGGCGATAAAAACCATCTCTCTGATGCTAAAGGAAACAGCATCAATGGGAATGAAAACAAGTTAACTGACTCTAAAGAAAATAGTATCAACGGTAGTGTAAATCAGTTAACCAACTCTCAAAGAAACACCATTATTAATGATAATAACATCCTCATCAGCTCGGTTAAAAATAAAGTATCAGGCTCAAATAACACGCTTGATCACACAGCCGACTCTTATATTAAAGGACACGAGAATACTATTATTCAAAGCAATAAATTATTCAAAGATGACAAAAACCAATCTCTATCCCAAATAACTTTAAATAAAAGTATCTTAGGGGGAATCGGTGATGCAGGGATTGGATCTGCTGTGGCTGAAATAACTTCCAGCATTATCTTTGGGCACAATAACAATACTGTAACTACTGGTACGACTATTCGTACTTCCGCTGCCACTACCTTAAAAAATGCCGTAGCCTTAAATGCCGAAGACACCGCTGGCAGTGAAATCATTGCTATTGGTGGCAAAGCCGACGGAGATCATACTATTTCCCTCGGCGCAGGTTCATTCAGCACCAATGGAGGGATCGCATTCGGTGAAAATTCAAAAGCAACACGCACAGATGAACTGAACATTGGTCAACGCCAGATAACAGGCGTTAAAACAGGCACTGAAGATAATCATATCATCAATGTCAAACAGCTAAATAATGGCCGTGACAATACCTTAACGCAGTCAAGAACCTATGTCGAAGCAGGAATAACAGCACTTCCCAAGAAGATCAAAACACAAGCCGATGCCTTACAGACACAAGCCAATAAGCATACCAATGATATTCTGTTGTCGGCAAAAGATGATGCCAAAAAACGATTCCAGCGTATCACCAGACAATCAATACACTACACCAATACGCAAAAAACCCACTACCAAACGGTGTTTGAAAAAATGGCAAAAAACTATTATGTCGATACCCGGTTTGATCAATTGAACCGCTACGCTGATAAACAACAAAAAAAAATCAATGCAGGCATTTCTGCTGCAATGGCAGCAACTGCCATTCCATCAAAAAATAGTAATAAACTCTCAGTTGGTTTTGGTATCGCCTCATACCGTGGGCAAGCCGCGGGAGCTGTGGGTTCTATTTTTACCGTTAGCCCACATATTCAAATAAAAGTTGCCATGATGTATGACACTCAAAGTGGTACCGGGCTGAACTCAGGGATTACCATTGGATTTTAATCTCACTTAAAGAGTACAAGTTTTAGGTTGTAGTTTTCATAATCCCCTTTATACTCTGGGGTGTTTTTTTCTTGTCGGAGTGCCTAGCGTTCAACGTATATCACGATGGACACAGGCTGAGACCGTTAATTCGGGATCCGCAGAACCTGATCGGGCTAGTACCCGCGAAGGGAACAAGAGTAATCACTCCGCTGTTAGTATCAGCGTACATCTATACAAATAACGTGTACAAATACCAAACAGCATCAACCATTACTCCCTGCGAGCTCCAGACAAGCAATTTTCTCAACTTAAGCCTGTTCAGCAATGAGACAGGCGATAACACAGTCAGGAATTTGCTATGTCTAAGTCCAACAATACCGTTATTTCCGGTTCCGTTATTCCAGCCACGGATATTTCCCCCAAAGCCCACCCTGCAAGGCCGCGTAAAGCGCAGCGAGATGCAGCGCAGGCATTTATCAGTTCCATTCAAGGCGTGACGTTTCCTAGCTCAAAGCGCATTTATCTTGAAGGTTCCCGTCAGGATATTCAGGTTCCGATGCGTGAAATTCAGTTATCCCCCACGCTGGTGGATGGCACAAAAGAGCAACCTCAATTTGAGGAAAACGAACCTGTGCCCGTTTATGACACTTCCGGCCCTTATGGTGATCCTACTTCCGTGCTGGATGTGCAGACGGGATTACCCAAAATCCGCCAGCCGTGGATCGACGAACGTGATGATACAGAGCCTGTCTCC
This sequence comes from Xenorhabdus sp. PB62.4, assembly GCF_014467285.1. Classification (NCBI taxonomy): domain Bacteria; kingdom Pseudomonadati; phylum Pseudomonadota; class Gammaproteobacteria; order Enterobacterales; family Morganellaceae; genus Xenorhabdus; species Xenorhabdus sp. PB62.4. The sequence continues at coordinate 102,189 of NZ_NKHR01000015.1, read as the reverse complement.
GTTCTCAGTTCCGATTTTACGCAACAACGTCTCGCCGACGCCGGGCTGGATCACCTGCGTTTTCACCATCGTCCACATCCACTGAAAGCCAGACAAGGCAAACGTGTTACCCAATTGCACTATGCGCGCCAAGGCATCATCACGCCAGAAATGGAATTTATCGCACTGCGCGAAAATATGGGACGCGAACGTATTCGCAATGAAGTCCTGCGCCAACAACATGCAGGACAAAGTTTCGGTGCCAACTTACCGGAAAACATCACGCCAGAATTTGTCCGTCAGGAAGTTGCTGCCGGTCGCGCGATCATCCCTGCCAATATTAACCATCCCGAATCCGAACCCATGATTATTGGCCGCAATTTTTTGGTGAAGGTCAATGCAAATATCGGTAACTCTTCTGTCACCTCATCCATTGAAGAAGAGGTGGAAAAACTGATTTGGTCTACCCGCTGGGGCGCAGATACGGTGATGGATCTCTCTACCGGACGCTACATCCATGAAACCCGTGAATGGATACTACGCAATAGCCCGGTTCCCATTGGTACAGTACCGATTTATCAGGCACTGGAAAAAGTCAATGGCATAGCGGAAAACCTGACATGGGAAATGTTCCGCGATACGTTGCTGGAACAAGCCGAACAAGGTGTCGATTACTTCACCATTCACGCAGGGGTGTTACTGCGTTACGTGCCAATGACTGCCAAGCGCCTGACAGGTATTGTTTCCCGTGGTGGCTCGATTATGGCGAAATGGTGTCTTTCCCATCATCAGGAAAATTTCCTCTACACGCACTTCCGTGAAATTTGTGAAATCTGTGCCGCCTATGATGTTTCCCTCTCTTTGGGTGATGGATTGCGTCCCGGCTCCATTCAGGATGCCAATGATGAAGCACAATTTTCCGAACTGCATACTCTGGGAGAACTGACCAGAATCGCATGGGAGTACGATGTTCAGGTTATGATAGAAGGGCCGGGGCATATCCCGATGCAATTAATCCGCCGCAATATGACGGAAGAGCTGGAGCATTGCCACGAAGCCCCGTTCTACACATTAGGGCCATTGACGACGGATATCGCCCCCGGTTATGACCATTTCACCTCCGGCATTGGCGCTGCCATGATTGGTTGGTTTGGTTGTGCCATGCTGTGTTATGTCACGCCAAAAGAGCATCTCGGCTTACCCAATAAAGAAGATGTCAAACAAGGGCTGATTACTTACAAAATCGCAGCCCATGCGGCTGATCTTGCCAAAGGCCATCCGGGTGCTCAGATCCGCGATAACGCCATGTCGAAAGCGCGGTTTGAATTCCGTTGGGAAGATCAATTCAACCTCGCGCTTGATCCTGATACCGCCCGCGCTTATCGCGATGAAACCTTACCGCAGGAGTCCGGCAAAGTCGCCCATTTCTGCTCCATGTGTGGGCCAAAATTCTGTTCAATGAAAATCACACAAGACGTGCGGGATTATGCGGCGAAACTGGAACAGGAAGCCGGAATGGAACAGATGTCTGAAGAGTTCCGCGCCCGTGGCAGCGAGCTGTATCACAGTGCTGAGGATACCGCCAATGAAAAATCAGCATGAAACACTACATGAAATACTACACGAAACACCACATGACACACCATCATTTGCTCCAACCACACATCGGTTGGGGCTGTATCCCGTTGTGGATTCTCTGATGTGGATTGAACGATTACTGGAAGCCGGCGTCAGGACTTTGCAACTGCGCATCAAAGATAAGCCCGAAGAACAGGTAGAGCAGGATATTCAGTCCGCCATTGCACTCGGCCGTCAATACAATGCCCGGCTGTTCATTAACGACTACTGGCAACTGGCAATCAAACACCAGGCCTATGGCGTTCATTTAGGGCAAGAAGATCTGGATATCGCCAATCTTAGCGCCATCCGGCAAGCGGGGCTGCGTTTGGGGATTTCCACCCACGATCAACAGGAGCTGGCGCGGGCAAAATCCCTGCGCCCCTCCTATATCGCATTAGGGCATATTTTCCCCACCACCACGAAAGAGATGCCGTCGTCACCTCAAGGTCTTGCCGCGCTAAAACATCAGGTTGAGATCACACCGGAATATCCTACCGTCGCCATTGGTGGTATCTCACTGGAACGTGTACCGGATGTCGTTGCAACAGGTGTTGGTGGCGTTGCATTAGTCAGTGCTATCACGAAATCGAAAGATTGGCAGCAAACTACGGCAAAATTACTTCACTTAGTTGAAGGGCAGGAGCGGGGGAATTTATGCTAAACGATCAAGAAGTTATGCGTTACAGCCGCCAATTGCTTCTGGAAGATATTGGCCCTGAAGGTCAGGAAAAATTAAAAGCCAGTAAGGTGCTGATTGTCGGTCTGGGTGGCTTAGGTTCACCCGCAGCGCTCTATCTCGCCGCAGCCGGCGTAGGGGATCTTTATCTTGCAGATGATGACACGCTGCATATCTCGAACCTGCAACGCCAAATTATTTACCGCACAGCAGATATCCCTGCCAACAAAGCCCAATCAGCAGCAAAACAACTGGCTGATTTGAACCCGCAGATCAATATCACTGATCTCACCGAACGGCAAGATCGTGAGTCTCTGGCGAATATTGTCAACCGGGTCGATTTGGTACTGGATTGCAGTGATAACATGGCAACCCGCCATGCCGTCAATGCCGCCTGTATTGCTGAAAACAAGCCGCTAATCAGTGGCAGTGCGATCGGTTTCAGTGGGCAACTCATGGTTTTCGAATTTCCTTATCAACATGGATGCTATGCCTGTCTCTATCCTGATCAAGAAGAACCCCAACGCAATTGCAGAACCGCGGGGATATTAGGCCCAATCGTTGGTGTCATTGGGACATTGCAATCATTGGAAGCAATAAAAATGCTGACAGGTCTCCCCTCTCCTTTGAGTGGAAAACTCCGGCTGTTTGATGGCAAACAACAGAGCTGGAGTACGTTACAACTGACTCGCTCACCACAATGTCCAGTTTGCAGCTCAGTATCGAAAAAATCGATATCAGAAAGACTATCAGCGAAAACGTCAATATCGATAAAAAACGGGCAGGAAAAGAAGTCGCATGAACATTATCGTTAACGATCGGATGATGACACTCAGTGCCCCCATGACGGTGCAACAGTTGCTGGAACATATCCAGTGCACTCAGTCCGGTACCGCATTGGCTATTAATCAAACCATCATTCCACGCTCAGATTGGTATACCCATCAGGTGAATGACGGGGACAACATCTTGCTGTTTCAGGCCATTGCTGGTGGCTAATATTGCTGGAGGCTAATTATGTTAAAGATTGCTGATACCACTTTCGACTCCCGTCTATTTACCGGAACAGGCAAGTTTGCCAATGCCGGATTAATGATCGAGGCAATTCGGGCCTCAGGCAGCCAATTAGTCACAATGGCGATGAAGCGCATTGATCTCCATAGGAATGACGATGGTATTCTCGCGCCCCTGCAACAGTTGGGCGTTAAACTACTCCCCAATACTTCTGGCGCAAAAACGGCGGAAGAAGCTATGTTTGCCGCTCGCCTTGCGCGGGAAGCGCTAGGAACTCACTGGATTAAACTGGAGATCCACCCCGACGTAAAATATTTGCTGCCTGATCCGATTGAAACTCTGAAAGGCGCAGAACAATTAGTGAAAGAAGGATTTGTCGTTCTGCCTTATTGCGGTGCTGATCCGGTTCTGTGTCGGAGGTTGGAAGAAGTCGGCTGCGCGGCTGTCATGCCATTAGGGGCTCCCATCGGCTCAAATAAGGGATTACTGACGCGTGACTTTCTGCAAATCATCATCGAACAAGCCAATGTGCCCGTTGTTGTGGACGCAGGGATCGGTGCCCCCAGCCATGCACTGGCAGCCATCGAAATGGGGGCAGATGCCGTGCTGGTTAATACCGCCATCGCTGTTGCCCGCAACCCTGTCAAAATGGCTCAGGCGTTCAAAACCGCCATTGAAGCAGGTGAACTTTCACATCAGGCCGGCGTAGCAAGCCAGAAATCCCATGCAGAGGCTTCCAGCCCTCTCACCGAGTTTCTGGGGGCGTTATGACAAACAGTACATTTCACCACAATACGTTTCGTCAACACTGGCAACAATTAGATTGGGATGACCTCACCCTGCGCATCAACAGCAAAACATCGCGAGACATTGAACATGCGCTAACCAGCGATCACTTAACGCTGGATGATTTTATGGCTTTGCTTTCCCCGGCGGCTCTGCCTTATCTTGAATCACTCGCTCAACGCGCACAGCAACTAACCCGACAGCGTTTTGGCAATACTGTGGGATTTTTCATCCCACTTTATCTTTCCAATCTGTGTGCCAACGACTGCACCTATTGTGGTTTCTCTATGAGTAATCACATTAAGCGCAAGACACTCAATCAACAGGAAATTGAAGAAGAATGCCTTGCACTGAAAAAACTGGGATTTGAGCATATCTTGCTGGTAACGGGGGAACATCAGAACAAAGTGGGTATGGACTATTTTCGCCGCTTCCTTCCTCTGATCCGCCGCCATTTCAGTTCAGTTTCAATGGAAGTCCAGCCACTGTCACAAGAAGAATACGCTGAGCTGAAAACACTGGGGCTGGATGGCGTGATGGTCTATCAAGAAACCTATCACCAACCTAGCTACCAATTACACCATCTGAAAGGTAAAAAGCAGGATTTCCACTGGCGATTGGAAACCCCAGAACGTCTTGGGCGGGCAGGTATCGACAAAATCGGGCTAGGTGCCTTAATTGGGCTATCCCACAATTGGCGGACCGACTGCTATATGGTAGCGGAACACCTCTTTTTCCTGCAAAAACAGTTCTGGAAAAGTCGCTATTCCATCTCCTTCCCACGGCTACGCCCCTGCGCTGGCGGCATTGAGCCAGCCTCATTGATGAATGAAGCTGAATTGGTACAACTCATTTGCGCGTTCCGTCTGCTGGCACCGGATGTAGAACTTTCTCTTTCAACCCGTGAATCTCCCTACTTCCGCGATCACGTTGTACCACTCGCTATCAACAATATCAGTGCCGGCTCCAAAACTCAGCCCGGCGGCTATGCTGACGGTCATCACGAGCTGGAGCAATTCGCTCCTCACGACAATCGCCCTGTTTTTCAGGTTGCCGAAGCCTTAGTTAAATCAGGTTTACAACCCGTTTGGAAAGATTGGGACAATTATTTGGGGCGATAGTTATTGTATTTGGGGGTGACAATTAACTAGGGGGGGGGTAATCCCCCCATTTTTATCGGTGAGATATGGCTAAAGTTGATATAGTTTGTCGTTATTGTCACAAAACAGACGATGTTAAAGGACATAGGGAAGGGAGTAGCGGTCACCCCGTTATCACTGTTATACCTGCCGTAAAACTTTTCAACTGAAGTACACCTATTAAGCCTGCAATCCGGGAATGAAAGAGCAGATCGTATGCGAAATTGATGAACAATGGTCGTTTGTCGGTATATTGTTGGGAAGTATTACACTCAACGTATAGAAAGAACCAATCTGACACTCCGCACACGTTTAAAAAGACTGAACCGAAAAACACTGGGGTACTCCAAATCAGAAGAGATGCACGACAAAATCATTGGCACTTTCATCGAACAAAAATACTACTTTTGCTGAGGGATCTAATTATTGGCAGCATGACCACAGCTTTTACTGTTCCATTCCTCCCGAAACTCCTCTTTTATGATTTGATAATGCTCATTATCTGCTATAGTCTTATGCCCATGGTTTATGCGCATAAATGATGGGCATATATGAGGTGTCAGATGAAAATACAAAGCGTAGAACGAAAACAATCGGGTAAACGTAGTACAAATGTTTATCTGACCGCTGAAGTGGTAGATGAAGCCCGTGATTTAGGGATCAACTTATCCGCGACACTAGACAAAATGTTGTCTGATGTTGTTCGTGAGAAAAGAAGGCAGCAATGGAAAGCTGAAAACAAAGTTGGTATCGAGGCTTTCAATGAATTTGAGCGCGATGCAGGACTATTTACTGATGATGATGAATACGGGGTTATTTGATGACTCAATATACTGTTTACCGTAACAAATCCTCTAAATCTAAGGAGCAATACCCTTTCATCATCGACATTCAGAATGACCTATTAGACGACTATGATTCACGGGTAATAATGCCGATTGCTCTACTGTCAGATAAAAATTCACGCGTCAAAACATTAACGCCAGTGATTGAGATTAACGGTGATCGGTATGTTGTTATTACAAAGTCAGTAACAACGGTGGCGAAGAGCAAGTTAAAAGCTGCAGATATCGTTTGTGTTATGCCTGGAATTCACTCCGATATCGTGGCAGCTTTAGATACTATCGTTTCAGGGATTTAACTGATTGATTTAAATTTTAGGTCAGCTTCAAAATAAGGTTTCACTATATAGTCCCTACTACAAACTAACTTAAATCATGCAGGTGTTTTTTCAGCGATGACGTCAATTTGAAATCGGAGAATTTCACTTGTAACCCTTCACGTTCTGGTGAACAACACATAGCCCCAACAAAGATACGCTGGCTATTCACCGTATTCACCATAAAAGGAGATAATCTCAATAAGGGCCATGTCATGCCATCAGTGGAATATTGCAACCGGACAGCCCCGTCGCCATAAGTCAATCGTAGCCAAAACTTGTCGGGATTACCCTGAAAAATCCCCATTGCCCAGTCAGACTCACCATTCGTCAGTACACTGCCAATCGTGGCCTGCCCGTCTGAATGCTCAATGCCAGCTTTTAGCCAATGCTGTTCATCCACCAGCAACATAATGCCCGCCTGATCGTATAACTTCTCAAACTGCCCTTCGATGCAAAGCTGAAAAGTAAAACCAGCATCAAGTTGGAAATCATCAACATAGCTTCCAAATACATGACCGCTATGACGCTGAAAGCCATACCACGTATCACGCCAGAAATCGGTTTTATTATCCGTCGTGACATGAAGTTCATCTTCCTGACACCGCCAAGAAGCTGGTTCATTTATCCAATGACATTGCTGCAAATTCATCAATATTTACCCTGTTATTTTTTGGCGGGATTAATCAAACCATACCCTGCCAACAATGAAAGAGAAAGCAAAGCAATAAAGGCAAAAGCACCATGTAATGTGACTTGATGTGCCAAACCTCCGATAATTGCCGGACCAAGCAGGATGCCCGAATAACCCATCGTCGAAACCGCAGAAACAGCCAGCGCATCTGGCATGACTTTCTGTTGCCCCGATGCAGTGAAAAACATCGGGGCTAAATTAGATAACCCGGCGCCAATCATCAGGAAAGCAATAGCCAACTGCACAATACCCGTTGCCAGATAAATCAGAACAAAACCCGAAGTCGCCAAAATAGCACTGCCCAAAAATACACGCCGATACCCACATGCCGCAATGATTTTATCGCCCAGAAACCGGCCGCATGTCATGGTAATGGCAAAAAGGGTATAACCGAATCCCGCTTGATGGCTGCTCATGTTATGTACGCTACTGAGCAAGATTCCGCTCCAATCCAGCATAGAGCCTTCCATCAGATAGACAACAAAGCAGAGGGAACCAATCAGGATGACAATGCCACGCGGTAAGGCAAAAAATGGCGTCTCTTCTGTTTCAGTGTTATCCAGCAACCCATTCCATGCCGGCAATAGCAGTAGAATCACGAATAATGCCACGACAACCGTGACCTGAAATGGAGGAATACCCATAAACAGCAATAAGCTGACAGTGCCTGCACCCGCAATTCCACCTAAGCTGAATAACGCATGAAAGCCTGACATAATTGGCTGGAGTACTCTTTTCTCAACATTGACCGCATGAATATTGATGATGACATCGGTCGCCCCAATTCCTGCACCAAACAAAAACAGGGCACAAGCCAACGTCAGTGGCGTTGAAAGCACACTTAATCCCGGCAATATCAAAATAGCCAACAAGGCAAAAAAGGTAAAAACCTTTCGGCAGCCAAAACGAGTCGCCAACATTCCTGCTATCGGCATCATGATAAAAGAGCCAATACCAAATAGCAGTATCAGCAACCCAATCGAGCCATCATCCAACCCCAAACGTTCTTTCACCAACGGGATCAGGGGGGCCCAACTCGCAATACTGAATCCCGCGATAAAAAACGAAATTCGCGTTGCCATAATAGGCTGCTTTATTGAAGAGACTGTATATTCTTCAGACAATTCAATTCCTCCAGATATTTTTCCTAAAAAAAACAAGCTTTCTAAGCAATATTCCCAAACAATATTTTCAAATAACGCTTTAAAACATGCCCTCTACTGGCTTTAGTGGAGGGCATTAAATATTGCTCATCACGGCATTACATTAATTTCGCATTTATTCCAGAAAATTGGGGAATATCCGCTAACCCTTCAATAACACGGGTTGCCTGCTCATACTGTTCTGTCAATGACAAAGCATGAGGCCAGGCATAGATATATGGAATGCCCGCCTGTTTTGCCGCTTCTATTCCCAAATCAGTATCTTCAATCACCAAAGTTTGCTGAATATCCATCGCTTTCAATTTCAACATTGCCAGATAAGGATCGGGGAAAGGCTTGGTTCTTTCCACATCATCACCAGAGATCAGGGCCGGTGATTCATCCAGATCCAACAACCTTAAATTCGCCAAACACACATCACGCGGTGCAGTGGAAACAAACCCAAAATGGGTGCCATTTTGTTGCAGGGCCGCAATCAAATTGGTGATCCCCGGACGCAGATAATGTCCAGACAATTTTTCTTGATAACGCGAAATAATCCTTTCAGTAATGCCTTGCTGCATAGATGCCGGAAGGCCAATCGTATCCAGTGTTTCCGCCAGACTTAATCCAATCAACTGCTGCGGCTGGATATCCTTCACGTGTTCTGGTGCCTGTTCACCCAATACATCACCGACGACATCACGCAATACATCAAAATGCAGTTGTTCACTATCAACAATGACGCCGTCGATATCAAAAATGACATTCCATCTCTTCATCAGAAGCAGTGCCTCAAAACAGTTAATTATTTTAGGTCAGATACCCTAATCAACACCTTGCAATTTGGGGTATTGAGAGGAACTTGGGCTTTCGCCGCAAGATCACAGCCGACGATAAGAAAAGCCTGTTGGTAATCTTTGAAAGCAAAGGACTGACTAATCAAGCGCCCTACAGGAATGACGCCATCACGGATCATGGCATAGGCACGCTCAAAGCTATTATTCAGGGAATCAATGGAGCCAATGACAGAAAGGCTTTTATCCGCAATTTTCATGATATCCAGACTGGCATGTTTATCCTTCAGGGCAACATTCAGCAGTTTTCCTCCGGGAGCCAGATGAGCGAAAATATATTCGGTCAATTGCCCCGTTGTATCCACGCACAAATCAATCAACGTCGATTTATCACCATATTCTTGCATCAGTGCCGTATCAAAATCGGGATATAACTGACATTCTGGCGGTAAATTATCTTTGGCAAATTGTCTCCGGCTCTCATTTTTCTCAACCATAAATGCCTTCACGCCCCGCTCATGCAGCGCCCAAATGTACAACATCCCCATTGGGCCGGCGCCTGCCACTACCGCACGAATATTCGTATGGGTGATCCCCAGTTTATCCACACCGGTTAATGTGCAACTTAGTGGCTCAGTCAGCGAAGCCTCTTCCATACTGACGTGATCGTCCAACTTAATTAGTAAGTTTTCTTTTGCCAGATACTGACCCGCAAACGCGCCATCATAGGAAACACCGGCTTCTGTCCCAAACTTTCTCTCACAATGATTGGGATTTCCTATCTGGCACATCCGGCAATGTCCACAAAAGTAGGTCGGGTTGATGACAACACGATCTCCCACCTGAAACTGAGTCACACCGCTACCGATTTTAGCTACCACACCGGCGGTTTCATGACCCAATGTCGTCCCTGATACGGCGACAGGGTAAGAACCAGTAATGATCCCTACATCCGTACCACAAATGCCACACACAGCGATATCAACAACAACATCATCCGGTTCAATACAAGACAAAGGTTTAACTTGTTGAAGCTCGACGTTCCATGCCTGATGGTATTTAAGCGCTAACATTATGCAATCTCCCTATATTCATGTGTGGCAGAGCTTAACTCTGAAAAAGTCAGGTCTATCTTATGCAGGATTTCATTCAAATGTTCTTGTGTACAAATCAGCGGTGGACGTACTTTGATTACCTTGCCTTTGCCATAACGGGAACCTCGCAGAATCAAATGATGGCGGCTGGCTGTTGCGATGGCCTGTGCAGCAAATTCCGGGGACGGGGTATCAAAGCCATACATATAGCCGACCCCTCTGACGCCAGTGATTTCAGGGTATTTATGCTGTAACTTCAACAAACCATCACGCAGATGGGCTTCATTTTGTTGTACATTTTCCAGGATTTTGTCATCTTCAATAATGTCGATGATTTCGTTGAGGGCGACTAAAGAGAGAGGGTTGGCACCAGAAGTGCTGGAATGTTCAAATGATTCCAACACATCCAGTGAATGACGCATCAGTACACCGCCGGTCGGAATACCAATACCGCCCGCCCCTTTGGCGAAAACGATAATATCCGGCTCCAATTCCTTAGCATAACCTGTCGATGCAAAGAAAGTTCCTGTACGACCAAATCCGGTTTGTACTTCATCTGCAATAATGATGATGCCATGTTGACGGCAGATTTTCCTGATTTTACGGTAGAATTCCACAGGGAAAACTGTGTTTCCGCCATTCCCCTGAATCGGTTCAATAATCAGACATGCAATATTGTCGCTAGAGCCTAATTGAATGAATTGCTCTAAATCGACAAATTTATCTTCTGCCAATTGTGATTGTGATTCAGCCAGGACACTGGCAGGAGCAGGAATTTTTATCGAACCATCGATATTAATATGAAAATCTTTGATTCTGAATGCGTTACCCGAAATATGAGCTGTTGCTAAAGATTGACCATGATGAGCAAGAAAGAACGAAATAATGCCTGAACGCCTTGTAGCTTTTTGTGCTATCCGAATAGCACATTCAACCGCACCAGAGCCGGAAACATCCCGTAACCAGATACGATCTATTCCCTCCGGGGTATGTTTCTGTAATTTAGTCAAAATATACTGTGACATTTCACGTGTATAAGCCGAACTTAAATGCGTACATCTATCAATCTGCTGCTTGAGTTTTTCTGCAATCCTCTGATTTGTGTAGCCAAGCGGCAAATTAAACGTCCCTGATGCCGCATCAATATATTTTTCACCATCAATGGCCAAATAAGGGCCATGACCCACAAAACGAGAAAGCATCTCTTCAAGATGGTTTTTATTTTCCATAATGACTCACCACTAATTAGTAATATTAAACAATAAAAAAACACCTACTGTGATGAGACCAGCTTAAGCACATTTAAATTTTATTTCGATCACAAAAACGTCATAAAAAATATCATGTAATTTTAAAAATTATTTAATATTTGAAATATCATATATTTTTTCATTAATATTTTTTTATTATATTAAACTGGAAGTAAATCACTTCTGGAAATAGTCATTAAACGCCCAACCCCATCATTTGCATCAAATTCTGAGCCTGATGAATAGCTTCCTGCCGATGAGTAATGCCCATTTTCTGATATAAATTACGTATATGGGTTTTGATAGTCGTCGTAGCTACATCCAATTCGGCAGCTATCTGATCGTTGCTGTAGCCAGAATAAATCAGCCCCAATACCTGCCATTCACGCTGGGTAAGCGGGCTATTGCGAATCAGTTCCGGCACATCAGGATGGTGAATCAATTGTTCGACAAACGCTTCATCAAAGTGAGCAAATTTATGTCGGTGCTGGCGGTTAATTTCCCGCAGGATACGCTGTGCCCGATGCTGCTCCATTTCCGGTAAAATATTAAGCTGGATAAGCTGGCGTAATTGCAAAGCCATCAGTTCCCCTTCAATGACAAAGTGGCTGATGAATCCCGTGCGATTAGCCAAACGCAGAGCTTCCATCAAAACATCCTGCGCCTCAGCTTTTCGTCCAAGCTGCCAATAAAGCAGATTACACAGCAGGAGATTTCTGTTCAGGTCACTGACCAGCGCCAACTCTCTCGCGTATTCATTCAGTGTCTTTAAGACAGATTCGGCTTCCGCATACTGCCCAAGCAGAATTTGTGCGCGGGCAATATTGCGCCATTGATTTTGATTGAAGTGATTACAGAAACTTTCAGGCCGTTCCGCCTGCACCAGCCACTGAGTCATCGAATTGCTGTCTTCCACACTCTGCCAGATAATAACGCGCAGTTTGTCAGTATTCGTCCGCCAATCACGGTGATACTGACCATTACTCAGCAAATTCTCACAACGGGATAGATAACGGCGGGCATTATCAATATCGCCACGAATCAAAGAACATTTCGCCAATTGCGTCAGGCATTGTAATTGCTGCTGTGGCTGGAAATTGGATAATACTTCCAATCCTTGGCGGGCCGCTTCTTCCGATTCATCAATGCGTGCCCAACACCACAAAAGCTGCGAGCGAATTCTCAGTAGAAATTCATGCATCGGCAATTGTTCCAAATGCTGCTCACGAATTAAATCAAAAGCATGGGTTTGGATATCATAAGCAGCCTGTAAATAACCCTGAGCCAGTAAAATCTCACTTTGTTGCAGCAACGCCCATAAAGCATAGTGGTAAACATGGCTAAGGCGGGCAAGTTGCTCCGTTTGCTTCATCAGAGCCAGCGCGCTAACCAGTTGCCCGTTGCAATGCAATACTTCACCTTTCACCGACATAGCCACAATACGACCATATTGATTATCCGGCAGCAGGGTTGCCAGTGCCTTTTCAGCCAGGGCATTTGCATCGGCTGGCCGCCCGTCGTTAATTGCCACTTGAGCGCGCAAAGCATCAAATTCCGCCAGCAACTCCGGTTCAATGACTATTTGTTTCTGCTTAAGCGATTGCTCCGCCTGATTCAATAACGCATTCACCTCATAGTGGCGGTGCTGACTTTGTGCCAACCACGCTTGCAACAGTACCAAACGCGGGCTTTCCAATAATTGTTCATACGGCAGTGCATTCATGCACTCTTCCAGCAAAGACAGTTTGCTGTGGTTAAAGAGATCCCAGGCATGTTGCAGTAAAATATCCCGCAACAACACACTATCCCCTGCGGCAAGGGCATGGTGAATCGCTTCCCCCGGATATCCCTGCATCAACCATCCTTTCACTGCCGCTCGGTGTAATTCAGGCAATTTCGCCGCCATTTCCCATTGGCAGCGCTGGCGCAAAAATGATGCAAACAAAGGATGAAAACAGAACCATTCGCCGGAATCATCCATTCGCTGAATAAACAGCCCCTGACGCTCAATATCTTCAAGACGCTGCTGGCCGTTTTCTTCTCCCGTCAGGCAAACAATCAAACCATCATTCATGGAACGCAAGATAGAACTATGCAGCAAAAAATCCCGCGTTGATTGATCTACACGATTTAAAACTTCATCCACGAGATAATCCGCAAGATGGCTGGCATTAATCCCCGAAAGCCGCTTCGCTGACATTTCAGCCGTGTTGCCCGATTGGCGGGCAGAAAGCGCAATAAGCTGCAATGCTGTCGCCCATCCTGCAACGTCATTGCACAACTGTTTGCAATTATCAGCATCCAATGGATTCGCCAGCCGTTTGGCAAAAAATTGCTGAGTTTCCTGATAATCGAAAGCTAGTTGCTGACTATCAATCTCTAATAGCTGTTCACGCACACGTAAATTTGCCACGCCCAATGAAGGCAAATGGCGCGATAAAATTATCAGCGTCAAATGCTCTGGCTGGTGGCGGAGAAAAAAGCGCATTGCTTCGTGAATAAGATCATTCTCTATAAGATGGTAATCATCAATCACCAGAAAAATTGGCTGCTGCCATTCACTGAGTTCAATAAAAAGTTGAGCAAACAGTGCGGATAAATTGGCATACTGATGCTTCTGAGCCAACACCTCACTTTTCGCACAATGTCCTTGCGTTGCCTGCTGAATAGCCGCTATCAAATAGCTGGCAAAACGCTCTGGCTGATTGTCGCTGTCATCGAGAGAATACCAGCCCAGATTATCCCGTCCGGCAGCCCATTGCGACATAAGGGTGGTTTTACCATACCCTGCCGGACTGGTTATCAACACCAAGCGATAATCTTGTGCCTCATTGAGCTTTTCTAACAGACGCTCCCGCATAACCATATTATTCAGGCGAAGTGGACGACTGAGTTTCGATGGGATAAGCATTAATTTTCTCCCCACACAAGCAATGAATAAAACTGATACCAGAATTCCGTTTGATGCAATTGGCTGACTTACGCCCTTAACATACATCAATGCCAACCAAATTTAGAGAAACGCCCATCTTTTGCAAACAAGTTGTTTGATTTCATTGTGTTAAATTGCACCTTGTCACATTCTTTCACTACAACCTTTCTATTTCTCTATGAAATTGCGAAAAGATTCGAAAGAAATGGCTACGCCCTTGCACTCCTCCCCGCGAATATTTTCACGGGATGATGTTTCCCATGCCATGAGCATTCAGCATATTCCGCTAAATAATCTCTACATTTTCCTTATTCAGTGACAGGATGACGACGCCATGCAACAGTTCGAATCAGGTGAAAAAACCAAGCTAAATAAAGCCACATTCCAAGCGGCTCTCACACGCCAATGGCAACGCTTTGGTCTTACCTCCTCGCAAGAGATGACCCCACATCAATGGTGGCTCGCCGTGAGTGCCGCACTTTCTGAATTACTTCCTCTTTCTTCCCAGAAAAACCATGGCAATTCATCTCAAAGTAATCCGTCTCAAAGTAAGCAACGCCATGTGAATTATATTTCGATGGAGTTTCTGATAGGCCGCCTGACGGCTAATAACTTATTGAATCTGGGGTGGTATAACGATGTACAGGCTTATCTGGCAGAAGAAGGCATCGTTTTAACGGATTTGCTGGAAGAAGAAACCGACCCTGCATTGGGTAACGGCGGGTTGGGGCGGTTGGCAGCTTGTTTTCTGGATTCCATGGCAACGATCAATCAACCCGCCACAGGATATGGCTTGAATTACCAATACGGCCTGTTCCGCCAATCCTTTGAACAAGGGCAACAGATCGAAGCCCCCGATAATTGGGAACGAGAATCTTACCCGTGGTTCCACCATAACGCCCAACTAAAAGTTGATGTTAGTTTTGGTGGCGAAATCGTGACAACTGCCGACGGTCATGAAACGTGGAGTCCTGCATTTACCCTGATTGGCGAAGCGTGGGATTTACCGGTCATTGGATATGGCAATGGCATTACTCAACCACTGCGCTTATGGCAGGCAACATACGATAGTCCCTTTGATCTGTCACTTTTCAATGATGGGCAATTTCTGCTTGCCGAACAGCAAGGCATTGAAGCCGCCAGCTTAACCAAGGTGCTCTATCCGAACGATAATCATCAGGCCGGCAAGCGCCTGCGCCTGATGCAACAATACTTCCAATGTGCCTGTGCCGTGGCAGATATTCTGCGCCGTCACCAACAAGCAGGGCGTAAAATAGAAGAACTGGCACGTTACGAAGTTATCCAGCTTAACGATACTCACCCAACTATCGCTATTCCTGAAATGATGCGTCTTCTGCTGGATGAATACCAGTTAGATTGGGAAACAGCATGGAAAATTACGGGGCAAACGTTCGCCTATACTAACCATACACTTCTGCCGGAAGGCTTGGAACGTTGGGATGAAAAACTGGTTATTGAACTCCTGCCACGCCACCACCGCATCATTCAAGAAATCAACCGACGCTTTAAAGAAACCGTGGAGCAAACCTGGCCTGGTAACCAACAAGTCTGGGAAAAACTGGCGGTTATCCATGATAATCAGGTAAGAATGGCTAATCTCTGCGTTGTCGCCTGTTTTGCCGTCAATGGTGTCGCAGCACTGCATTCATCTTTGATCGTGTCTGATTTATTCCCTGAATATCATCAATTGTGGCCAACAAAATTCCACAACGTCACCAATGGGGTAACTCCTCGTCGTTGGTTAAAACAGTGCAACCCGGCACTTTCTTCATTAATCAGTCAGACATTAAACCAAGAATGGGTTAATGATCTTGATGCTCTCAAACAACTCGAACCTTATGCTGATGACGCCACATTTTGCGCAGCTTACCGCACCATCAAACAGGAAAATAAAATTCGCTTGTCCAACTATGTGAATAAGGTCATGGGGCTCAAACTTGATCCGCATGCCATTTTCGATGTGCAGATAAAACGCCTGCATGAATACAAGCGTCAGCATTTGAACCTGCTCCATGTCCTGTCACTTTACCGACAAATTCAGGAAAATCCGGCTTTGGATATCCACCCCCGTGTTTTCTTGTTCGGTGCCAAAGCTGCTCCTGGTTACTATCTGGCGAAAAACATCATTTCAGCCATTAATCATGCGGCGGAAAAGATCAATCATGATCCGATTGTCCGCGATCGCATCAAGATTGCTTTCATCCCTGACTACAACGTTTCCGTAGCGGAACTGATGATCCCTGCCGCTGACGTATCAGAGCAAATCTCCACTGCGGGCAAAGAAGCCTCTGGAACAGGCAACATGAAACTGGCCTTAAACGGTGCACTTACCATCGGAACACTGGATGGCGCCAATGTCGAAATCGCCGAACAGGTCGGGGACGACAATATCTTTATCTTCGGTAAAACCGTGGAAGAGGCAAAAGCCTTGCGGAATAGTGGCTACAATCCACACGATATTCTTCAACAAGATCATCATCTGAAAGGCATATTAGATTCCCTTGCTAATGGCGAATTCAGCCACGGAGATACGCACGCATTTGATCTCATGTTACGTAGCCTGATTGATGCTGGTGACCCTTATTTAGTGCTGGCTGATTTTGCCTCCTATTGCCATGCCCATAAGCAAATTGATTCCCTGTATCGTGACTCTCAACGTTGGACACGCAGTGCTGTGCTCAACACCGCTCGAATGAGCAAATTTAGTTCTGATCGAACTATTCGGGATTACCAACAGCGCATCTGGCAAACCAAATAGGGATTTAGCATGGAAAACAAATGGCTAGATGATTTAGCAACTGAAGCCGGCATTACCAGCGAATATATTAATGCCTATGGAAAACCACAGGCGATCCCGGCTGAAACCCGGCATCGGATATTGGAAGCCATGAGTAAAAATACACCGGTCGATAGACCGGTTTCTTACTTACAGGATCCTTCTTCACCTCAGGTTAAAGTGATTATTCAAGGTCAGGATATAACTCTGCCGCTAAAAGAGCTAAACAGTTACCAATGGCAGATAACCACTGAACAAGGGGAAGTATTTCATGGTCGCTGTCAGCATCAACTCACTTTACCAAGCAACCTCCCTTTGGGATATCACACTCTGACGCTGATACCAAAAGTGGAACAAGAAGCCAGTCCTCAGCAACAAACTATGCAACTTATTGTTGCTCCTGAACGTTGTTACGAACCACAGGCGCTGATACATGGAGAAAAACTTTGGGGCGCTTGCGTTCAGCTTTATACCCTGCGCTCAGAAAATAACTGGGGAATCGGTGACTTTGGCGATTTGAAATACATGTTGCAAGAATTGGCATTGCGTGGAGGTGCTTTTGTCGGCCTGAATCCTCTTCATGCCATCTATCCTGCCATGCCTGAAAATGCCAGCCCTTACAGCCCATCCTCCCGTCACTGGCTCAATATCATCTATATTGCAGTGCATCAGGTAGAGGATTTTAAGGATAGTGCCAAAGCTCAAGCGTGGTGGCACTCACCAGAAACACAGCTCAAACTCCAGCAAGCCCGTCAGACAGAGTGGGTTGATTACACGACTGTCATGGCACTAAAAATGGCTGCCCTACGTCTCGCTTATCCACAATTTAAAAACCGAACCGGTAATGATCCCCAGAAAATTGCCTTCCAACAATTTGTAACCAAAGGTGGCAAAAATCTTTACTCTCAAGCAGCTTATGATGCACTTCACCATAAACTATATGGAGAAAATAATACTTACTGGGGCTGGCCGGTATGGCCGGAAAAATATCGTGAATTCGACAGTGAGGCAGTGAAAGAGTTTTGTCATTCACACCCTCAAGAAATCGAGTTTTTCCTTTGGTTACAATGGATAGCTGATATTCAACTTGCTGAGTGCTTTACAACCAGTCAATCCAATCACATGCCGATTGGCATTTACCGTGATCTCGCTGTGGGTGTAGCACAAGGAGGCTCTGAAACATGGTGTAACCGCAACATTTATTGTACTCAGGCATCGGTAGGAGCACCACCTGACATTCTGGGACCACTGGGGCAAAATTGGGGGCTTCCGCCAATGAATCCCCATGTATTAAAAGCTCAGTCCTATCAACCGTTCATTGAGTTACTACGTAGCAATATGCGCCATTGCGGTGCATTGCGTATCGATCATGTGATGTCTTTACTCAGACTCTGGTGGATCCCCCAGGGAGAAACTGCTGATAAAGGCGTCTATGTCCATTATCCGGTCGATGACCTTCTGGCGATACTGGCACTGGAAAGCCAGCGTCATCATTGTCTGGTGATTGGTGAAGATTTGGGTATTGTCCCGGAAGAGATTGTAGATAAGTTACGCGATCGGGGCGTTTATTCATATAAAGTGTTTTACTTTGAACGCAACGAGCAAGGTGAATACCGTTCTCCTGATGAATATCCTGTGCAAGCCATGGCAACCATTACCACTCATGATTTACCTACCTTACGTGGATTTTGGCAAAACGGAGATCTCTCTTTAGGAGAAAACATTGGTTTGTACCCTGATAAAGCACTTCTTGCTGAGTTATATACTGAACGTAAACGTTGCAAGCAGGCATTATTGGCAAGTTTAAATCAACACGGCTATTTATCAGAAACATTGCTTATAACGGATAACCCACCATCATCACAGCAAACTGCATTACAAGGGCAAGCCGAACACCCCATGTCTGCTTCTATCAATTACGCCGTACATCACTATATCGCTCATAGCAATTGCGCCTTATTAGGGTTACAACCTGAAGACTGGCTAGATATGGAAAACCCCGTCAATATTCCCGGTACAACTGAGGAATATCCCAACTGGCGACGCAAACTCACTGTCACATTGGAAACTATGTTTACGGATGTGCATATCAAGCAATTATTGCAAACAGTAAGGGAAGCCAGAAAACAAGCTTCATAACCGACTAAACCGGCAACGATCGTTATCCCATCGTTGCCGGTTTATTTCAGCCTTTCACGCCTCCCGATGTCAACCCACCGACCAACCAACGTTGAGCAACCAAGAAAACTACTGTAATAGGAATAGCTGAAAGTACAGCCGCAGCGGCAAAGTCTCCCCAAAGATAGTTTTGTGGGTGAAGATATTGCTGCATGCCCACTGCCAACGTGTAATTATCTACATCCCGTAATAGCAGGGATGCAACTGGCACTTCGGTAATCACACCAATAAAAGACAGGATAAACACAACAGCTAATATCGGTACAGAAAGTGGTAACAATATCAAACGGAAAACTTGCCACGTTGTCGCCCCATCCAGCATGGCAGACTCTTCAAGCGAACGATCTATCGTTTCAAAATAACCTTTGATCGTCCATACATGCAGAGCAATCCCTCCCATATAGGCAAAAATCACGCCACCGTGGGTATTGAGCCCAAGGAAAGGAATATATTCCCCTAGCCGATCAAACAAAGCATATAACGCGACTAATGAGAGCACCGCAGGGAACATCTGAAAAATCAGCATACTTTTCAGCAAAGTACTTTTGCCACGAAAACGCATGCGGGCAAACGCATAAGCACAGGTTGTTGACAGTGCAACAATTCCGATCGCAGTAATGGATGCAACTTTTACTGAATTCCAAAGCCACTGCATAACCGGAAATGGCGGAGGTATCACTCTTCCATCAGGAGATTCCACACTATAACCAAATGCCAGTTTCCAGTGTTCCCAAGAAATGGTGTCTGGGATCAGGCTACCAGTAGCAAAATTCCCCGGACGCAAAGAAATAGCAATCACCATCAACAGAGGAAATAAAATCAAGGCAATAAAAGCCAGCATAAACACATGCGTTGCCCATACCCGCCAACGTTGCGATTTGGGTTGTACCATCGCCATATTCTTGCTCTCCTCAATCAAATTTAATGCGGGTGGTTTTCAAATTGATGATGGCTAATGCCCCCACTAACAGGAAAATTAACGTCGCAATCGCTGCTGCCAGACCAAAATCCTGTCCGCCGCCACCTTCAAACGCAATGCGGTAGGTATAACTCACCAAAAGATCGGTATAACCCGCAGGAGTCGTTGTACCAATATGGTCAGGTCTGCCATTGGTTAACAATTGAATCAGGACAAAGTTATTAAAGTTAAAAGCAAAGCTGGCAATCATTAACGGTGTCAGCGGCTTAATCAACAACGGGAAGGTTATTCTGGTGAAGTTCTGCCATGTCCCTGCACCATCAATGGCTGATGCTTCATAAAGGTCATCAGGAATAGCCTTAAGCAGCCCCATGCAAAGAATCATCATATAGGGATAGCCCAACCAGGTATTTACGATAATCAACATCGTTCGGGCCAAGGTTGGATCTGTAAACCAATCTGGTTTAAGGCCAAACAGGCCGTTAAGCACTAGATTAATTTCACCGAAACTCTGGTTAAACAATCCCTTAAAAATCAAAATGGAGATAAAAGAAGGAACGGCATAAGGCAAAATAAGGAGTACACGATAAATCGCCCGTCCTTTAAGGGCTTCCCACTGCACAATACACGCGAGGATCATTCCTAATGCAACTGTTAATACTACCGTCAGCAGCGAGAAGATCACCGTCCAGACAAAAATAGACAAAAAAGGTTTTTGAATCCCTTCATCCTGTATCACCCGCAGGAAATTTTTCCAGCCAATAGAAACTGTAAACCCCGGGCTTAATGTTTCCTGTCCCCAACCACTTTCAGCATTAACGGATTGATAAAACCCTGTCTCCATATTCGGCCGGTATTGCACTCCGGTTTGTTTATTGGTCAATGTAACGCCATCTTCTTCAAGGGAATAAAGAGAATGTATAGCGGAAAACTGACGCAATGAACTCATCCGTAACTGACCACCATCAGGAAGAACCGCGACCAATCGGCCCAAGGCTTGGCGATGTTGGGTAATCGTGCGTAATGTTGCGGCATCACCTTCAAAACTTTTTTCTTGTTCACGTAGAGGCAAGGTAATGTCTTCCGTCTCAGAAAAAGAAAAAGGCATTGATACCAGTGGTTGAGTGCTGTCTGGAACGCTCAGCGCCAAAACCCACTGATCAGATGCAGGGTAGAGTTTGAAATTAAAGGATTGCCCCGCCTGATATTGACGACTCATCAAGACAGTCTGGGCACGTTCAAAAGTCAATTGGTTGGTACTGCTATAGTTTGTGAAAGCAATGGCAATCGTGCAAATAAGCGGAAACAGTATAAACAACCCTATTCCGGCAATTCCTGGGTAGGTATAGCGCCAAACATATGCTTTGCGATTGGCAAAAACATAAATACCGCTCCCCAGTAATATCAATGTCAACATAGCAAACAGGTATTCTCCCTGCGCATACATCAATACAACCAGATAACCGGTAAAAAGCAGGCACAAACCTACAGCAAACCATTTCAAGGCAGGATGCTGCCACCATACTGTTTTTTCTAATGTCGCTGACATCTTGCACTTCCTGTTACGATTACTCGAGATAAAGTTCCCGTAATTCAATTCCCGTAATTAAGGGTCTATCCAATGGGTACTCAGGCTCCTTTCAAATCAGGAGCCTGTTATTTGTTTATTTTGTCATTCTTGATTCAGCATCATTAAGCGCGGCATCGATTGTCTGACGACCATTAATACTGTTAAGAATTGCGCTACGCATGGCGTACCAGAAGCTACTCATTTGAGAGATATTAGGCATAATTTCGCCTTTCTGAGCATTTTCCATCGTGGCAGCAATACGTGGATCTTTCGCAAGGATCTCCTGATAAGATTTCAAAGCCACGGCTCCCAACGGCTTATCTTTATCTATCATTGTTAAGCCTTCGTTCGTAAGCAAATAGTTCTCCAAAAACTCCTTCGCCAATTCTTTATTGGGGCTGGCCGCATTAATCCCTGCCGTTAAAATACCCACAAATGGTTTAGACGGTTTTCCTTTGAACGTCGGCAATAACGTAACGCCATAGTTAATCTTGTTTTTATCTATATTTGACCATGCCCACGGGCCGTTGATTGTCATTGCTGTTTTGCCTTTATTAAAGTTGGCTTCAGCAATCGAATAATCAATGTCAGCACTGAGATGTTTGTTTTTGACTAAATCGACCAAAAACTGCATTCCTGCTTTAGAGCCTGCGTTATTCACTCCGCTATCTTTAACGTTATAAGTACCGTTTTCTGCCTTGAAAGCGTAACCACCATCTGCGGCAATCAGTGGCCAGGTGAAATAAGGTTCCTGCAAATTGAACATAATTGCGCTTTTATTTTGCTTTTTCAGTTCATTATCCAATGCAGGAATTTCTTCCCATGTTTTAGGCGGAGATTTGATTAAATCTTTATTGTAGATAAGAGAAAGCGCTTCAACTGCGACAGGATATCCCATCAGTTTTCCATCATAACGAACAGCATCCCAAGTAAAAGGGAATAGCTTATTGATGAAAGCGCTGTCAGGGGTAATTTCAGCGACTAAACCTGATTGGGCATAACCGCCGAAACGATCATGTGCCCAAAAAATGATATCCGGCCCGCCTCCTGTAGCCGCTATTTGGGTATATTTCTCTTCCAGCTTGTCAGGGTGCTCAACAACGACAGGAATTCCCGTTTCCTTTGCAAATTTTTCACCGACCTGAGCCAGTCCATTGTAGCCTTTATCACCATTGATCCAAATCACCAGCTTGCCTTCCTCAAACTTTGCAAAAGCAGGGGCAGACAATACCCATGTCGTTAAAACAGACAGCATAAGGGTGCGGGTACCCATTTTAAAATTTTTTTTGATCATCATTCCGCCCTTTTATCATTTGTCAGTTCAGATGAGTTTCTTCATTACTCATTTCTTTGCTACATGGCTAAAAAATGGTTCTCAGTGTGCAATTAATAGAAAAAAGACTCATCCTCCCCTGCTCTACGCCTCAATCAGAATGAGTGTGAGCTTGGTTACAAAAATAATTAAAATCATAACGTTAACACCAATAAGGCATTATTTTTTGCGATTTGAATCACATCTTATCTGACAATTGGCTTCTTCATCCCCTAACCGCATTAATCTCATCATCCTGATTCCTCCCCCATAAAAAACTCGGGAATGGAGGATTCTTACACCTGTTATTTTGTACACAATCTTGCCAATCCGAGGGAGGGAACAAATGTCTAGCGTCACATTCCGCAATGTATCTAAATCATATGGTGAAACAGTCATCTCCAGAGATCTCAATCTTGATATTCAGGAAGGAGAGTTTGTCGTATTTGTCGGCCCATCAGGGTGTGGAAAATCGACGTTACTGAGGATGATCGCGGGCTTGGAAGACATCACATCCGGTGATTTGCTGATGGCGGGAAAACGGATGAATGATGTTCCACCAGCGAAGCGCAGTGTCGGCATGGTTTTTCAATCTTATGCGCTATATCCCCATCTCTCTGTTGCTGACAACATGTCATTCGGCATGAAGCTGGCTGGAGTCAAAAAAAGTGATATTCAAAAACGGGTGCAACAAGTTGCAGAAACCCTCCAGCTTGCTCATTTGCTCGATCGTCGCCCTAAGGCCCTATCCGGTGGGCAACGCCAACGGGTCGCTATTGGGAGAACACTTGTCGCAGAGCCAAATATTTTTCTGCTGGATGAGCCTCTTTCTAATCTGGATGCGGCCTTACGTGTACAGATGAGAATTGAGATTTCACGTCTGCACAAGCGCCTGCAACGCACGATGATTTATGTAACCCATGATCAGACTGAAGCTATGACTCTGGCGGATAAAATTGTTGTGCTGGATGGTGGAAACATTGCTCAGGTCGGCAAACCTCTTGAAATTTATCACTATCCTGCCAATCGCTTTGTTGCAGGCTTTATTGGTTCACCGAAAATGAATTTCCTACCTGTCAAAGTCTCAGCTATTGCCGTCGATCAGGTACAAATTATCCTGCCTAATGGTCAACTCGTTTGGTTGCCCGTTGAAAGTAAAGGGCTCACTGTTGGTAGTAATGTCTCTTTGGGAATTCGCCCCGAACACCTTTTGCCTAATGATGTTGCTGATGTTACGTTAGAGGGGACAGTACAGATAGTGGAACAACTGGGCAACGAAACCCAAATTCACATCCGCATACCTGCCATTCACCAAAACTTAGTTTACCGCCAGCCTGATATTGTTCTCGTGCAAGAAGGAGCGGACTTCACTATCGGGTTAGCTCCCCACCGTTGCCATCTTTTCCGCGAAGATGGAACTGCATGCCAACGTTTACATAAAGAACCCGGAATCTAGATCCGCGGTTATCAAAAATAACAGGAGAATCATTATGCGTATATTGCCTCTCTCATTGGCCATGCTCACTGGTTTGTTATCCATGCAGGCTGCTGCGGTAGATTTCCACGGTTATGCCCGTTCAGGAATTGGCTGGACAGGTAGCGGTGGCGATCAAAAATGCGCCCCAGTCACAGGCGCTCAGAGTAAGTACCGTCTCGGCAATGAATGTGAAACCTATGCGGAACTTAAGCTAGGTCAGGAATTATGGAAAGAAGGTGACAAGAGTTTCTACTTTGATACCAACTTAGCTTACTCCGTATCTCAAGAAAAAGACTGGGAGGCAACCAATCCTGCTTTCCGTGAAGCAAACGTAAAGGCAACCAATATCATTGACTGGTTGCCCGGTTCAACATTGTGGGCAGGTAAACGTTTCTACCAACGCCATGATGTTCATATGATCGACTTCTATTACTGGGATATTTCTGGCCCCGGCGCAGGGTTGGAGAATATTGATCTTGGTTTCGGTAACCTTTCCTTCGCTGTAACCCGCAATACAGAATCTGGTGGCTCACATGGCTGGGTTGCCGGTGAAAAGAAAAAAATCTCAACCTCAAATGATGTTTTCGATATAAGACTCGCTAAATTACCCGTCAATGATGGCGGCACATTGGAGCTTGGCATTAATTATGGACGCGCTAATGCACGCAAGGGATATAAGCTTGATCACAAGGCATCCAAAGACGGTGTAATGCTGACGGCTGAACATACCCAAAGTGTGCTCGGTGGTTTCAACAAATTTGTCTTACAGTATGCAACTGACGCTCTGACTTCCAGCAGGAATGGGCGTGCTGAAGGCGCTAATGTCAACAATGACGGGCATATGCTGCGCGTTCTGAATCATGGTGCTATCAGTATTGCAAAAAACTGGGATCTGATGTACGTCGCCATGTATCAAGATATTGATCTCGACAATAACAATGGCGATACATGGTACACGGTAGGTGTCCGCCCGATGTACAAATGGACACCAGTAATGAGTACCTTGATGGAAGTTGGCTATGACAATGTAAAATCCCAACGAACCAGCAAGAGCAATAATCAGTATAAAATTACACTGGCCCAACAGTGGCAAGCCGGTGATAGTATCTGGTCACGCCCTGCCATTCGTTTATTCGCTACCTACACCAAATGGGATGAGAAATGGGGTTATAGAGACGGCGTAGCTTATCGTGATACACCAGCGCACCGATTCAGCCGTGGTAACAGCGATGAATTTACGTTTGGTGCTCAGTTTGAGGCTTGGTGGTGATGAAAACAAAATTACTCGTACTTTGTCTCAGTACGTTATTCTACAGCATGATTCCTGTTGGGAGTTATGCTGCATCAAATACTGTAATCACTAATAAAGCAAGTTCAGGAATAGAAACATCCAACGCTATTGCACCAAGTTTGTCTCTGTCAGCCTTACACAAGTTACAATGGCAACCTATTAATACTCATGACACACAAACCGTTATTCTCAGTGGTACGTCACAACAACTTAATAATGAGGATATCCGCGGGGCGATAGCGGCATTTGCTTTGCCTGCTAATCAAGGCTCATTGGAGATCACGTTAAACAGTCTGATAAAGGACAATCAGGTATACTCACCAAATGTTCTGGTACTTGATGAACAACTGAATCCTGCTGCTTTTTATCCAAGCCACTATTTTCACTATCAACAACCGGGCATTATGTCCGTTGACAGGCTTCAAGGTGTATTAAAACTGACGCCTGCATTGGGACAACAGCGAATTTATTTACTGATTTATACAACTCTTGCTGATTTGAAGTCCTCTACACAAATGGTCGATCCTGCTAAAGCCTATGCACAAGGAGTAGGTAACGCAGTGCCGGATATTCCGGATCCGATCGCTCGCCATACGGAAACAGGAACTTTAACGTTAAAAGTGAAGTCAGAACGTGATGCCGGCAATATTCTGATTGGTCAGGTATTTTCTACACCAGCACCAAAACCCGTTACTGTAGGCTCTACACAAGAAATATCCACATCACCGGTAAGAACAACCCCTGTGACTGTGCCGCAATCTACTGCACCCGTAGCTAAACCTGTACTGAGCGATACAGAACAGTATTTCAATGATGCCATCAAGAGAGCTATTAATCATGGCGATATTGATAAGGCGTTGAAACTGTTGGATGAAGCGGAACGCCTGGGTTCGCCAACCGCACGAGAAACTTTTATTAAGTTGATAAAAAATAAAGGATAAATTTAACTCATGAAAGGGTTATAGTGATATCTAGTTCTCAAACTCAATAAGCTATAACCCTGCCATTATTTCTTAACAGGCTTTTGTTATCACTCGTTACTGTATGATATTTAATTAAAATTCTCTTTAACTCCTTTTCTTATCAAGAAAATTTTTTATTTTTCCGCGAAACTTATAGACAAAACCAATAACCAGCCCTAATAATAAGATAATAAACATAATCTTGGGTATTATTACTGAAAATAACAAACAGAATAAAACACCTATAGACAGCAACGAAATAACAATATCCTTCATTGCAATATTAAATAACCATGCAATAAACTTAATAGTATATTTTATGGTTTTATAAAATATTTCCAGTATTGTTGCTAATACATCTGCCAATATATCCATCAGCATCTTTCCTTGTAAAAAAACATTTATATTAGGTTAAAAGGTCACAATAAACCCAAATAAATCATAACATTGTGAAATAGCTCTTAGCTTTTTATCGAATAAATATTTTACATCTTACATACGATTATCAATCGGTTGCAAAGGCATTGATTTCGGATTATTAGCAATCATTTTTGCCATTTTTTCAATCGGATCTGTCCTTAGTATATATAAACGTTTCAGGGAAAATGGGTTATCACCTAGCTTTACTTTGCCTTGTATCGTGGTAACCGCCAAATGAAACCCGGCTTGTTCAGCCGCTTTCATCGCTGTCGGGTTATATCCACCAAAAGGATACGAGAGATAAAGTACATGGGGGTTAAACTGTGACAAGGCTCGTCTGGAACGTTCGAAATCATACAAAATAGTACGATATGACCGGCTGAATAATATGGGTTGCTTATTTTTCCCCAAGCGATGCAAAAAGTGAGTATGGGATTGAAAATCAAACACATCCTGCATGGTATATAATTCAGAGAGGCTGGTAAATTGCAGACTATTAGGGTTCCATTTCTGCGGGTAACGTTTAATGCGAGATGAAATAATAAAAAATGTCGCTTTCTGTTTGTTTTCTTTCAAAATTGGGTAAGCATAACGATACACAGACTTCAAGCCATCATCAAAAGTCAAACCAACCACTTTTGCTGGCAAATTAATTGTGCCATTTATATAACCTTCCAATTCATATAATGAAATTGTGGTGTAACCTGCTTGTTTCAAATAAGCCATCTGCTTACGAAAGGCTGTCAGAGATGTCGTTGTTGATGTATGGAGAAAACGTTTATTCTCTTTATCCTGCAAAATATGATGATAGGTTAATAAGGGAATGCCATTATCCAATTCTGCATCCTGATCACTAATGTAACCTAATCGATCACCCAGATTAATTTCATACCAAGTATGATGTGAAGGATCATGTAACTTACTTACAATCGGGTAACGAAGGTTCGCCATCAAAACACCAACTGGTTCGCGATCAATTTCAGGTGTGCTATAGATTTTGGCTTCTTTAAAAACCACTAAATTTTGGGTAACTTTTTTATGGAGAATATTGAAGGGATCTGTGGGAAACGCCGATTTTTTTATTTTCTTTAAATGTGCTTTGGCAATATAGCCGGTGCCATTACCAAAATGAAACGCATAATAATCTTTATCTTCCCCTTCTTCTTCAAACACCTTCAGGCTTTGCCTTTTCTTTAATACGCCAGCCTTGATAACGTGTTCACCAACCCAAGCATAAATATCACTGTCTCTGGTCGACTCCATATAGTGATAGTCAGGCGAGTCATGGTGCTGCGCGAAAGCAGGATAGGAAAAACTTAATAAAAGTGGCAAGAAAACCATTGCACTAACATGAACGATTCGTCTCATTTTAATTTTCCATCCAATAAAAAATGCCCTCTACCAAGAGAGGGCATTTCACGATTAGCTATACCTATGTAAGCTACGCATCACGATATTAGTCGTTATTGCTGCTGCTACCGAAACCTGCATTCAACAATTCAGCAAGGTTTGCAGTGGCTTCGTCAACGCTAACTTGTGGTGCTTCAACCACTTCGTTTTCTTGACGACGGCGGATACGATCCTGATGGTAAGCATAACCTGTACCAGCAGGGATCAGACGACCAACGATAACGTTCTCTTTCAGGCCACGCAGTTCATCACGTTTACCTGCAACGGCTGCTTCAGTCAGTACGCGCGTTGTTTCCTGGAACGACGCCGCAGAGATGAAGGATTCTGTTGCCAGTGATGCCTTGGTGATACCCAACAGATCACGGTGGAAAGTCGCTGGTACTTTACCATCCAATTCCAGCTTACGGTTCGCGACCTTAACGCGCGCGTATTCAACCTGTTCGCCTTCGAGGAATTCAGAACTACCTGAGTTCGCGATGGTAACTTTACGCAACATCTGACGAACGATAACTTCGATGTGTTTATCGTTAATCTTAACGCCTTGCAGACGGTAAACTTCCTGTACTTCGTTAGTGATGTAACGAGCAACCGCGTGAACACCACGCAGGCGCAGAATGTCATGTGGAGATTCTGGACCATCGGAGATCACGTCACCGCGTTCAACAACCTCACCTTCGAATACGTTGAGCTGACGCCATTTAGGGATCATCTCTTCGTAAGCATCGCCACCGTCCAGTGGGCTGATAACCAGACGACGTTTACCTTTAGTTTCTTTACCGAAGGAAACGATACCACTGATTTCTGCCAGAATAGCAGGTTCTTTCGGACGACGAGCTTCGAACAGGTCCGCAACGCGTGGCAGACCACCGGTGATATCTTTCGTACCGCCGGATTCTTGAGGAATACGCGCTAACGTATCACCCGCAGAGATGGACATGCCATCTTCCAGCTGAACAATCGCTTTACCCGGCAGGAAGTACTGAGCAGGCATATCTGTACCTGAGATCAGAACATCGTTACCCTGAGCATCAACGATTTTCAGTGCCGGACGAAGGTCTTTACCGCTACCAGTACGCTCTGCACTATCCAGAACCACCAGTGAAGACAGGCCGGTCAATTCGTCCGTCTGACGGGTAATGGTCTGGCCATCAACCATGTCGTAGAACTGAATGATACCGGATACTTCACTCACAACTGGCATGGTATGTGGATCCCAGTTCGCAACGGTTTCGCCGCCGATTACTGTCTCACCATCACCTTTAGCCAATACCGAGCCGTAAGGAACTTTATAGCTTTCTTTAGTACGGCCGAAATCGTCGATCAGGCGCAATTCGGTATTACGGGAAGTAATAACCAGTTTGCCCGCTGAGTTAGTCACGAATTTAGCGTTGGTCAGTTTTAAGTGACCTTTGTTACGTACCTGAATGCTGGATTCTGCTGCCGCACGAGATGCCGCACCACCGATGTGGAACGTACGCATCGTCAACTGTGTACCCGGCTCACCGATTGACTGTGCCGCGATAACACCAACTGCTTCACCTTTGTTGATGCGATGACCACGAGCAAGGTCGCGACCGTAACAGTTCGCACAAACACCAAAGTCAGTTTCACAGCTTACTACGGAACGTACTTTCACGCTGTCAACGGAGTTTTCTTCTAACAGATCACACCATTTTTCATTCAGCAGTGTATTACGTGCAACCAGAATGTCCGCTGTGCCCGGCTTCAGAACGTCTTCAGCCGTCACACGACCCAATACGCGCTCACGCAGTGGTTCTTTAACATCGCCACCTTCGATAACCGGAGTCATCAGGATACCGTTGTGAGTACCACAGTCGTCTTCAGTCACAACCAAGTCTTGGGCAACGTCAACCAGACGACGAGTCAGGTAACCGGAGTTCGCGGTCTTCAATGCGGTATCCGCAAGACCTTTACGAGCACCGTGGGTTGAGATGAAGTACTGGAGTACGTTCAGACCTTCACGGAAGTTCGCGGTAATCGGGGTTTCGATGATGGAGCCATCTGGTGTTGCCATCAAGCCACGCATACCCGCCAACTGACGGATCTGAGCAGCAGAACCACGCGCACCAGAGTCGGCCATCATAAAGATGTTGTTGAAAGAAACTTGCTGTTCTTCTTCACCGTTACGGTTAATAACAGTTTCAGTAGACAAGTTTTCCATCATCGCCTTGGCAACACGTTCGTTCGCCGCGGCCCAAATATCGATAACCTTGTTATAGCGTTCGCCAGCGGTTACCAGACCTGATTGGAACTGTTCCTGAATTTCAGCCACTTCCGCTTCCGCTTCCGCGATGATGCCTTCTTTCTTCTCAGGAATAACCATGTCGTCGATACCGACGGATACCCCTGAACGAGCAGCGTAAGCAAAGCCGGTATACATGGTCTGGTCAGCCAAGATAACCGTTGGTTTCAGGCCCAGTACGCGGTAACAGGTATTCAGCATTCTGGAGATTGCTTTTTTACCCAGCGCCTGGTTAATCAGTGAGTATGGCAGACCTCTCGGTACGATCATCCACAGGATGGCACGACCGATAGTTGTATCAACCAACCCTGTATTAACGGTGATATTACCTTCGCCATCTTTCACTTCTTCAGTGATACGAACTTTGACGCGAGCGTGCAAAGAAGCCAGACCTGCGCGGTAAACACGCTCTGCTTCTTTAGGGCCGCTCAGAACCATGCCTTCGCCTTTCGCGTTAACACAGTCACGAGTCATGTAGTACAGACCCAATACAACGTCCTGAGATGGAACGATGATTGGTTCACCGCTTGCCGGAGACAGGATGTTGTTGGTAGACATCATCAGCGCACGCGCTTCCAACTGGGCTTCCAGTGTCAACGGTACGTGAACAGCCATCTGGTCACCATCGAAGTCGGCGTTATAAGCCGCACACACGAGTGGGTGCAACTGGATCGCTTTACCTTCGATCAGAACAGGTTCAAATGCCTGAATACCCAAACGGTGAAGGGTCGGTGCACGGTTCAGCAGAACAGGGTGCTCACGAATCACTTCATCCAGGATATCCCATACGACGGCTTCTTCACGCTCAACCATTTTCTTGGCGGCTTTGATAGTCGTCGCCAGACCACGCAATTCCAGTTTGCCGTAGATGAATGGCTTGAACAGCTCCAGTGCCATCTTCTTAGGAAGACCACACTGATGCAAACGCAGGTATGGACCTACGGTAATTACAGAACGGCCTGAGTAGTCAACACGTTTACCCAGCAGGTTCTGACGGAAACGACCCTGTTTACCCTTGATCATGTCTGCCAGGGATTTCAGAGGACGCTTATTAGAACCCGTAATCGCACGACCGCGACGACCGTTGTCCAGCAAGGCATCAACCGCTTCCTGCAACATACGTTTTTCGTTACGTACGATGATGTCTGGCGCAGCCAGATCCAGCAGGCGTTTCAGACGGTTGTTACGGTTAATAACGCGACGATACAAATCGTTCAGGTCTGAAGTTGCGAAACGGCCGCCATCCAGTGGAACCAGTGGACGCAAATCCGGTGGCAGAACTGGCAGAACGGTCAGAACCATCCACTCTGGTTTGTTGCCAGACTGAATGAACGCTTCCAGCAGTTTAATACGCTTGGTCAGCTTCTTGCGTTT
This sequence comes from Xenorhabdus sp. PB62.4, assembly GCF_014467285.1. Classification (NCBI taxonomy): domain Bacteria; kingdom Pseudomonadati; phylum Pseudomonadota; class Gammaproteobacteria; order Enterobacterales; family Morganellaceae; genus Xenorhabdus; species Xenorhabdus sp. PB62.4. The sequence continues at coordinate 69,934 of NZ_NKHR01000015.1, read as the reverse complement.
TGTTTCAGAGTTGGTTTCATTCAGCTCTTCGCGCAAGGTTTCACATTCGTTTTCCAGATCGATGTTTTTCAGCAAAGCCTGGATGGCTTCTGCACCCATTTTTGCGTCAAATTCATCACCGAACTCTTCCAAGGCATCCAGGTACTGCTCTTCAGTCAGAATCTGGCTGCGCTCAAGGCTGGTCATACCGCCTTCAACAACCACATAGGATTCGAAGTACAGTACGCGTTCAATATCGCGCAAAGGCATATCCAGCAACAAACCGATGCGGGATGGCAGAGATTTCAGGAACCAGATGTGGGCAGTTGGAGATGCCAGTTCAATGTGACCCATACGATCACGACGAACCTTAGTCTGGGTGACTTCAACGCCACATTTCTCACAAATCACACCACGGTGTTTCAAACGCTTGTACTTACCACACAAGCATTCATAGTCTTTTACCGGCCCGAAAATACGTGCACAGAAAAGACCGTCACGTTCAGGCTTGAACGTACGGTAGTTAATAGTTTCTGGCTTTTTTACTTCCCCGAATGACCACGAACGGATCATATCTGGAGAGGCCAGAGCAATTTTGATCGCATCAAACTCTTCGGTCTTGGTTTGCGCTTTCAGAAACTTCAATAAGTCTTTCACGAAATAGCTCCTGTCGGAGTTAGACCTGTTAGGTGAGTGGCCCATGCCACTCCCCCCTATGACCAGTGTAACCACTGGCTGGTAAACCGCCCGGTATTTTTATGCTTCAACATTTTTATGCTTCAACATACGACCGGGCAGTACCAGCGGGAAAACAATTTATTCGTCTTCCAGCTCGATGTTGATACCCAACGAACGGATTTCTTTCAGCAATACGTTGAAAGATTCCGGCATGCCTGGTTCCATCTGGTGGTTACCGTCCACGATGTTTTTATACATCTTGGTACGACCGTTAACATCGTCGGATTTAACGGTGAGCATTTCTTGCAGGGTGTACGCAGCACCGTATGCTTCCAATGCCCACACTTCCATCTCCCCGAAGCGCTGACCACCGAACTGTGCCTTACCACCCAGCGGCTGCTGAGTAACCAGACTGTAAGAACCGGTAGAACGGGCGTGCATCTTGTCATCAACCAAGTGGTTCAATTTCAGCATGTACATGTAACCAACGGTTACTTGACGCTCGAATTGTTCACCAGTACGGCCGTCGAACAGTGTGATCTGACCGGAAGTCGGCAAGCCACCCAATTTCAGCAGCTCTTTGATTTCGGTTTCTTTAGCACCGTCAAAGACTGGTGTTGCGATTGGCATACCTTTTCTCAGGTTTTCTGCCAGACGCATCACTTCTTCGTCAGAGAAGGTATTCAAGTCAACTTTCTGACGAGTATCATCACCCAGATCATAAGCTTTCTGGATAAACTCACGCAGTTTGGCAACTTCTTGCTGTTGTTTCAGCATTGCATTGATCTTGTCACCAATGCCTTTCGCCGCCATACCCAAGTGAGTTTCCAGAATCTGACCGATGTTCATACGTGATGGTACGCCCAGCGGGTTCAGTACGATGTCAACAGGAGTGCCGTTTTCATCGTAAGGCATGTCTTCGATCGGGTTGATCTTAGAGATAACACCCTTGTTACCGTGACGACCTGCCATCTTGTCACCAGGCTGGATTTGACGTTTCACTGCCAAATACACTTTGACAATTTTCAGCACGCCCGGTGCCAGATCGTCACCTTGTGTGATCTTACGACGTTTAGCATCCAGTTTTTTCTCGAACTCTGCTTTCAGTTCGTCATACTGTTCTGCCAACTGCTCCAACTGATTTTGTTTTTCTTCATCAGCCAGACCCAGTTCTAACCAACGTTCACGAGGCAGTTTGCTGAGTTTTTCTGCTTCAATACCACCTGCAACCAGTACAGAATGGATACGAGCGAACAAGCCAGCTTCGAAAATTTGCAGTTCTTCTGTCAGGTCTTTCTTCGCCTCACGCAACTGCATCTCTTCGATTTCTAACGCACGCTTGTCTTTTTCTACGCCATCACGGGTAAAGACCTGTACGTCGATAACAGTACCGGAAACGCCGTTTGGTACGCGCAGAGAAGAGTCTTTAACATCAGACGCTTTCTCACCGAAGATCGCACGCAGCAGTTTTTCTTCTGGAGTTAGCTGAGTTTCGCCTTTTGGCGTCACTTTACCAACCAGAATATCGCCGCCTTTCACTTCTGCACCGATATAAACGATACCGGATTCGTCCAGCTTAGACAGCGCAGCTTCACCCACGTTAGGGATGTCAGCCGTAATCTCTTCAGGCCCCAGTTTGGTGTCACGGGACACACAAGCCAGTTCTTGAATGTGAATCGTTGTGAAACGGTCTTCCTGAACAACACGTTCAGATACGAGGATGGAGTCCTCGAAGTTATAACCATTCCATGGCATGAACGCCACGCGCATGTTCTGACCCAGCGCCAATTCACCCAAGTCGGTGGATGGACCATCAGCCAGTACGTCACCACGCTCTACCAATTCGCCCAGAGAAACACATGGCATCTGATTGATACAGGTGTTCTGGTTAGAACGGGTATATTTGGTCAGGTTATAGATATCAATGCCCGCTTCACCCGCGTACATTTCATCTTCGTTAACCTTGATAACGATACGAGATGCGTCAACGTACTGAACCATACCACCGCGTTTAGCAACAGAAGTTACACCGGAGTCAACCGCTACCGCGCGCTCCATACCTGTTCCGACCAGCGGCTTGTCAGCACGCAGTGTTGGAACCGCCTGACGTTGCATGTTCGCACCCATCAATGCACGGTTGGCGTCATCGTGTTCAAGGAATGGGATCAGGGAAGCACCGACGGACACGATCTGTTGTGTCGAAACGTCCATGTACTGAACCTGATCACGGTTGAACAAGCTGGATTCATCGTAATGACGGCAAGTTACCAATTCTTCAACGAAGTGGCCTTCTTCATCCAATACGGTGTTAGCCTGTGCAATAACGTAGTTACCTTCTTCGATCGCAGACAGGTAGTGGATTTCATCAGTCACTACACCATCACGAACCAAGCGGTAAGGGGTTTCAAGGAAACCATACTCATTGGTACGCGCATAAACGGACAATGAGTTAATCAAACCGATGTTTGGACCTTCAGGCGTTTCGATTGGACATACACGACCGTAGTGAGTCGGATGTACGTCTCGAACTTCAAAGCCTGCACGTTCACGAGTCAAACCACCTGGACCCAACGCAGAAATACGGCGTTTGTGGGTAATTTCAGACAGTGGGTTGTTCTGGTCCATGAACTGGGATAGCTGGCTGGAACCAAAGAACTCTTTCACCGCCGCAGAAATTGGCTTGGCGTTGATCATGTCCTGTGGCATCAGAGTGTCCAGATCGCCCAGAGACAGACGTTCTTTCACGGCGCGCTCTACACGAACCAAACCTACGCGGAACTGGTTTTCAGCCATTTCACCGACAGAGCGGATACGACGGTTGCCCAAGTGGTCGATATCATCGACTTCACCTTTACCGTTACGGATATCAATGAGCTTCTTCATCACATCAATGATGTCTTCTTTGCTCAGGATACCGGAACCTTCAATCTCATCGCGATCCAAAGAACGGTTGAACTTCATACGACCAACCGCAGACAGATCATAACGATCTTCAGAGAAGAACAGGTTCTCAAACAGGTTTTCTGCGGCTTCGCGTGTTGGTGGTTCACCCGGACGCATCATGCGATAGATTTCAACCAGTGCGCTCAGGCGATCGTTGGTTGGGTCAATACGCAGAGTTTCGGAAATGTATGCACCGTGATCCAGATCGTTGGTAAACAGGGTCTCAATAGATTTGTGACCAGACTGACTCAGACGCGCCAGTAAATCCAAAGAGAGTTCCATGTTAGCCGCACAGATGATTTCACCTGTGTTCTGGTCGATGTAATCTTTTGCTACAACTTTACCCGCGATATATTCGACAGGCACCTCAATGCGGTCTACCTGATCTTTTTCTAACTGGCGGATATGACGAGCAGTAATACGACGGCCTTTTTCAACATAGATCTTGCCGTTCGCTTCAATATCAAATGAAGCCGTCTCGCCACGCAGACGTTCTGGAACCAGCGTCATCTGCAATTTGTTATCGCGAATTTCGAAAACGGTTTTGTTGAAGAACAGATTCAGGATGTCTTCAGTAGAATAATCCATCGCGCGCAGAATAATCGAAGCCGGCAGTTTACGGCGGCGGTCGATACGCACAAACAGGTTATCTTTTGGATCAAATTCGAAGTCCAGCCATGAACCACGGTAAGGGATGATACGTGCGTTATACAGTACCTTACCGGATGAATGGGTTTTACCCTTATCGCTGTCAAAGAAAACGCCTGGGCTACGATGCAACTGAGATACGATAACGCGCTCAGTACCGTTGATAACGAAAGTACCGTTATCAGTCATGAGTGGAATTTCACCCATGTAGACTTCTTGTTCTTTGATGTCTTTGACTGTGCCTTCTGGCGCTTCGCGCTCATAGATCACCAGACGCAGTTTAACGCGCAGCGGTGCGGAGAAAGTCACACCACGGATCTGACATTCTTTAACATCAAAAACAGGTTCGCCAAGACGGTAGCTTACATATTGCAGCTCAGAATTGCCGCTGTAACTCTGAATTGGGAACACAGAACGGAAGGCCGCTTCCAGTCCATTCTGGCCTTCAGGATCTTGCTCGATAAACTTCTGGAACGAGTCAAGTTGGATAGAAAGAAGGTATGGAACATCCAAAACTTGTGGACGTTTACCAAAATCCTTACGAATACGTTTTTTCTCGGTATAGGAGTAAACCATAGGGTTCCTCAGCTCGCTGATAAGTGACCCACTCTGTCCGCCCTTAAGGACAGCACTCTGCAACACTATTTTTTTCGAACAGAAAATAGAATATTTTCCGTAATACTCATTACTATCACTCTCAAATCATTTCATTGCGTTACCTTACTACCGAGCTACCCGAGTGGATCGTAGCTGAGAACGCAGTATATTAAGTCGTCAATAGGAAGAAGTATTTTGGGTTAATTAGCAGCCAAACAGTGTGAAATGCTACTAACCCCCTACAGCGCAAAAAGGCTGGCGATTAAAAAACCGCCAGCCGCCAGCCTTAAAAAATCAGGCTGCGAACTTCAAACTGATCTTACTTGATCTCAACAGAAGCACCTGCTTCTTCCAGAGATTTTTTCAGAGCTTCAGCGTCGTCTTTGCTGATGCCTTCTTTCAGTGCTGCTGGTGCGCTTTCAACCAGGTCTTTAGCTTCTTTCAGACCCAGGCCAGTTGCGCCACGTACTGCTTTGATTACAGCAACTTTGTTAGCGCCAGCGCCAGTCAGGATTACGTCGAATTCAGTTTTTTCTTCAACTGCTTCAGCAGCACCACCAACTACAGCAACAGCTGCAGCAGCAGAAACGCCGAATTTCTCTTCCATCATGCTGATCAGTTCAACAACGTCCATTACAGACATTTCTGCAACTGCGTCCAGAATTTGTTCTTTAGTGATAGACATAACAATGTGTTCCTAAAATTCAGAAAAAGTTTATACGTTAAAAAGCAACGAAGGAAATCGACAATTAAGCGGCTTCTTTCTGATCGCGTAGTGCAGCCAATGTACGAACCAGTTTGCCTGCAGCGGCTTCTTTCATGGTTGACATCAGGCGTGCGATTGCTTCTTCGTAAGTTGGGAGTGTTGCCAGGCGATCGATATTGCTTCCTGGGATAAACTCACCTTCAAAGGCTGCTGCTTTAATCTCGAATGCTGGGTTCGCTTTCGCGAAATCTTTGAACAGACGAGCAGCGGCGCCCGGATGTTCGTTAGAAAAAGCAATCAAGGTTGGACCAACAAACGCTTCTTTCAGGCACTCGTAATCAGTACCTTCAACAGCACGACGCATCAGGGTGTTACGAACAACACGCATGTAAACGCCAGCTTCGCGACCTGCTTTACGCAGTTCAGTCATTTTATCTACGGTAACGCCGCGAGAATCCGCAACAACCGCAGACAGCGCGCCTTTGGCTACTTCGCTGACTTCAGCAACAATCGCTTGTTTGTCTTGAAGATTTAGTGCCATTAGCTTCTTGCTCCTGGATTAACCGGGAAAACCCGGAACTCACTTCACTCAAGGCACAGGATGTGCCTGAGCGCTAAAACACGGTGAGCAGAATCCAGAAAATAAATTTCATTTGGCTCTGTCACCGTCTACGCAGGATATTAAGTAAGTAATTTCTACGTACTTACGCCTGCGGTCTTGGACGGGGCTTGGATTAGGGCCAAGCTCCAACCGAAAACTTGTTATTTGCCGATATTGCCTTATTTTTCAAAAGCTGTGTGTCATTACACACTCTATCAGGCAAATTTTAAGCGTCAGATTTTAGACAAATCTGACGCTAAGGTAAAGCGTTATTCTCAGCTTAAATAATTAAACTGAAGCGTTCAGAGCAGACTGGTCGATCGCAACACCTGCACCCATGGTAGTGGACAGGCTAACTTTCTTGATGTAAACGCCTTTAGCAGAAGATGGCTTGGCTTTTTTCAGCGCAACCAGCAGAGCTTCCAGGTTTTCTCTCAGTTTGTCAGCTTCAAAGTCAACTTTACCGATGGTAGTGTGGATGATACCGTTCTTGTCGTTACGGTAACGAACCTGACCTGCTTTAGCGTTTTGTACAGCTTCAGCAACGTTAGGAGTTACAGTACCCACTTTCGGGTTTGGCATCAGACCACGTGGGCCCAGGATTTGGCCCAGTTGGCCAACAACGCGCATTGCATCTGGAGATGCGATAACTACGTCGAAGTCCATCTCGCCTTTCTTAATCATCTCAGCCAGATCTTCCATACCTACCAGTTCAGCGCCAGCAGCTTTAGCCGCTTCAGCGTTTGCGCCCTGGGTAAATACAGCAACGCGTACTGAACGGCCAGTACCGTGTGGCAGTACAGTTGCGCCACGAACGTTCTGGTCAGATTTACGCGCATCGATGCCAAGATTAACAGCTACGTCAACGCTTTCTACAAACTTAGCAGTAGCCAGTTCTTTCAGCAGAGCAACAGCTTCGTTGATTTCGTATTGTTTAGTTGCATCAACTTTTTCACGGATAGTGCGCATGCGCTTGGTCAGTTTAGCCATTGATTAACCCTCCACTACCAGGCCCATGGAACGAGCAGTACCTTCGATTGAACGCATCATCGCGTCAACGTCAGCACCAGTCATGTCCGCAGCTTTAGTTTCAGCAATTTCACGAATTTGAGCGCTGGTTACTTTACCAACTTTGTCTTTGTTCGGTTTGCCGGAACCAGATTTGATGCCTGCTGCTTTCTTCAGCAGAACAGCCGCTGGTGGGGTTTTGGTAACGAAAGTGAAAGAACGGTCTGCGTAAACAGTAATAACAACTGGAATTGGCAGGCCTTTTTCAATGCTTTCAGTTTTAGCATTGAACGCTTTACAGAATTCCATGATGTTAACACCCTGTTGACCCAGAGCTGGACCAACTGGTGGGCTTGGGTTAGCCATACCAGCTGCAACTTGCAGCTTAACGTAGGCTTGTACTTTCTTAGCCATCTATATTTCCTCTATGTGGGTCTTATCGCCTCAAAATGAGGCTCCCCTGACGATTTAGGCCCCGTCAAAAGACCAGGCCACTTAAAACATTACCTTGTTTATCCAGAAAGCATCATCTAAAAATAATGCCCGGATAAAAACAAAAGGCGCGAAATTGTATGCTAATTTCACACCCTTTGCAAGCGAGCCCGCTTATTTAAGCATCAAATCAGACTTTCTCTACCTGACTGAAATCCAGCTCGACTGGTGTAGCACGACCGAAGATAGAAACCGAAACTTTCAAGCGGCTCTTCTCGTAATCGACTTCTTCTACTACACCATTGAAGTCTGCAAACGGGCCATCGCTGACACGAACCATTTCGCCGGGTTCGAACAACGTTTTTGGCCGTGGCTTATCACCAACTTGCTGAAGACGATTCATAATTGCATCAACTTCTTTATCGCTAATTGGTGCCGGACGGTCAGACGTGCCGCCGATAAAACCCATTACGCGAGGTACACTACGAACCAAATGCCAAGTTGCATCGTTCATTACCATCTGTACCAAGACATAGCCAGGGAAGAACTTACGTTCGCTTTTACGGCGTTGGCCACTACGGATCTCAACAACTTCTTCTGTCGGCACCATAACTTCGCCGAAAGAATCTTCCATATCCTGTAATTTGATATGCTCACGCAGAGATTGAGCGACACGACCTTCAAACCCAGAAAATGCCTGTATGACATACCAACGCTTTTTTGGGGATTCAGACATTTTTTAAAACCTCAGGCCTGTAATAAATGAAACTAAACGCACCAGAATACCATCCAATCCCCACAAAATCAGGGACATGACAGCCGTCACAGCCGCAACAATCAGCGTTGTATGCAGCGCTTCCTGGCGAGTTGGCCAAATGACTTTCCGCATTTCAATGCGGGCTTCACGGGCAAATGCTAATGCAGCTTTACCTTTTACAGTCCACAATGCAGCTGCTCCTGCAAGGGCAACAATAGCAACAACGGCTATCGCGCGCAGAGGCAGGTTATACTCTCGGTAATAATAATTACCCACAATAGCAACCACCAGCAGCACTGCTACCAATAGCCATTTTGCTATATCAAGACCACGCCCGCTTTCTTGAGCATCGCTATTCGCACTCATAAACCAACCTGTAACTCTATGTAAGTAACTATGATGAAAATAGATAGCCAGCTTGCCTCGCAAGAGCAAAACAAATCAGACCGAACCCAAAGATAATTGTAATTGTATCTGACTCGGCGCCATAATTCAGTAGGACTTTCGTATCATTATGATCTTTAAGCCCATCCGTTGTATCAGAGCCTATCTCACCAATAATTAAGAATAGCAATCAAATGACGATTTATCTTGCCATTAGACAATTATTAATGAACAACTATTGATGAGATAGGTTCTTCTTAAGACAAATGTTTTAAAACTCCCGCTAAAACTTAGTCCTAAGACAACGTATAAAAAGGGCATCTGTCGATGCCCTTCCAAATGAACACATTAAATGAATTATGCGATCACTTTAGCAACAACACCAGCACCTACAGTACGGCCGCCTTCACGGATTGCGAAACGCAGACCTTCGTCCATTGCGATTGGCGCAATCAGGTTAACTACCATGTTGATGTTGTCACCTGGCATTACCATCTCTACGCCTTCTGGCAGTT
>NZ_NKHR01000015.1:0-60586 GCF_014467285.1 Xenorhabdus sp. PB62.4 | reverse complement strand
TTACCGCCGTAAGTTTTCGCCAGAACAGTGGTGATTGCAGCAGTCAGGGTAGTTTTACCGTGGTCAACGTGGCCGATAGTACCAACGTTAACGTGCGGTTTTGAACGTTCAAACTTTTCTTTAGACACGACTCTATTCCTTAATACCGCTCCCCCGTCACAGAGAAGAGGGAGCTAAAAGATAGTAAACTCGGAAACTTATCTAGATTTACGAGCTTCGATAATAGCCTGAGCGACGTTGCTCGGCGCTTCGTTGTACTTCAAGAACTCCATGGAGTAAGAAGCACGACCTTGGGTCTGAGAACGCAGGTCAGTAGCATAACCAAACATTTCAGACAATGGTACTTGAGCACGAACAATTTTGCCCGTAGCTACATCATCCATACCATCGATCATACCACGGCGACGGTTCAAGTCACCGATGACGTCACCCATGTAGTCTTCTGGTGTTTCCACTTCAACTTTCATGATAGGTTCCAGCAGAACTGGTTTCGCTTTCATGAAGCCTTCTTTAAATGCCATGGATGCAGCAATTTTAAAGGCGATTTCTGAGGAGTCAACGTCATGGTAAGAACCATCGAACAGGGCAACTTTAACGTCAACGATTGGATAACCAGCCAGAACACCGCTCTTCAGCTGTTCCTGAACGCCTTTGTCGACGCCTGGGATGTATTCTTTAGGAACCACACCACCAACGATTTCGTTTGCGAATTCGTAACCAGCACCACCTGCTTCCAGAGGCTCGATACGTAGCCAAACGTGACCGTACTGACCGCGACCACCGGACTGTTTAGCGTGTTTACCTTCCTGCTCAACAGAAGCGCGGATAGTTTCACGATAAGCAACCTGAGGTTTACCGACGTTCGCTTCAACGTTGAATTCACGACGCATACGGTCAACCAGAACGTCAAGGTGCAGCTCACCCATACCGGCAATGATAGTCTGACCAGTCTCTTCATCACTGCTTACGCGGAATGATGGGTCTTCCTGAGCCAAACGACCTAAAGCGATACCCATTTTTTCTTGGTCAGCTTTAGTTTTTGGTTCGATAGCAACAGAGATAACTGGCTCTGGGAATTCCATGCGCTCCAGAATGATTGGAGAGTTCATGTCACAGAGAGTATCACCTGTCGTTACATCTTTCAGGCCGATCGCAGCGGCGATGTCGCCTGCGCGGACTTCTTTGATTTCTTCACGTTTGTTGGCGTGCATCTGAACGATACGGCCAAAACGTTCTTTCTTGTCTTTTACCGGGTTCAGTACGGTGTCACCAGAGTTAACAACACCAGAGTAAACACGGAAGAACGTCAGGTTACCCACGAATGGGTCAGTAGCGATTTTGAACGCCAGAGCAGAGAATGGCTCTTCATCGCTGGAGTGACGTTCTGCTGGGGTATCTTTACCGTCTGGCAGCATACCTTTGATGGATTCAACATCAGTTGGTGCTGGCAGGTATTCGATAACTGCATCCAGCATTGCCTGAACACCTTTGTTCTTAAATGCAGAACCACAGGTAACCAGGATAATTTCGTTAGCCAGAACGCGCTTACGCAGAGCTGCCTTGATTTCTTCTTCAGTCAGCTCTTCACCGCTCAGATATTTGTCCATCAGGTCTTCTGATGCTTCTGCCGCGGATTCAACCAGATTCTGGTGCCATTCTTCAGCCAGTTCAAGCATGTCAGCCGGGATATCTTCATAAGTGAAGGTAGTTCCCTGATCAGCTTCGTTCCAGTTGATTGCTTTCATTTTCAGCAGGTCAACAACACCGGTGAAGGAATCTTCAGCACCGATTGCCAGTTGAAGTGGAACTGGGTTAGCAGCCAGACGAGTTTTGATCTGCTCAACAACGCGCAGGAAGTTCGCACCCATACGGTCCATTTTGTTAACGAACGCGATACGTGGAACATTATATTTGTTAGCCTGACGCCATACAGTCTCAGACTGAGGCTGAACGCCACCAACTGCACAGTAAACCATAACTGCGCCATCAAGAACACGCATAGAACGTTCTACTTCGATGGTGAAGTCAACGTGTCCTGGGGTATCGATGATGTTGATGCGGTGTGGTTCATACTGTTTAGCCATACCAGACCAGAATGCAGTAGTCGCAGCGGACGTGATGGTAATACCACGTTCCTGTTCCTGCTCCATCCAGTCCATAGTTGCAGAACCTTCGTGAGTTTCACCGATTTTATGGTTTACACCTGTGTAAAACAGAATACGTTCTGTTGTAGTGGTTTTACCGGCGTCGATGTGGGCACTGATACCGATATTGCGGTAACGCGCTATAGGTGTTTTACGAGCCATCTTTTCCTCTCTCGTGGGCGTTCAATTTAGAGAACGGGTAGCAAAGTCGCTACCCAGAACATATTCACAGCCGTTGGGTTGCAAAAAAATGGATTACCAACGGTAGTGTGCGAACGCCTTGTTAGCTTCTGCCATGCGGTGAACGTCTTCACGTTTCTTCACAGCAGCGCCTTTGTTTTCAGCCGCATCAGATAATTCATTCGCCAGGCGCAAAGCCATCGATTTATCACCGCGTTTACGAGCAGCATCAACGATCCAACGCATTGCCAGAGCATTACGACGAACCGGACGAACTTCAACTGGAACCTGATAAGTAGAACCACCAACACGGCGGGACTTAACTTCCACAGTCGGGCGCACGTTATCCAGTGCCAGCTCGAATGCTTCCAGATGATTTTTACCAGAACGCTGAGCCAGGGTCTCAAGCGCACCATATACAATTGCTTCTGCGACAGACTTCTTACCGTCTACCATCAGGATATTAACAAATTTGGCCAGCAGTTCAGATCCGAACTTTGGATCTGGCAGAATTTTACGTTGACCAATTACACGACGACGTGGCATGGAAATACTCCGTTTCGAATTTCAGGGTTGTCCAAAACTCTACGAGTTTATTTTGACATTAAAGTGAAAAAGGTTTGGCCTTACTTAACGGAGAACCATTAAGCCTTCGGCTTCTTCACACCGTACTTGGAACGACCTTGTTTACGGTCTTTAACACCGGCACAGTCCAGTGCACCGCGAACAGTGTGGTAACGCACACCTGGCAAGTCTTTAACACGACCGCCACGGATCAGGATAACGGAGTGTTCCTGCAGGTTGTGGCCTTCACCACCGATGTAGGAAGAAACTTCGTAACCGTTAGTCAAACGCACACGACATACTTTACGCAGTGCGGAGTTTGGTTTTTTAGGAGTGGTGGTATATACACGAGTACATACGCCACGTTTTTGCGGGCAAGCTTCCAGAGCAGGAACGTTGCTTTTCACAACTTTCGAGCTACGAGATTTGCGAACCAGCTGGTTAATAGTTGCCATTATTAAAAAAGCTCCTGGTTTTTTTGCTTCGTAAACACGGATTTTACCCTCTCGCAGTCATAATGACAAAACGGGAGGACGCGGAATTTTATTGCTGACTTGACGAGGTGTCAAGAAATATACAGTTTTTCTATGCTGGCAAAATGGCTGAAAAGCGCAATTCATATTTACCAGGCAAAATTTTGCTGATGTTTGACCGTTAAGCTAACAAAGCCGCTGTAATCAACCACTTTTACACGGTCTGAAATTTGTTCAAACAGCCCCCGTGCGTCCAGATCTTCCTTTAAGGCATAAATGCCCGCCCCGCTACGGAGCAACTCAGCCAAATAACGATTCTCATTGATGCCCAGCAACACACCATTTTGAATTAACAGAACATCATCGGTATCCGAGACAAGGCCAAGCATTGCATTGAAGTCATCATGGTAAGGTGAGCGACTGACAGTATATAACATGTTATCTGCCTACAATAGATTAAAATTTCAACACAACATCATAACCCGTCAGCATTTCCCGAATGGCGGCTGCGGAGAGAAATTCAGCCTCCAGCACAAAATTGCTTGCAGGACTTCCCCCCCGAATCACCAAATCATCAAGGCAGATATAACATTTATCAATGTCATAGAGGGGTAGGATTTTAAATGTTGAAATATAGTCACGAGCCAGGATTTTATCCGGTTGCTGGTTAGCCAGTAACTGAAACACACCATCAGAAATAAAAAATACACCGATCTGCTCAGTTAATGCTGATGTCGCGAGCAACGCATCCAGCCCTTCCCTGCCTGCGGAAGAACCGTGGGGAGCTTCGGTAAAAACAAAAGCAATCTTTTTCATCAATACCCATGCCCCCTAAAATTGTATTACGCGGTCACACAGCATCATGGCTTCTGCCAGTGATCCTAGGCCACTGAGTTCAAATCCATCCGCCAGATTTGCAGCAGGAAGATTCAATTCACTGGCTTGCTGTTCGTCTGCAACCCCACGTCGCAACGCAGCCGCAACACAAATAAACAGATTGAACTGATGCCGGACTGCCAATGCCTGCCAAGCCCTGACCAAATCGAATTCATCACTGGCGGGAGCGACCAATTGATTACCATTTTGGATGCCTTCGCGATAAAAAAACACGCTATGCAGTTTATGCCCGGCGGCAATCAACGCCTGAGCAAATTGATAAGCGCTGCTGGCTTGCTGAGTACCGTAAGCTGGCCCTGTGACCAGCAGGCAATAAGACAGTGACGACATTACTTCTCCGGACTAACTCATTCACCATTTTTAAACTGGCGAATATAAAGGTATACCGTATGTTTGGAGATATTCAAACGATCAGCGACTTGGTTAATGGCATCTTTAATATCAAAAATACCTTTCTCATAAAGGTTAAGCACTACCTGTCTGTTTTTCGCATTATTGGAAACATTGCGATCAGCATTCACTTCTTCAATCGTGAATTCCAACGTCTGTGCAACCAAATCATCCACGGAAGAAGCAAAGTTAACGTTTGAAGCAACTTCATGAGTCTTCTCTGGAATAAAGGTTTGGATAATTTCCGAGAAAGGTACATCCAGATTCATATTGATACACAAAAGACCAATAACCCGACGATGGCGGTTGCGAATGGCAATTGTGATAGATTTCATCAAAGAACCACTTTTTGCCCGCGTGAAATACGCCTTGGAAACACTACAGTCTTCATCTGTAATGTCATGCAGCATCCGCAACGCCAAATCTGTAATCGGGGAACCGATTTTACGACCAGTATGTTCCCCATTGGCTATTCTGACAGCTGAACATTTAAGGTCTTCCAGTGAATGAAGAACTATTTCGCAATGCCCACCAATCAACATAGCCAGGCCATCAACAGCAGCTTCGTAAGAATTTAAAATTTCATGATCCGTTTCACTAAACGGTTGGTTTTCTAGTAAATCAATATCACTGTTATCAGTAGATATGTTATCACCGGTTAATAGCGGGGTAGACATGTAATACACCATCCTTCAAGCTAAGACTTTGCCTCACCAAAAATATCAGGGCGAGATTTATTATAAAATCACATTACTGCAACTCAGGCTTATCTCAATAGTTACCTACTGTTGCAGGCAGTTTGAAAACGGACTACATAGAGACCGGAGCGTACACGAAGTACATGGAAATTTCGAGTACAGCCCAAATTCAAAATGGCAAATAAAATAGCCATATGAAACAAGCTTTAAACAGAAAGCATTTAAAATATCTCTATTCTATTCAGAATAATGACGTTAAAACCACATTCAATTGACGTCAAGCTGTTACTGAGTATACCTCAGGGGCCTGTCACAGCTTTATATCTGAATATGACTAAGATATTTTATTTAATTCTCCAGGGAATAATAAGCAGGCAAATTCATTTTTCTTTACTCATACTTATTACTAATCAAATAGAGGTAAATACCAGCAGTAAATCGAAAGGTGAAAGATAGACTTGAAAGAAGACGGGTATAAAACAGGGGCCACTAAGCCCCTGCCAATGTACTATCTTAATTATTAGGGAAATTATTTTGCCTTGGCAGCCGGCTTAATATCCAGTAATTCAACGTCAAAAACTAAAGTGGAGTTAGCCGGGATCTTAGGTAAACTTGCCTGACCGTAAGCCAAGTCAGGTGGAATAACCAATGTGATTTTTCCGCCTTTTTTCACATGCTGCAAGCCTTCTTTCCAGCCTGGGATCACACTGTCCAAACGAATTGACAGAGGCTCTTTGCGCTCATATGAGCTATCAAAAACCTGACCATCAATCAAAGCACCTTTATAGTTAACAACCACCGTGTCGCTTTCTTTAGGCGTCGTACCCGTTCCTGCTTTTTCAACTTTGTAGAGAAGCCCGGATTTAGTCTTCATGACGCCAGCTTTCTTAGCGAACTCTTCACGGTACTTATCCCCTTTCTCACCATTTTCACCGGCTTCTTTCTCTGCTTTAGCCCGGGCGGCCTCTTTCACTTTAGATTCAAAAGAAAGCAGAGTTTCCTGAATTTCCTCATCAGACAGCTTACTTTTACTATTTAAAGCATCCTCAACACCCGCCAGCAATTGCGCTTTTTCTATATTGATGCCAAGCGTTTTCTGCTCTTTTAATGAGTTTGCCATGTAGCTACCCAGAGAAGCCCCCAGAGCATAAGAATTTTGCTGCTCTACCGTTTTAAACGCACTATTCAGTTTTACTTCGCTTTTGGTTTCTGTATTAGCAGCCAAGGCCTGAGGTACACTAAATGCAAGTGCCAGAGTTGTTGCCAGCAGAGATGTTTTAAACAATGATTTCATCCTATTCTCCAATAAATTTGGGTGGGTTCACCGTTAGTACAGTTACACATCACATTTACTATAACTGCCCACGGAAACCAATGACAATATTTGCTATGCCTTGATCTGAAAATCATTAAGACAACATTAATGTGAAGAAATTTCGTGAAATCCTCTTTCACCGGATATTTTGCGTATTATAGTGCCAACCTGAACCAAATGATCGCTTCATCATGTTATTTAAATTGCCCAGAAGCAGGAGGAAAAATAATGGAATTATCCGAAGTTGAACAAAGATTTGAGCAACTGGAAACTAAACTGGCCTATCAGGAAGCCACTATTGAAGAGTTAAATCAAGAAGTCAGAAAACAGCAGATAGAAACTGAGCAGTTGAAAGAGCAACTCCGGTTAATGGCTGATCGTCTGAAAACCCACCAGACATCGATCATTGCGCCACTTTCAGAAGAAACGCCTCCTCCGCATTATTAACACTATTCCTGACATTTATTCCTGACACTATTCCTGGCATTACTCGCCTGATAATCTGGGACAGTGTCGGCCAGGGAAGGCTGAAGGATAAGATAAAAAAAGAGAAGCCCAAACCGCGCTTCCCTTTTTTCTGCTAATTCAGCCTGAGCAAAATTAGTGGCAACCACCGCCACAGCATCCGTGTTCACCGTGATCGTGATCATGGTGATGATCGTGACCACCGCAGCCACCCTGACCATGTACATGGCCGTGTGCCAATTCTTCTTCGGTTGCTTCACGAACCGCTACAATCTCAACATTGAATTTCAGGTTTTGACCCGCCAGCATGTGGTTCGCATCAACAACAACTTCATCGCCTTCCACTGCGGTAATTTCTACCGGGACAGGCCCCTGATCGGTATCTGCCAGAAAACGCATGCCAACCTGAACATCCTCAACACCAACAAACACCTCTTTTGGTGCGCGCTGAACCAGATTCTCATCATACTGACCGTAAGCATCATCAGCTTCTACGCTGACATCAAAGCGTTCACCCGCCTCACGACCTTCAAGTGCTTTCTCCAACCCGCTGATCAGAGAACCATGGCCATGCAGATAGTCTAACGGTGCGCTCACCGGGGACTCATCAACTAAAACACCATCTTCTGTTCTTACTTGATAAGCCAGGCTGACCACCAAGTCTTTTGCTACTTTCATGACAACTCCTACATACCCGAAGGGAAAAACCCGTGAGGGAAAGTTTTTACAACTCAAAAAATGCTGGCAATTGTAACGGAATTCTACGCCCCTGTACCTAGCGACGGCAAAATTTATCCACAATTTATTGCATATACATTTAGTTACTGTTGTTCTCTGTACTTACGGTTATTCACTGTGGTGTGAAAATGCCAATAACCTGTTCCTGCTCCCTGACATGGGAAGTAACAGCTTCATCGGTTTGCCTCTGCGTATGACCACAACGGATACATTCTACGATATCAACCTTATTTTCCTGCCACATAGCCAACGTATCCTGTGACTGGCATTTCGGACAAACTGCCCCCGCAATAAAACGCTTACGACTGGTTGACATAATTCCCCCCAACGCTATTCATTCTCATCCCATCCTTCCGGCTGGCGACGCTCATTAATCATTTCCCGTTCAAACAATTCTTCCAATTCCCTGCGAGCTTCTTTTACGCGGGATATCTGTGCGACATCCCCATGCAGATGCGGCATCAGTTCACGTAACATACGCATATCCAATCGCCGGAAATGCTGCTGTGCGCGATGCGCCTGATGTGGGTGCATACCCAACCTAATCAGTACCTTCCGTCCCAATTCCAATGCACTGGAAAATGTTTCCCGATTAAAATCTTTCACGCCACTTTGCAACAATTCATGGGCTTCGAGACGCCCCCTTGCGCGTGCAAGAATATTCAGGTGAGGAAAATGCTTCTGACACAAATGGACGATCGCCATCGTATTTTCCGGTTCATCACTGGTAATGACAATCGCCCTGGCTTTGGCGGCTCCCGCTGAACGCAACAGCTCCAGTTCGCTCGCATCGCCATAATACACCTTATAGCCATAACGGCGCATGGTACTGATTGCACTCACTTCACGTTCCAATACTGTGATGCGGATTTTATTCGCCATCAGCAAACGCCCGACCACTTGCCCGAAGCGCCCAAATCCCACCAAAATCACCTGTGGATCATTATCTTCCACAAATGGTTGTTCACTATGTTCATCCGGTGAATTATGCCCTTCCTGTTCGTTATATCGGCGCGCCAGCATGCTTTCAATCAACTGCATTACCAAGGGTGTTGTCATCATTGATAATGTCACCACAACTAACAGGAGTGATATCTGATTCTGATCCAACACTCCCTGCCCTAGCGCGGCAGAAAATAAGACGAATGCAAATTCGCCTCCCTGACTGAGTACGCCGGAGAATTGTACGCACGATGGTTTTTTTAAACCGGATATTCTGCCGATAATATAAAGTATGAGGCCTTTTATCAGCACCAGGCCCGTGACACTTAGCAAGACACTGAACAGATGAGTCAGTAAGACTCCCATATTGAGGGACATACCGACAGAAATGAAAAATAACCCCAACAACAATCCCTTGAATGGTTCAATGGAGATTTCCAATTCATGGCGATATTCGCTATCCGCTAACAAGACACCGGCAATGAAAGTGCCGAGTGCCATTGAAAACCCCAATGTCTCCATGAAAATCGCCGCTCCCAATACAACCAGCAATGCAGCGGCAGTAAACACCTCCCTGACACCCGATTTCACCACTAACCGGAACAGGGGACGCAGTAAATATCTTCCTCCCACTAACATACCGGCGAAAGCAGCAATTTTCAGGCCAATGCGATACCAATCACTGGAACCAGATCCTCCGGCCAGTAATGGGATCATCGCCAAAGCGGGGATTACTGCCATATCCTGAAACAGCAAAATGGAAAAACCGAGCTGCCCGCCTTCATTCTTGGACATTCCCTTCTCTTTCATTAATTGCAGCGCCATCGCAGTGGATGACATCGCAAGCCCAATACCTCCAATAACCGCAGCCTGCCATGAAAAATTCATCAGACAAAGAAATGAGGCCAGTACCAGCGCAGTGAATGTTACCTGTGCTGTACCTGCTCCAAAGATCGATCGCCTGAGTTGCCAAAGTTTTGCAGGATTTAACTCAAGGCCGATAATGAACATCAAGAAAACCACGCCAAGTTCAGAGAAATGCAGGATCTCATCAACATCCTTGATAAACCCTAGCCCCCACGGGCCAAGTGCGATTCCTGCAATGAGATAGCCTAATACGGCCCCGATTTTGAATTTTTGGGCGAGTGGAACAGCCACAACAGCAGCAAATAAAAACAGTGTTCCGGCGCTTAACAGCGCTGAAGTCTCCATGGTCACAGTCCTCCCAAAGACAATGGCGCTTTCAGCCATTCCCGATAAGCATCCGCATGACTCACGAGAGCTTCGGGCCGTTGGCGTCTGGCACTGTAAACTATCATTGGCGATAACCAATGCATCTGGCACATTAATGCCGTCAATTCAAAAGGGCGGAGAATCTCTTCCAACGGATAAAGATTATATCCCCCTCTCTGGTAAGCACCTTGCGGTTCCCCTGTCGTGATGACAGAGCGCCAGTATTTTCCTCTCAACGCATGTTCAGCCCCGCTGACAAAATCCCGGCTCAATACGCGATCCATCCACTCTTTTAATAACGCAGGGCAACTATAAGTATACAGAGGATGTTGGAATACAATAATTTTGTGCTCACGCAGCAATTTTTGCTCCCAGGCTACATCAATAAAAAAATCGGGGTAACAGCCATAGAGATCGTGGATCGTGACATGTTCCAACTCGTGAACTGGCTGCAACAAAACCTTATTGGCAACTGAATTCAGGGGTTCGGGATGGGTATATAACAGCAACACTTTAGGCGGCAATACGCTAGGCGATAACATCAATCCCCCTAAGACGTGTCAGGACACATATTTTCCGCTACCATGCACGCCAAGCTATCAAATTGAATACATATACCCGATAGATTTCGAATTGCGGCTCACAAGACAGCAAATTGAAAGATGAAGGATATATAACCTAATTATTAACTTAACACATTATATATAGACAACATCTATGATTGTTTTCTCTTCACTGCAAATCCGCCGTGGCATTCGTATCCTGCTGGACAATGCTAATGCAACCATCAACCCCGGCCAGAAAGTAGGATTAGTGGGCAAGAATGGTTGTGGTAAATCTACCCTGCTCGCACTACTGAAAGATGAACTTCAGGCAGAGAATGGTTCTGTCACATTTCCCAATAACTGGTCACTGGCTTGGGTAAATCAGGAAACACCCGCTCTGGAAACGTCAGCACTGGAATATGTGATTGATGGCGACCGTGAATTCCGGCAACTGGAACAAGAGCTGCAAATCGCCAACGAACAGAATGACGGTCACGCTATCGCCCATCTTCATGGCTTACTTGATACTATTCAGGCGTGGACAATCCGGGCCAGAGCTTCCAGCCTATTGCACGGTTTGGGTTTTTCTCCGGCACAGTTGGAACAGCCAGTCCGGTCATTCTCTGGCGGCTGGCGAATGCGCCTCAATCTGGCACAGGCACTGATTTGCCGTTCCGATTTGCTGTTGCTCGACGAACCGACCAACCACCTTGATCTGGATGCGGTCATCTGGCTGGAAAAGTGGCTGAAAAATTATGCCGGAACTTTGATCCTGATTTCCCACGATCGGGATTTCCTCGATCCGATTATTGATAAAATTCTGCACATTGAGCAGCAGGATCTGTACGAATATACGGGGAACTACACCTCTTTCGAACGGCAACGCGTCGCCAAACTTGCTCAGCAACAGGCGCTATACCAAAGCCAGCAAGAAAAAGTGGCTCATTTGCAGAGCTATATTGACCGCTTTCGCGCCAAAGCCACCAAAGCGAAGCAGGCACAAAGCCGCATCAAGATGCTGGAACGCATGGAGCTTATCGCCCCTGCTCATGTTGATAATCCCTTCCATTTCAGCTTCCGCCAACCGGACAGCCTGCCAAATCCACTTTTGATCATGGAAAAAGTCAGTGCCGGATATGGCGATAAAACCGTACTGAATTCGATCAAATTAAACCTCGTACCGGGTTCACGTATCGGCTTATTGGGCCGCAATGGTGCAGGGAAATCCACGCTGATCAAACTGCTGGCAGGCGAACTTGCGCCACAGCAAGGAGAAATTGCCTTATCAAAAGGCATCAAACTGGGATACTTCGCACAGCACCAGTTGGAATACCTGCGTGTGGACGAATCGCCATTGCAGCATTTAGCCCGAATCGCGCCACAAGAGACGGAGCAACAACTGCGGGATTATCTTGGTGGATTTGGCTTTAAAGGCGATCAGGTGGCTGATCCAAGCGGACGTTTTTCCGGTGGTGAAAAAGCCCGTCTGGTATTAGCGCTCATTGTCTGGCAGCGCCCGAACTTGCTTCTGCTCGATGAACCGACCAACCATCTTGATCTCGACATGAGGCAGGCTCTGACGGAAGCACTTATTGATTTCGAAGGTGCGCTGGTCGTCGTATCGCATGACAGGCATTTACTGCGCTCCACAACGGACGAGCTTTATCTGGTGCATGACGGTGCAGCAGAGCCTTTCACCGGTGATTTAGACGATTATCAGCAGTGGCTGACTGAACTGCAACGCCAACAAATGCGTGACAGTCAGGAAAAAGAGAAAGCTGATGCCGACACTTTAGCGAATGGAACTGCAAATTACAGTGCTCAAGAGCGTAAAGATCAAAAACGGCGTGAAGCAGAATTCCGTAACCAAACGCAGCCATTGCGTAAACAGCTTACCGCCCTTGAAAAGCAGATGGAAAAACTAAGCACGGAGTTGGCAGATCTGGAAGCAAAGCTATCAGATAACACACTCTATGAAAATGACCGAAAAACTGAACTAACCGAATGTCTGCATCAACAGACACAAACAAAATCTGAACTAGAAAATATCGAGATGGAATGGTTAGATATTCAGGAACAGCTTGAGAAAATGACCGAAGTATTTAATGCAAGTCAAGATGTTAACTAATTTCTTGAGTATAATCGGGCATTACCATTCAATGCCCGATTACTCCCTATTCTCTTACCCTATTACGCTTGTCCAAACTCTGAAAATATTATTCTCTACTGGACTGACAAAAAAAAAATAAGAGAATTTTTAAAAAGTCATACACCAAACTTCATTCTCACAAGAGAATAAATGGTGGATATCCGATAGAAAACCACCGTTGCTCATTGGATTATACATCAGCAACCAATGTGGAAAAATTTTCAGCATCATCAACTAAATGATCATCTATTGATTTTGCCCATACCACTCCAAGGTCAATTTTTTTATCTGTTTCAACAATTTCCAGAAAATTCAGATAATACTCAGGAATAGCACTAATAATCCTCTTAGGCACACATGTATAGGCACTATTTTTTGTAATCATTTCAATTATCAACATAATATCATTTGTTTTTAATAACAAATGCATATTTTCACCCGTATAAACAGGAAAAACATTAAGATAATCCGTTAACTCAGCCACCTCTTTTTTTTCTGACGGATTTATCGGAGAAATCCCATTTCCAAACTTACTTAAAGCCGTTCTGAACTTAGATATCAGGTTACTCCTTTTTTTGAAGATATAGACTAACCTTTCCGTAAACACCTTTTTCGGTTCCAATGGTGCAATAGATGCTAAAGGCATCACCGCAACATGTAACATCCCTGCATTCAATAAACTGACCTGTTGCTCAACTGACAGTCCTGTCACAAATGCCAGTACAACATTCCCTTTCTTTTCCGTAACCTGCTTCTCTATTTGAGAATAATTATGGATAGGAAAACAGGAGCCGATATATAAATGTCTGATCATATCTTCTTTTGAATCAAAATGAACCTGACTTTTGAAATGTTCATAGTGAGTTAAGAATTTTCTGGCATTTTCCAGCGTCTTCTGCCCGAAATCTGTCAATCTTGTTCCATTTGGCCCCCTTGTAAATAGTGAAGCACCAAGAATATCTTCCAACCCGTGTATTTTCTTCGTCAAGGCAGGCTGAGAAAGATAAAGCCTCTCTGAAGCCTTATGATAATTAAGAGTCTCAGCCAAAACGATAAAAGCTTCAAGATTGCGTATATCCATGTTCTTTCGCCCAATGATTGTTAAATAACTACAAAACATTACAGATTCATGGTGATAGCATTTTAACTTCGTGTTTTGCCAAAGGTTTTATCAGGTCAATCGGTCAAAGTGTTAACTAATGAAATGTTAGTTAATAAGGATACAATTCGCAAAAGATTTATTATTATGAATTAATTCCATAATAAAATAATTTCAATTTGTAACTAAATAACTCATTTTAGTAATACAAAACCAGGTAATCTCTTGTTATCCGTAATGTCCAACACTCCTTTTCATTTTTCAAATTACAGCCTTATTGATGATGGTGAAACTTGAAATAAATTGGAAATACATCATACAAATAAATCCATGACTGATTATTTTATATGTCATACAATTAGGGCTACCACCAGAAACTAAATAATAAGCATCAAGTTATCAGTTGATAACTATTATTTATTGGCAACCTACACAAGGTAATACCAAAAACCATGAAAGTTAAAATATCATACTACGAAACTATTGTGTGAATAATTTAATTAACAGAGATAAAGAAAAGAATATATGTCTGACTTACTCGTATAATGCAATAAATAGCAGTTAATTCAAATCCATTATATTATTAATAGCTACCTCACGCTTCACTTTTTTGGCTTTTTAAACATTTACTCTTATTGCGTGTTAATAAGAGATTTTTTCAATTTAAAGTATTATATTAAATACAACAATAATGATGGCCATCATCATAAAACGAGTAAAAAAACGTCTCGCAACAAATATAATATCAATAAAATAGCATGTGAACAGAGGGTATTATAGCGTGTTGTTATTGATGAAATATCCCTACTCTTATTTCAAGTTTTTGATATTTTTTATATCGGAATATTCTGTATTGGCATATTATTTTATAGAGAAAATGTATCGCTTTTTGTATGTAGCAGCAACCAGATGATTTTTATAAAGAAGTTCTTTGTGATAAAGCAAAAAAAGGGAATATAAAGGCATTCTTGGATTTGCCATAATATAGTCACTTATTAAGTGAATAATCTTAAAAGATCAGAAAGATCAATTAAACAACCAAGAAAATGAATGGTGAATCAACATAATAAGTACAGCATCGTTACTCTGGAAGAAAACGTATTTCTATACCTTTAAATAATTCATTCAGCGTCTTACCATCCCGCATTTTTCGGGAAAGAACATTTAGTCTCCTTAGTAAAATTTTATTTCCTGATCTGCATCTTTATTAAAGCCCCTTTCCTCTGGAAAGCTTCATCAAAATGATTGCGTAGATCCAGTATACCCGGATCTACGCATATAATGCCGTGACTGTTATTTTATTTCACAATCCCTGTGATTGATAATGATGCTAACCATTTCCCATCAGAAGTTTCCTGCGATCAAAATTTACCTCAAGGTTTTTTTATCTCAAGGGACTCATCTGAGGGAGCAACAAAATCCACAGGGCCTGCACATTTCATTGAAGATGACGGAGCTCCTATCATAGTAAGACAAACTACCGCACCTTTTACCGGAGGCAAATCCTTTGAACTCTCCAAGGCCGCCCGCAATATTCCCTGTTTAACAGTGACCTCGCCGGTTGGTGACAAAGTCAGCCCCTTATCTGTAGGACTTTGAATCATCCATTGGAATTTAACATCTTGATTCCAATATTCATGATCGCTCTCCGGAAAGGATACCTTGGCTTTGAAATTATACGACCCTCCGGGCGATACGGTTCCATTTTGTTGTTCTAATACCAGTTCCTCAAATGTCGGCCATCCAACTTTTACAGGCCGTGAGCCCAATGTATTACCTTCAGCAGAAACCGTAACAATCAAATCTGAAACCGCAGCAGTACTTATCAGGCTTGCGGTTACCTGCCCTTCCTCATTCGTTATTGTACTACCCACAGTAGTGAGCTTGATTGAGTCATTGGAACTCGACGTAAAGCTCCAACTTACTTGCTTACCTTTGGCTGGTTGACCATTAGCTTCCCTGATAGTTGCGGTATAACGAAAGGGCGTATTAACCACTAAGTCCTGATCAGGTTGCTGTATTGAAATACGTGCCACTTTGAAAGCTACAGGCTGATTTATCTGAACGGGTTCTTGCCCTTCAATAGCAAGTGAAACAAGTACATCATCTATTGGCATACTACTTCTCAAGGTGGCCGTTAATTCTCCTTTTTCATTCGTTGTTGAACTCTTCTCTTTCAAGCTGAGTCCGTCAGCTTCTTTATTGGTTCTCCAAACCACATTGGTAATCTTCTTATGTGGAACATACTTTCCACTCTTATCTACCACAACAGCCGTAAAGGTATATTCCTTCTCATTATCAGCAGGCAAATTAAAATTAGTTCCTTCAACTTTGATAGAATTATTTTCAATATGGTAATCCTGACGTACTTTTTCAAAACTCACGTCCACTGAGGTAGCAATAGGAGAGACAACAGTATCAGAAGAGGAACCAACGAAGAGGGTAACTACCACTCCGTCTATCTGCTTTGTACTGCTCAAAGTTGCGGTTATTCTTCCCTGATCATCCGTTTTTTGTTTAGCGAAAACTCCCCTGCTTGGCTGAAGAATAAGACTGCTATCCTCTCGATTGCGATTGTATTTATCACCCACAACCCACTTCACACCGATTTCCTTATTTCTCACTAGGTTATGCTGTTCATCTGTAATAGTGGCAGTCATGGTATAGTGACTCTTACCATCAGCGTACAAAGGCCCGGGAAGGTCGGTATACAGCATAAAACCTTTAACCCTGAATCCAGAGCCATTCGGATAAAAAGAGACCTTGCGTTGTGCCGAAACCGGCGCGTTATTTTCAATGGCAAGTGTAACCAGTACATCCTGAGCACCCACAACGCTGTTCATATCCAAGGTTGCCGTCAGATACCCATCGCCATCTGTTGTATCGCTTCCTTTCAGTTTGAGTTCATGACTTCCGTTATTGTTATCCCATTTTACATTGGTAATTTTCTGGTGTCTTACAGGAGTTTGATCATAACTATTCAAAATCAATGCTTTGTATTCATAAACTTGATTAGTATCTGCGATCAGCACCTTTGATGGTGGTGAAACTTCAATGCGATCAACATAAGAAGGAGAAGAGCTACCTTCAAAGCTCACTGTGGCCACCTGCTGCGCTTTAGGCATGCCATCCATTTGCAGGAACACTTTTACATTACCTATTATTGGCTTGCTACTGGTTAAAGCCGCTTGCAATTGTCCCTGCTTGTTTGTTGTTGAAGTGATATCGGGTTTACCCCAACTTAAGCCCGATGTATCACCAATAGGTGGTACAGTTGTCCACTGAACATTTTTAATGAATACATTCGGAGGCAGAGGATCATTACTGACCGTATCGTAAGTCATTACCGGGGTAAAAATATAGGGCGTTTTTCCATCAGAGGAGACGGTTCCATCAGGGGGAGTGAACGCCATCTCTTTCACCACAAATGGCCTGACATGCACGGTCATTTTTGCATGATGGATTTTTTGAGGGTTACCATTTTCTAATATTTCAAAATTGATAGGGTAATTATTGCCCTTCCCAGTACCTGATTGATATTCGGGAAATATAAGCGCTATTTTATTATCCGGATTCAAAGAGAGTTTTCCGCCATTTTTTTCAAACTCTTTAAGCTCTTGGTTTTTTGCCCATGTAATCTTATCACCGGAATTATTTGTCACTGCTACAGATTGTTCTTTATGGCTATATCCTGTGACGTTGTTTGGCAAGACCACTTTGTATTGCTTTACGTGATCCAGAATTATATTGTTATTTCTTTCTACCAGATCATAACGGCTACCTGCCAATGTCCGCATAGAGGCCACGTTTTCTGGCAACAATTGTGCATGAAGAGGAACACCCAGTTTATAGTTTAAATTTGCCAGAAACTGAGTTTCTGTATAATTCCTTTCTCCTTGTTTATAATCAACGCCTACTGTAAATAGTGGGATCGGAGTATAAGTCAGACCTAACTTAGCCAAACTGGGGTTTTTCTGTTTAGTATCACGATTGAATAACGTAACGTTATCACCGAAATATTGTTCGTAGGCTAATTTAGCACCCAGATTGGGATAAGCAGGCAGGAAAAACTCACCACTAATGTCATAACCGTTGGCCGGGCGTTCATGGTAATCCTTAAAATGCTGTGATTGCTGCCAATCACTTAAACGGTAATAAGTATTGGCAGAAAGCTTAATATAATCGCTCCAAATTTCGCCTCCCAACCCTAAGCGCTGATTTTTACCTGTGAAATCATGATCATAAAATGTATTCAGGCCATACATCCAATTTTGGTAAAAATAGCGCCCTCCCAAACCAACGTTAAGAGTATGGCGACTGTCTTTATTGCGATAACCAAATTGAGAAAAGAACAGCCAATCGGATTTATTATCGTAAAGCGGAAGTAATAGATCGAGAGAGTTATTTTCCAGAGTTCCTTTTTTATCTAACCCAAAGTTAATTCTGGCTGTGCCAAACTGTGATAACCATTTTTGAGCCTCAGAGGTGATGGTGTTATTAAATTTATCCAACGCATAAGATTTAGCTTGCTCAGCCAGCTCAGAAGGAGAAGAAGACAGCATATCGCTTACCGTCTGGATGTTATCGGTGATCGCATTTGGTATGTCAGATTCTGAGTTATTATTGTTTTTTTTAAAATCACCTTCGTGATCGGCATTCGGGTTCAAAAACTTTTTACTGGTTTTTTGGCCCCGGAAATCTATATTTTCTTTTCTGTCTATTGCCTGATGATATGTTTTATCCGCAGTGAAGTTACCCTCTGCAAAGGCGTACATCATTGCAGAAGGCATCACTAATGTATAAAGAAAAGTAAAAAAAACAATAAATTTACTAATATATGATGACATATAAAAGTTCCTCAAAAAATTTCATTATTCAAGCTTGAAACTAACTCAATAAAAAATGAGGCTATTTCCTTAATTTCATATATTAGAAAACATTTCAGCTCTTATCATGAAAAATAGTTATCAATCGATAACATAAAATTATCCTCTATAACTTCCATAATGAAAAACTGATAAAATGTGAGAGATTCAATTTTCATTCATTAGGAAAAAACCTTGACATAATTCAATTCCATTTTAAAAGAAAGATGCTGATTGAAATGATCCCGTCAATATTTGTCGGATTCAAATAAAATGTAAATTTTTGCTATCTGATGATAAAAAACAGGCCCAATTAGTGAGCCTGTTTCGAAGTGTAATAATTATCCAGTTAGATGCTGGATTGTGGGTGTATACAAATCAATCTACTTGAATATTTATTGTCCTTTTCCCTCTTCATGATAGAGTCATGTCCTAAAAAATCTGTACTATGAGCAACATATATGTAGACTGTTTTTTCACCACCCTCTTCTCCTATTAGTTGAAAATAATTACCGTGACCATCATGTGGGAAAAGATTTCCACTATCTGGATAATCACGCTGAACAGAATATTTGTTAGGTTTAGAATTAAAATAACCCAGCATATCCGGAGAGACTGATCTTAATTTACTGAGATTAAAAGCTTTGCTTGGTTCAAGAGTTTCACATGAATTGTTTTTATCCCTGGGGTCCTGATAGTCTCCAACCCCATGATCTGGAATTAAAATATATCTCTTAGGATTGAATTGATATGAAGAAATATACTTTTCTCCTGTTTTCTTATTCGTGATCTTAGCGGTAACTTTTACTGGCTCAGGTTTGAATTTTTGAGGCGGGAACCATAAGACATTCTGCGTTCCAATTGTACCCACCTCAATAGAAGAGCCAGCCGGAACATCATATTGAACATCGTATTTATCAGGATGATAACTATTATACGACGCTGTATCTTGCACTCCGTATATTCCGTAGGCTCTAAAAGTCAATGCATATTGCGCAAACCCCGCGATATTATAAGGTCTTCCAAAAGAGAGGCTGTTAGAGGTCGCTTGAGTATTAGGGTCAATAACCGATACATGTGCTTCCCTTTCTACCTCATTGAAATGCACTTTTTTAGCTTTCGCAGTCAGGGACTTGCCATTAAACTTAACGGTTACCTGTGCCTCCACACCGTCAAGCCCCGCACTACTTACCAAAGATGCGGTTAAATACCCCTGATCATCGGTCGTGTTCTGCACATCAATAAATTTTAACCCCTCTGGTTGGTCGCGTGTATCATGCACCACTTCCCAGGAAACATCTTTAAATGTCTGGTTTTTGATCGGATTCCCGGTTAACGAATCTACCATCAATACCTTATAGGCAAATTTACTCTTTATATCCGCAGGCAGTGCTCCCTCAGGCGATACTTCTACCAATCCTTTAATTACAGCATTAGAAGGCTCCTCTGTAATAAAGTCAAAAGGCTGAGATTGTATTACCCCACCATTGAGGGTGAGTCCTACTTGGGCATTTTTAATTCCCTGCGTACTACTCAATTCTGCCTTTAATTTTAATCTTCCCTGACCATCCATCTTACTATCCACTGCGGTTATTGTTGCACCAGGTGCAGCAGGAAGTGCGATTATGTTCCAGACAGGGTCTACGGTTTGACCTTTATAAGGCTTGCCATCTTTACCGGTCACTGTCGCAGTCACCGTGTATTGGCTGCCATCTGCTTTGAATGAGGTAGATGACGGATCAAAATCAAATGTAACGACCGGTTCTTGCTCATCATCAACAAAAACTACGGGATTACCAAAATAGACAGGTGCATCAGATAGGAGTTGTTGATTTAGCGTCCCTTGACCATTCGCTCCATACGTGTCCACATTGGTTATCACAATGCCTACCTTAATGGTCTGAGCTTTAGTACTCTGCACTGTGGCAAAAATTTGCCCTTGTTGTTTAGCTACATCAGAGGAATCTTGTATGATCACATCGGTGCTCGGCTCTGTAACCCACTTAATAGAGGAATCTTGGTCCAAGCTACCAGCAAACGGGGCACCAAATTCATCTATTACCACAGCCCTGAAGGTGTGAGCATTGTTTGGGTTGCTTGAACCTTTAATGAAAACAGGGCCATTCGGTGCAGACTCCATCTGAGTAAGGCGAAGTGTATATTGGCCAAAACTAATGGGTTCCGTTTTATTTACCAGTATCTTAGGTACTCCCGGAATTTCGAGATATACCTTGATATCTTTTGCCTTATGAGCGGAAGTTAATTTTGCAATCAATTGCCCCTGTGGATTGGTTATATAAGAATGCGGTTCAATGTTGGGGTCCTTGACAGTAAGATCTTCTTCTTTTGGCATATCCGGGTATTCATAGCTCCATTTAGCCTCCCTGAATTCGGTATTACTGAGTGGGTGATTGTCTTTTCCGCTACTCAGGGTGACGGTCAATGTATACGATGACTGGCCATCAGCACCGACAGGACGGTTAGCAGTAACGCTTGTCTTCACCGATATGGGTTCAACCATCACACGTATAGTTTTCTTTCCGGACTGCTTACCTGTTTCATCCTCCGCAACGGCAAAAATCTCGTAACGGTTTGTGCCTTTCGGATTATAATTCGGCAAGGTGAGGTCAATAGTCTGACCACTTCCGGAAGGAAGATCGCCCTTATTCTCATAAAATGCCCCATCGGCTGACCAGATTACCTTTTTAATGGGTTTATCCGCTCTGATGTCTGCGGTTATTTGCCTTTTCTCGCCGCTGTATCCGGTGATGGTATCAGGCAACATCATTTCCAGTATGGCTTTTTTCCTGTAATCCAGGACAATGTTGTTATTCCTTTCAACCAGATCATAACGGCTTCCGGCTAATGTACGCATAGAATCCACGTTATCTGTCGAGAGCTGAACCCCCAGAGGCACACCAAATCTGTAGTTCAGATTGGCCTGAAATAAGGTTTCGCTATGCCCGCCACTGCCATGTTTATAGTCCACGCCCATTGTCACCAGCGGGACAGGCGTATAACTCAATCCGAACCGGGCAAGGCTAGGGTTTTTCTGCTTGGTGCTGCGATTGAACAAAGAAACGTTATCGCCAAAATACTGCTCATAACCCAATTTCCCCCCCAGGTTGGGATAAGCAGGCAGGAAAAACTCACCATTGAGATCAAAGCCATTGGCAGGGCGTTCTTCGAAATCTTTATCTTCCATAGACTGATGCCAGTCACTCAAACGCAAATAGGTATTGGCAGAAAGTTTGACGTAATCTGCCCAGGCTTCACCCCCTAACCCCATGCGTTTATTCTTACCAGTAACATCATAATCGTAGAACGTATTTAAACCATACATCCAACCGGGGGTGAAATAACGCCCCCCCAGACCGAAGTTTACAGTATTCCGACTGTCTTTATTCCGATAGCCAAGCTGGGAGAAAAACAGCCAATCCGCTTTATTGTCATAAAGCGGAAGCAGAAAATCTATTGAGCTATTATCCAGCTTGCCTTTTCTATCCATGGAAAAATTAATTTTTGCTGTACCAAACTGAGACAGCCATTTTTGTGCCTCACCGGTGGCGGTGCTATTTAATTTACCCAGTGCGTAAGATTTGGCCTGTTCGGTCAATTGTGATGGCGAGGATGACAAAAGACCGCCAGCCCTTTGGAGGTTTTTGGCGATCAACTCCGCTTTCACATCTTCCTTATTATCTCTGTGCTCTTCATTTTCTGTTTTCTGTAAAGATCTCTCTTTTACCTGATGCTCAGATTGATCTTCCCCCACAGCCAGAGCACCCATGGGTATAAAGGGTAAAAATAAAGAATATATAAAAACCAAAAAACGAGTGAACTTATTACTCATGTACGAGTCCATATATAAACACCTCATAAAATATGAGCCATTGAGCAGCATTTAAGTATTAGACGTCAGATAAACTTAAAAAAAATAATATTTCTATGCACTTAACATACATTAGGAAAAATTTTATCATTATGCGTAATGAAAAATTATTATTGCCTGATAACCAAAAGTAATCTTATTATTCTTAATATATTTTATCTTAAGTTGTTAACGCCTATCCTGGTAAGCATTTTTATTGCACCTGAAAACCGCAGGATGACCTGCAACCCCTACTTTTTCCTGTCATTCAAAATCTTGTTATTATCTCTTTCAACTAATTCATAACGGTTCCCTGTCAGGCGAAAAATAGCGCCCTCCCAATCCAACGTAAAATAAAATTTTGTTACCAGATGATAAAAAAACAGGCTCATCAATGAGCCTGTTTCAAAATATAGTAATCACCCGGCTAGATTAAGGATTGTGGGAGCACACAGAATAATTTTCTGCCCTGTTTATCTTTATATGGTTTAATTGGAATTTGATTAACCCATCCATAGATCGCCGGCCCCCCAGTCGGTATGAATTGAAGCATGAATAAACGAGGCACGAAATTTCCTCCCCTCAAAATAATATCACCATTAATACCACTAATTACTTGAATAGGAATACTGGGATCTTTAGATTGATCTTGAGATTGATCTTGAGATTGATCTTTATATTGATCTTGAGGAATAATACTTCGGAGATCCTTATAGTCACTAGAGATAGTATTTCCGGAAGTTACATTCACGAATTGCCCCAACATATCTATAGTAACGGATTTGACATTTTTGATATCCGACAAAGATTCTTTTGATTCAAGATTCTCACATACCGTGTTTACAACATCCCCAGCCCCCAGAGGATTAGCGAGCGTACCAGTCATAGTGTTCTTTGTAACAAAAACATATCTCAGCGGATTGAACTGATATGAATAAAGATACTTTTCTCCTGTTGTCTTATTAGTAACGTCAGCGGTGACTTTTACTGGCTCAGGTTTGAATTTTTGAGGCGGGAACCATAAGACATTCTCCGTTCCACTGGTATCTACCTCAATAGAAGAGCCTGCCGGAACATTATATTGAACATCGAATGTTTGTGGATCAAGCTCACTTATCTGTAGCCCATGAGAGTCATTTATATGAGCAAATACAAATTTCACCTGATCACTGACAGTAACGGGCCTTCCCAAAGAAAAACTATTGTACTTATCAGCGGTCCTTATCACGGTTTCCCTTTCCACCGCATTGAAATTCACTGGCTTAGCTTTCGCAGCCTGAGGCTTGTTATTAACATTAACGGATACTTGTGCCACCACACCGTCAAGCCCCGCACTACTGACCAAAGATGCGGTTAAATACCCCTGATCATCGGTCGTGTTCTGCACATCAATAAATCTTAAGCTCTCTGGTTTGCCTTTCTTACCATCAGGCACCACTTCCCAGGAAACATCTTTAAAGGTCTGGTTTTTGATCGGATTCCCCGTTTTAGTTTCTATCATCAATGCTTTATAGGTAGCTTTACTCTTCCTATCCGCAGGCAGTGCTCCCTCAGGCGATACTTCCACCGAACCTTTAATTGCAGCATCAGAAGGATCCTCTGGAATAAAGTCAAAAGGCTGAGATTGTATTTCTACTCCGCCATTGAGGGTGAGTCCTATTTTGGCATGTTTAATTCCCTGCGTACTACGCAATACTGCCTTTAATTTTCCCTGACTATCCGTCTTACTGTCCGCTGCGGTTATTGTTGCACCAGGTGCAGCAGAAAGTGAGATTATGTTCCAGACAGGGGCTACAGTTTGGTCTTTATAAGGCTTTCCATCTTTACCGGTCACTGTCGCAGTCACCGTGTATTGGCTGCCATCTGCTTTGAGTGAGGTAGATGACGGATCAAAATCAAATGTAACGCCCAGTTTTTGCTTATCGTCAACAAAATCTACAGGAGCAAAATAGACAGGGGGATCATATGAGTGATTTTCTGAGCTATTATCTGAACCCGGCATCGGAGTCGGATCACTCGCTTTAATCGCAATGCCTACCTTAACAGTCTGAGCTTTAGTACTCTTCACTGTGGCAAAAAGCTGCCCTTGTTCATCCACCACAGAGGAACTGTCTATGATGACATCAGTGCTCGGCTCCGTAACCCACTTAATCTTGAAGCCATCGTTTCCTTTTCCTGGATTTCCCTTTATTGGAGCACCAAACGCATCGACTACCACAGCTTTAAAGGTGTAAGCATTGTTTGAATTGTTTAGATTTTTTGAATCGCTAATGAGAACAGGACCATTGGGTGCTGATCCCATTTGAGTCAGTTGGAATGAATGTTGACCAAAATTAATGGACTCCGTTTTATTTACCAGTATCTTAGATAATCCCGGAATTTCGAGATATACCTTGATATCTTTCGCCTCTACAGCGGAAATTAATTTTGCAATTAATTGGCCCTGCTGGTTGGTTATATTAGTCTGCGATTCAAGTTGGGGCATCGCCACATTATCACCTTCTTTCGGCATACCCGGGTATTCATAGCTCCATTGAGCCTCCTTAAATTCGGTATTACTGAGTGGGTGATTATCTTTTCCGCTACTCAGGGTGACGGTCAATGTATACGGTGACAAACCATCAGCACCGACAGGGCGGTTGGGGGTAATGCTTGTCTTCACCGATATGGGTTCAACCATCACGCGTATTTTTCTCTCGAACTGCTTACCTGTTTCATCCTCTGCAACGGCAAAAATCTCGTAACTGTTCGTACCTTTAGGATCATAATTCGGCAGAGTGAGGTCAATAGTCTGACCATTTTCAGAAATACCGCCCCCATTATTACTGAATGCCCCATCGGCTGACCAGGTTACCTTTTTAATGGGTTTATCCGCTCTGATATCTGCGGCTATTCGCCTTTTCTCACCGCTGTATCCGGTGATGGTATCAGGCAACATCATTTCCAGTATGGCCTTCTTCCTGTAATCCAGGACAATGTTGTTATTCCTTTCAACCAGATCATAACGGCTTCCGGCCAATGTACGCATAGAAGCAACACTATCTGTCGAGAGCTGAACCCCCAGAGGCACACCAAATCTGTAGTTCAGATTGGCCAGAAATAAGGTTTCGCTGCGCCCGCCACTGCCATGTTTATAGTCCACGCCCATTGTCACCAGCGGGATAGGCGTATAACTCAACCCGAACCGGGCAAGGCTGGGGTTTTTCTGCTTGGTGCTGCGATTGAACAGAGAAACGTTATCGCCAAAGTACTGCTCATAACTCAATTTCCCCCCCAGATTGGGATAAGCAGGCAGGAAAAACTCACCATTGAGATCAAAGCCATTGGCAGGGCGTTCTTCGAAATCTTTATCTTCCATAGACTGATGCCAGTCACTCAAACGCAAATAGGTATTGGCAGAAAGTTTGACGTAATCTGCCCAGGCTTCGCCTCCTAATCCCATGCGTTTATTCTTACCAGTGAGGTCATAATCGTAGAACGTATTTAAACCATACATCCAACCGGGAGTGAAATAACGCCCCCCCAGACCGAAGTTTATGGTATTCCGGCTGTCTTTATTCCGATAACCAACCTGAGAGAAAAACAGCCAATCCGCTTTATTGTCATAAAGCGGGAGCAAAAAATCTAATGAACTATTATCCAGCTTGCCTTTTCTATCCATGGAAAGATTAATTTTTGCTGTACCAAACTGAGACAACCATTTTTGTGCCTCACCGGTGACGGTGCTATTTAATTTACCCAGCGCGTAAGATTTGGCCTGTTCGGTCAGTTGCGATGGCGAGGATGACAACATGCCGCTAACCTTTTGGAGGCCTTGGGCAATCAACTCCGCTTTTACATCTTCCTTATTATCTCTGTTCTCTTCATTTTCTGTTTTCGGTAAAAATCTTTCTTTCATCTGATGCTCAGGTTGGCTTTCACCCACAGCCAGAGCACTCACGGATATAAAGGGTAAAAATAAAGAATATATAAAAACCCCAAATCGAATGAACTTATTACTCATGTACGAGTCCATATATAAACACCTCATAAAATATGAGCCATTGAGCAGCTTTTAAGTATTAGACGTCAGATAAACTTAAAAAAAACAATATTTCTATGCACTTAACATACATTAGGAAAAGTTTTATCATTATGCGTAATGAAAAATTATTATTGCCTGATAACCAAAAGTAATCTTATTATTCTTAATATATTTTATTGGTCATTATTTATAGATAGATTTATAGATAGATTTATAGATAGAAACTTAGCAGTAATTACTGCATGCCTTTCATGCTGCTGAATAAATAGCGTCTATATTTTATCTCAAATTGTTAGTACGATAGCCTAGCGTTTATACGCAATCGTTCCCAATAGATATCAAATCACTTCCCGACTTCTCATGGCATAACGGCAGAAAAATGATGAAAATTGACTTGAGCAAAATGGTGACTGAAAGTCGCAATCCCGCCAGTACCTGTATTGATCAGTTATCGACGCTCAATATGCTGCGCGTTATCAACGATGAAGATAAAAAAGTCGCTATCGCCGTTGAGAAAACCCTGCCCCAAATTGCCGGTGTCGTTGATAAAGTCGCCGAAGCCTTTCGCCAGGGTGGACGCTTAATCTATAGCGGAGCGGGAACATCCGGGCGTTTAGGTATTTTGGATGCCAGTGAATGCCCCCCAACTTATGGCACAAAACCAGAACAAGTAGTCGGGTTAATTGCTGGTGGGCATCAGGCCATTCTAAAGGCGGTAGAAAATGCCGAAGATAATCGTCAATTAGGCACAGATGATCTTAAGGCACTACAATTTAATCAGAGAGATGTACTGGTGGGGATCGCTGCCAGCGGTCGGACGCCTTATGTATTAGGCGCAATGGAATATGCCAAATCGGTCGGTGCCACCGTAGCCTGCATCAGTTGCAATCCAGACAGCCCAATGGTGCAATTGGCTGATATTGCTATCACACCTGTCGTAGGGCCGGAAGTGGTGACAGGTTCTTCCCGTATGAAAGCAGGTACGGCACAAAAACTCGTACTGAATATGATTACGACAGGTGCCATGATCCGCATTGG
The DNA here is from genome assembly GCF_014467285.1 of Xenorhabdus sp. PB62.4. NCBI lineage: Bacteria > Pseudomonadati > Pseudomonadota > Gammaproteobacteria > Enterobacterales > Morganellaceae > Xenorhabdus > Xenorhabdus sp. PB62.4. Next base: position 32,959 of record NZ_NKHR01000015.1, on the reverse strand, counting down.
CAAAGTATATGGAAATTTGATGGTCGATGTGGAAGCCACCAATGCCAAATTAATCGAACGTCAGAAAAATATTGTCATGGCAGCCACTGAGTGCAGCAGGGAAATAGCAGAACATGCCCTGAATGCCTGTGATGGTCACTGCAAGACCGCAATTGTGATGATTTTATCGGGTGCCAGTGCCGAAGAAGCCAAAGTGTTATTGGCAGAGCACCAAGGATTTATCCGGCCAGCTATCGCTATCACGAAAGACCGATAATCATTACCTCTCTTAAGGGGTTCTAAATGGCTAAAATTAATCAGGACATACTGGTCGAAATACTTCACGCCATTGGCGGAGCAGGTAATGTTGCTCACTGCGGGAATTGCATGACACGCCTGAGGCTGACTCTGCACGATGACTCACTTGCTGATAAGACCAAGTTAAAAAGTATTATCGGGGTATTGGGTGTTATAGAAAGTGATGATCAACTCCAGATTGTCCTTGGCCCCGGTAAGGCCCAGACAGCGGCGGACATGATGAATACTTTATTAAGTGAATCACATCATCTCAGCCATTCAGGACTACATTCTGACACATTAAAAGAGATAGCCCTTTCCAACAAGAAACACCTTAAAGAAAAGCAAACCAGCTCAGTTCATAAATTTCTGGCTAAATTCGCCACCATCTTTACTCCCTTAATCCCCGGGTTTATCGCCGTTGGTCTGTTATTAGGTTTTGCTACCTTGTTGGAGCAAGTTTTTATCAAAGGAGCCGAAAATCCCAACACCATATTGGTGGAAATGGTCGGCTATATGAAAATCTTCAGCAAAGGCATGTTCAGTTTTCTGAGCATCCTGATTGGCTACAATGCACAAAAAGCCTTTGGCGGCTCAGGCGTTAACGGTGCCATCATCGCATCCCTGTTTGTACTGGGCTATAACGCCGAAGCCACCAGCGGTTTCTATTCTGGTATCAACAACTTCTTTGGCTTTTCCATCGATCCCCGGGGCAATATCATTGGCGTGCTGATCGCCTGTATTCTCGGTGCTTGGGTAGAAAAACAGATCCGCAGAATCATGCCATCTGATCTGGATATGATCCTGACTTCCGCTATCACCCTGCTTATCATGGGAGCCGTTGCCTTTATCATTATTATGCCCGTCGGCAGTTACTTGTTTACTGCGATGTCATGGCTGTTTATGAATTTGAATGGCAACCCATTCGGTACGGCTGTTCTGGCGGGCTTGTTCTTAATCGCGGTCATGTTTGGCGTGCATCAGGGCTTCGTTCCTGTCTATTTTGCTTTGATGGATGCGCAAGGATTCAACTCTCTGTTTCCCATTCTGGCAATGGCCGGAGCCGGTCAGGTAGGTTCTGCGCTGGCGTTATATGTGAAAGCCAAAAAAGGCTCATTACTTCGCACTCAAATTAAAGGTGCCATCATTCCGGGCTTTCTGGGGATTGGGGAACCCTTGATCTATGGTGTCACCCTCCCCCGCGTAAAGCCTTTTGTCACCGCTTGCCTCGGTGGTGCGGCAGGGGGATTTTTTATCGGTCTGATTGCCTGGTGGGGCTGGCCTGTCGGGTTAAATAGTGTTTTCGGCCCTTCCGGGCTGGTCGCCCTGCCCTTAATGACATCCAACAGCGGTATATTTACCGGGATGGCAATATATGGTGCAGGGCTGATTGTCGCTTATATCGCTGGCTTTATGCTGACGATATTCTTCGGGAGCAAAAATATCGATCTGGACTGATTCAGCCAAACCCGCCTTAATTTAACCATATTAAAGGCACACAAGCGGCGGCCAGAATGCCCATTGCAATATTGAACATAAACCACGAGTGGCGGCTTTGCAGCAATCGGCCAATCAGTGAACCGAGCATAAGCCAGATTGCACCTGCGGTAATGCTGGAAAATAACATCACTATGCTAATGGTTAAAATGGAGTAGCCATATTGTTCTCCTGCCAGACTGTAGCTACTGACCGCTCCCAATCCCATCAACCATGTTTTGGGATTCAGGAACTGCAACAGCCACCCCTGATAAATTTTGATAGGTGGCATTGACGGCATTGAGGTATCCAAGCGCTTATAATGCGAAGTCGCTGTTTTCCAGGCTAACCAGAGTAAATACAGGCTACCGAGCACTTTCAGGCCGATATGTATGGCAGGATAAATCAGTAACAACGCAGCGACACCAAAAGCGGACAGCAACAGAATTGTCTGCATCCCCAAAACAATACCCAAGCAAAGCGGAATGGAGCGACGAATACCGAAATTGGCGCCCGATGATGTCAACAACATATTGTTTGGACCCGGCGTCACTGCGGAAATAAACATAAACGTACTGAGAGATAAGATCAGGCTTACAGTCATGGGTAGTTTCCCCTCACCCAAATGGTCAACATTTCCTTTCAAGAAAAATAACAGTATGTTATTCCACACACAAGATGACTAATCATGAAATCAATTCATTATGACTAACCATTACAACATCATCAGGAACATTCACAATGATAATTCCGTGGCAACAACTGGAAACTGAAACACTACTTAACCTGATAGAAAGTTTTGTCTTGCGGGAAGGCACAGATTACGGCGAACAAGAAAAAACACTTGAACAAAAAGTACAGGATGTTAAACGCCAGCTTGAACGAGGTGAGGTTCTGCTGGTATGGTCTGAGTTACATGAAACCGTCAATATCATGCCCAAAGAGATGTTCCGCCCATAAAGCCTGACTTGTTTTATTCACTCTAACCGTCTGATTAAAATAAAGATAACTCAATTTTTATTGATAAGGAGTCTGTTCATGTCTGCCAAACATCCTGTCATTGCAATTACTGGCTCCAGTGGAGCCGGAACAACGACCACCAGTGTGGCGTTTCGCAAGATTTTCCAGCAAATTGGCGCGACTGCCGCAACCATTGAAGGGGATAGTTTCCATCGTTACACTCGTCCTGAAATGGATGCTGAGATCCGCAAAGCGAGAGAACAGGGCAGGCATATCAGTTACTTTGGGCCAGAAGCCAATGATTTCAGCATGCTGGAAAAAACATTTTCTGATTATGGGGAAACAGGCAGCGGGCGCTGTCGAAAATACCTCCATACCTACGATGAAGCCGTACCCTATAACCAAGTACCAGGCACTTTCACACCGTGGGAACCCCTGCCATCAAATACAGATATCCTGTTTTATGAAGGTCTGCATGGCGGTGTTGTCACGCCACAACACAATGTCGCCAGCCATGTTGACCTGCTGATTGGTGTTGTGCCTATCGTTAACCTTGAATGGATACAGAAACTCATCCGTGACACCAGCGAACGCGGGCACTCCAGAGAAGCCGTTATGGATTCCGTTGTCCGCTCAATGGATGACTATATCCGCTATATCACCCCCCAGTTTTCACGCACTCACATAAATTTCCAGCGCGTTCCCACGGTTGATACATCTAACCCCTTCTCTGCCAAGGCTATTCCGTCACTGGACGAAAGTTTTATCGTGATTCGTTTCCGTGGCCTGACTCAAATTGATTTTCCATATTTACTGGCGATGCTTCAGGGTTCATTTATTTCCAGTATAAATACCATTGTTGTTCCGGGTGGAAAAATGGGACTGGCGATGGAGTTAATTATGGCGCCAATCGTTAAGCAATTACTGGAAGGCCAAAAAATTTCATGACATAAACTGCTTTTTATTTTAAATAAAGCAGGCAACAAAAAATAATGTTGCCTGTTTTATTTAAATAAATAAGTCGTTCTTACAATAATAAAGTGGCTGATAAAAATCAGTTTTAGCCAGAACAGTGAAGCTACATAAAGCTCATCATAACGGAAACGCTGTCCAGAATTAATAAATACATTGTCAATAAAATAACCTCTCTAAACAGATTTCTGGTAATCTGGCAACCAGTTTAATATGCTGAAGCGATACAGGGGAAGACAGAAACGTTTTCCTGTGTTACAAACAAGGTTACAAGCGAGATTGGCAAGTTATATGGGGTGAGATCAATATGCCATCACTTTGGTATTCTTATAATCCATATAAAATTCCTGCTTGTCAGTTTTTCAGCAAGTTAATATGTTAAGCTATTGACTTTATAAAGCTAGCCTGAAGAGAAACCATCTGTTTCTCACATCATAAAGGCAGAAATAACAACAGAGGATAAAGCGAATGGTTCTCGGCAAGCCACAAACAGACCCTACTCTTGAATGGTTTTTGTCACACTGCCATATTCACAAATATCCATCCAAGAGCACGCTTATTCATCAAGGTGAGAAAGCAGAAACGCTTTACTACATTGTTAAAGGTTCGGTTGCTGTTCTAATAAAAGATGAAGAAGGTAAAGAAATGATCCTCTCTTATTTAAATCAAGGGGATTTCATTGGTGAACTTGGATTATTTGAAGAGGGGCAAGAACGTACTGCATGGGTGCGAGCCAAAAGCGCCTGTGAAGTGGCTGAAATTTCCTACAAGAAATTTCGCCAGTTAATTCAGGTTAATCCTGACATTCTGATGCGTTTATCTGCTCAGATGGCAAGTCGTCTACAAACAACTTCCGAAAAAGTAGGTAATCTGGCCTTTTTGGACGTTACAGGCCGTATCGCCCAGACGCTGCTCAATCTGGCTAAACAGCCTGATGCCATGACTCACCCTGATGGTATGCAAATCAAAATTACCCGTCAGGAAATTGGGCAGATTGTGGGTTGCTCCCGTGAAACAGTTGGTCGCATTCTTAAGATGCTGGAAGATCAAAACCTGATCTCCGCACATGGTAAAACCATTGTTGTTTATGGAACACGTTAGTTCCCGACAACCCTGAAATTCAGCCAGTGCAATTTATTACATCCGCACTGGCTTTTTTTGTTGCTTTTCCCGGCCGTTATTTTATTGATTTAACCATCGCGATATTGCCATATCCAACCGCGCTATACCTTCTGTTATCTCATCCTCAGCAATAATTAATGATGGCGTAAAGCGTAAGATACTGTCTCCGGCACTCAATAGCATCAATCCGTGCTCTGCCACTTGGTGCAATATTTCTCTGGCCTTGCCTTGATATTCCACTTTCAATACAGCGCCAATAAGCAACCCTTTTCCACGGAATTCATGGAAGATGCCATATTTTTGATTTATCTTTTCCAGTGCATGAATGATCATATCGTGGCGTTTTTCCACTCCCGCCAGTACTTCTGGTGTGTTGATGATATCCAAAGCGGCACAACCGATAGAGCAAGCCAACGGATTTCCTCCATAAGTTGTTCCATGCGCGCCTGTTTCCATCGCCGTCGCAATCGTATCTGTCGTTAGCATCGCACTAATCGGAAAGCCTCCTCCCAATGCTTTTGCCGTCGTCAGAATATCCGGTTGGACGCCGTAATGCTGATAAGCATACAACTTGCCTGTACGCCCCATTCCACTCTGGACTTCATCAAAAATCAGAAGCGCCTGATGCTTATCACATAACTTCCGCACACCATGAAGAAACGCTGTCGTTGCAGGCGTAACACCGCCTTCTCCCTGAATCGGCTCCAGAACAACAGCACAGGTGTCATCATCGATTACCGCTCTGACAGCATCCAGATCATTAAAAGGGACGTGTACTATATCGGCCGGTTTAGGCCCGAATCCTTCGGCGTATTTCGGCTGTCCTCCCACCGAAACGGTGAAAAACGTGCGTCCGTGAAACGCATGATGAAAAGCAATAATTTTGGTTTTATGGGGATGATGGCGGGTAATCGCGTAACGACGGGCCAGCTTAAATGCTGCTTCGTTGGCTTCCGCTCCGGAGTTAGCGAAAAATACTCGCTGTGCAAACGTTGCATCAATCAACTTTTTCGCTAAAGTTAAGGCGGGTTCATTGGTGAAAATATTGCTGACATGCCACAATTTTTCACCTTGCTGTTTCAGAGCCGCCACCAAGGCCGGATGACAGTGCCCCAGAGCCAAAACAGCGATACCACCGGCAAAATCGATATATTCTTTGCCCTGCTGATCCCAGACCCGGCTACCTTGCCCTTTGACAGGAATAAAATCCGCTGGCGCATAAATTGGCAACATAACCTGATCATAAGTATTCCGGCTATTTGCTGTGTTTTCTAGCATTTCCCCCACCTTATTTTTCTATTTGCCACACCGAAGTGAAATAATAATCACTAAATATGAATAAAAAATCAATTAGAGGCAAATAAAAAAACGAGTGAGGGATGACCGATAATACCTGACTAATACTTAAGAAAATTATTCAATAACTCATGCCCCTGCTCACTAAGAATACTTTCCGGGTGAAATTGCACCCCTTCCAGTGGCAAAGTACGATGACGTATTCCCATAATTTCATCCACATCGCCATTGCGCTGACTCCATGCTGTCACTTCAAATGATGCAGGAAGAGTTTCAGCAGCAATAACCAACGAGTGATAGCGTGTGACGGTCAGTGGATGATCCAATCCCTTAAATACCCCTTGCTGACAATGGTGGAGCAAGCAAGTTTTTCCATGCATCACTTCACGGGCTTTGACAACGCTGGCACCAAAAGCCTGACCTATCGCCTGATGCCCCAAACACACGCCCAAGATAGGCAGTTTCCCGGCAAAATGTGAAATTGCTTCCAGAGAAATCCCTGCTTCATTTGGCGTACAAGGCCCGGGAGAAATCACTAAATGTGTAGGTGCTAATTTTTCAATATCTTCAAGCTGTAACTCATCATTACGCTTAACTAAAACCTCTGTCCCTAATTCACAAAAATATTGATATAAATTGAATGTAAAAGAATCGTAATTATCTATTATTAATAACATAGGAGTATATCCTACTGATTTTATAGTCTTATAAGTTGCCCTACCCCATTGGGGCATTATACATTCTGTATTACGGTAAAATCAGGTAAAGCAGTATCAACGGCAACGGGGGAGTCATCATACCACAGAAGGATTTTTAAAATAGTGGCACAGAGAATCCCTAACCAGCTACGTTACTTATACTACTATAGTGTACAACGGTGGAGAAAGGAGATGGGAGAGAATACGAACGGTATTCAAACAATCAATAATGATCACCCGAATACCGAATTATCTCTTGCTAAAACGATTAAGACTCAACCTTGGCTGACAAAATCACAATAGGTTTCACAGGTACGTTTTGGTAAGGCCCAACATTTTCTGTTTTGACCTGAGAAATTTTATCCACGACATCCATACCTTTTACGACTTTACCAAAGACGGCATAACCAAAATCACGCTGACCATGGTCAAGGAAAGCATTATCAGTCACGTTAATGAAAAACTGGCTGGTCGCACTGTCTTTATCTGCGGTACGTGCCATGGCGATAGTGCCACGCAGGTTACGCAAACCATTATCTGCTTCATTCTTAATTGGCGCTCTGGTGGTTTTTTGCTTCATATCTTTTGTGAAGCCCCCACCCTGAATCATAAAACCGGGAATAACACGATGAAAAATAGTGTTGTTATAAAATCCCTCATTGACATACTCAACAAAATTCTTGGTGGTCATTGGCGCCTTGTTGCTATCCAACTCAATTTCGATTTCTCCGGCTGATGTTACCAGCTTCACGTGAGTTTCGGCAGCCAATGCTGGAACAGCCACTGCACTGATAGCACATGCAGTCATAAGCGACACAAAAATACGTTTAAACATTGATGGTTCCTTTATTTTTGAGGTCAACAATAAAATTCATAACAACAAAACTTATTAAGTGTAATTCCCAATAGCACTAAGTTCCAAAGATTTACCTACATTTACGAGTATTTTAGGGAAATAGGGGGAAAATCTATCTATTCGGCTCTTATATTCGCATATTTGCGCGAGAGTTAATTTAAGAATAACCTCTATATTGAGGCGTTTTCCGGGCTAAAGGGCATCAAATCACATTGATTCACTTAATGAGTGGCGGGGATGGGAACTGAAATTTCCATCCAGGTTTAGGCAGGAAGCCATTGCAAAATGGTTGGTATTGTCACTAGTGCAATAAGTAGAGAGATGATAATGGAAAGGGAAATAACTTCCTGTTTGAAACCATATTTATTGGCAAAAACATAAACTCCCGCCCCGATAGGCTGTGCAGCCATGACAATCGCGGCAATCAGCCAGATATTATCTGCCTGCTGCATACCAAATAGATAGTAAGCACAGATAAATGTAATCAGTGGCTGTATGCCTAGTTTAAGGCACAACATCGGCACAGCTAATTTTAACGCACCGCTGTTGATATGCTCTTTGACTTTAAGCCGGGATAACCCCAACCCTAAAGCAAATAATGCCGTTGGGCCTGCGGCATTACCTAAAAACTCCGCAAATGATTGCAAGAATTTTGGAACAGGAATACCAAAGCAAACGAAGATCAATCCCGCAATAACTGAAAGTGTCAGGGGGTTGCTCAATGTTGTCTTTAGTGCACCAACGAGGCTTTGGCTAATAGATATTTTGCTGCCCGATTGACGTGCAGAAAAAATATCGTAAGTAATGATGACTGCCATAATAGCAGGGATATTATGCAAAATCGTAGCGATAGCAGCAGGAAGTGCAGCGGATTCACCGTAGACAGAAATCAGGATTGGAACACCCATATATCCGGTTGTGCCGTAACACGCACCCATGCTTAAGATCGACGATTGCGGCAAACTAACCCCCATGATTTTTGCCACCAGCATTCCTAAAACATACGCAGCACCGATACCAGCAAGACTTGCCGCTATAAATCCCCATTGTTGCAGCTCACTAATATCTGCACGGGCAATGGCAAGGAACAATAGAGCAGGGAGTGCGATATAAAGCACATAATCATTGATTAATTTATCAGAAAGCCCACTATCAGGACGCAAGCGCCCAAAACAATACCCGATAAATATAACCAGAAATATTGGTGCGACTATCATAAGCATTTGAGGTGATTCCACATGAATTTTTATATAACGTTTCGGAAATTCCCTGGTGTATTAGATTTTGTCTAGCTATTTAAAATAAATATTGGCTAACTTTTTGGTCATGTTGCAACAATCATGCAGTATTGTTAAATAAATAATTTTTTTCTTATCATTGAATTTATCAATAATGGTAACAAGAGCAACTCTATGAAGCTGGATATTCGTACTGATCGTTTTGATGGGCGCGGTATAACACTTGAACAACTGCGTGCCTTTGTGTTTGTTGCTATACATGGCGGTTTTGCTAAAGCTGGCGAAGAATTGGGGCGTACACAATCTACACTTAGTCTCAGCATTAAACGGCTTGAAGAAGATATTGGCTGTCGTTTAATCGATCGGCGTCAGGGCTATGTTATTGGGTTAACGGATGAGGGAAAGCAGCTTTTACCTGCGGCAAAGGATATTCTTTCTCGTATGACCCAAGCACTACAATCAGTGAAAAAATTCCAGTTAAGAGGCAAAATTGCACTCGGTGTACCTGACGATTTCAGCATTGCAAACCTGCACAAAGTGATTTCTTGGTGTTTGGCTGAACAACCCGAATTAAAAATAGAGATCACCACAGGGTCATCGCCTGTACTTTCTGCTTTATTGGAAAAACGGCAACTAGATATGGCCATTACGAAAGAAATAGCAGGGCAGCCAACCAACGCCAATAATAAAAGCATTCTGCTCATTGATTCATTGCACTGGGTTGCTTCAAAAGCTGTATATTTCAATGAGCTCCAGGAAATTCCTCTGGTTATTTTTCCCGAGGGCTGCGTTATTCGCAAATATGCTATAAAAACATTGGAGCATATAAATAAACCGTATTTCTTTGCATATGTCAGTTCCTCATTTGAAAACATAAGGAATGCAGTAGAACACGGGCTAGGGGTTGGGCTATTGCCACGCAGAGCATTAACCGATGGCCTGTATGTATTATCAACCCAACATGGCGTGCCCTGCGTTCCAGCTATTCAGCTTGTTTTGCATGTTGCAGCACAGGGCAATTTACACACGCTTTTTGCTGATTATCTGCGCTGTTCATTATCAGAATAATAGCGGTAAAAATGTCAAAATAAAGTTACGCCTGTCCACAAGCAGCAGCTCTCGGTATAATCACCGCGCTATTTTCGTGTATTCCTCAGGGAGATGACCATTTTGACCATCAAAAGCTACAACTATCACATGACCCACTTTGTCACGAGTGCACCTGACATTCGCCACCTGCCTCAAGATGTGGGCATTGAGGTCGCGTTTGCCGGTAGGTCAAATGCGGGTAAATCCAGTGCCCTGAATGCACTGACCCGCCAGAAAAGCCTTGCGCGCACGAGTAAAACCCCCGGCCGTACTCAGTTGATCAACTTATTCGAAGTGGAAGACGGTATCCGTCTGGTGGATTTGCCGGGCTATGGTTACGCTGAAGTGCCAGAAGAAATGAAGCGCAAGTGGCAGAAAGCCTTGGGAGAATATCTCCAGAAACGTGAATGCCTGTTAGGGCTGGTCGTGTTGATGGATATCCGTCACCCGCTGAAAGATCTGGATATGCAGATGATCGAATGGGCTGTCGTGATGCAGGTTCCTGTCATGGTATTGCTGACTAAGGCCGATAAACTGGCATCCGGTGCCCGTAAAAGCCAACTGGCGAAAGTCCGTCAGGAACTGACTTCTCTGGATGGTGATGTTCAGGTCGAATACTTCTCTGCTCTGAAAAAGTTCGGTATCGATAAACTCGAACAAAAACTTGATCTTTGGTTCAATCAACCTGCCATTGAAGCGGAATAACATCCGCTGCATTCACCACATTCTCGCCTGTATAAACCGGACATAAAAAAACGCCCCAGTCAAAAAAGATGACTGGGGCAGCTAATATTCAGCTAAATCCGATTACGTGAAGTAAAAGGTCTGAAAGATAGAACATCTTACCTCTGTACCCTACGCCGACAACTTTACCCTATTCCTCTAATCAAAAAAAGACTTTTTTGTAATTAATTTTCATAAAATGCCTCGATTCAGCTTCTATTATTTAATCAAATCAGGTTATAACGCCATCATTTATGTATTTTAATTACATAATTGTGAGATCTAGATCTAATCTCAAACCTAACCTAAATTGTTGTCACAAGCCTTCTCACGGTGTGATCCGGGTATTCCTTGTTTATAAAATCAACGGTGCTTTCATAAAAATCACTCAATCATAACCACCCGCATAGCGGGTGGTTTGCTCTAGCCCTATAAGGGCATATTACCGACTGCGCCTAAATGACGCTGCTTTCTCTGCGTTCAAGCTAAGTGTCTTTGCTGCTTTGGCTTACCCCTTGAAGGGGTCTTCAGACTCTCGTGTACTTAATTTGTCCTGCATTAAGTCCGACTTCTCTTGCTCTCTGATATATTTGCGGATTGTGGCTTCATTCAACCCTACCGTACTGGCATAGTATCCTTCCGCCCAAAACTTTCTATTGCCAAACTTATATTTTAAGTTCGCGTGCTTATCAAATATCATCAGTGAACTTTTGCCTTTTAAGTACCCCATAAAATTTGAAACACTTATTTTTGGGGGGATAGCGGGTGGTTTTATGTTTAAGACGCTAACGCATCTTAAACTGGCTAAAGCCATAAATAAAAAAGAACCGCATCTTTGCGGTTCTTAAAAAATCAATAAATTGAAAATCTGAGTGATTAGTGCGCCTGATCCCAATTATCACCAATCCCGACATCCACTTTTAATGGAACACCAAGCTGCATACTTTGTTCCATCAACTTTCTGATTGCTTCCTCCGCTGCCTCCAGTTCAGACTCATGCACTTCAAACACCAGTTCATCGTGAACCTGCATGATCATCCGTACATTTGGCTGCTCGCTGACAATCCAATTATCCACGGCAATCATCGCCAATTTGATGATATCCGCTGCTGTACCCTGCATAGGCGCATTGATGGCTTCACGCTCTGACGCTTTACGGCGCATGGCATTACGCGATTTAATATCTGGCAGGTACAATCGACGCCCTTCCAGTGTTTCAACAAACCCACGTTCAGCGGCTTGCTGACGCGTGCGCTCCATATAAGACAGCACACCCGGATAGCGTTCAAAATAGAGATCCATATAACGTTGTGCTTCGCCACGTGGAATACCTAACTGGCGGGATAAACCAAACGCACTCATGCCATAGATCAAACCAAAGTTAATCGCCTTCGCACTGCGACGTTGCTCGCTGGTCACCTGCTCCAACGGCACGCCAAACACCTCCGCAGCGGTCGCACTGTGGATATCCTTACCTTGTGCAAACGCCTTCAGCAAGCCTTTGTCTTGTGACAAATGCGCCATAATCCGCAACTCGATCTGTGAATAGTCCGCCGCCATAATGCGGTAACCTTCTGGCGCAATAAATGCCTGGCGGATGCGTCGACCTTCATCATTACGCACAGGAATGTTTTGCAGGTTTGGATCACGGGAAGAAAGACGCCCTGTCGCCGTTACCGCCTGATGGTACGAAGTGTGGACACGATTTGTCAGCGGATTAACCATTTGGGGCAGTTTATCCGTATAAGTGGATTTCAGTTTCGCCAAACCACGATGCTCCAGAATCACCCTCGGCAATTCATGGTGCTCCGCCAACTCTTCCAGTACTTCCTCGTTTGTTGATGGCGCCCCATTCGGGGTCTTTTTCAAGACAGGCAAGTCCATCTTTTCAAACAAAATGACTTGTAACTGTTTAGGTGAAGCCAAATTGAATTCTTCACCCGCCAATGTATAAGCTGATTTTTCCAACTCATCTAAACGTGCAGCGATTTCCAGAGAATGTTCTGCCAACGTTTGAGCATCAATCAATACCCCTGTCCGCTCCATACGGGAAAGCACAGGCACTAATGGCATTTCAATGTCCTGGAAAACTTTTTTCAGTGTTTCCACGCTCTCTAATTGTGGATACATCACCTGATGTAACCGTAAAGTCACGTCCGCATCTTCTGCCGCGTATTTTGATGCTTCTTCCAACGGAATTTGGTTGAACGTTAGCTGTTTTTTACCTTTACCCGCAATTTCTTCGAATGTCGTGGTCTTATAGCCCAGATGACGCTCCGCGAGACTATCCATGTCATGTCTGCCCCCTACGCTGTTCAGAACATACGACTCCAGCATGGTGTCAAAAACAATACCGTTCAGAGTAATGTCATAACGTGCCAAAACGCCACGATCAAATTTCAGGTTTTGGCCTATTTTAGGCAGGCTTGCATCTTCCAACAGCGGTTTTAATGCTGTGAGAACTTCATCCAGATCCAGTTGTTGGGGAGCATCCAGATAATCATGGCCCAGCGGCAGATAAGCGGCTTCAACCTCTGATTCACCTAACGTTGATCCACTTAACGCTAACCCACCTAACGAAATGGCAAAAGACATTCCCACCAGATTGGCGGTCAGGGTATCAAGGCCATCAGTTTCAGTATCAAAAGAGAATGCCGGAGCCTGTTTCAGTTTCTCAATCCATTCATCAAGGGATTGGCGATCAAGAATGGTCTGATAGCTTTCCGGTGAAATTTTGACGGCACTTGGCGCGGCTGCCGCAGCTTCAGCCTTCGAACCCACAACGGCAGGTTTCTGCCCGTTACCTTCCAACCAACTGCCATTCTGTACGTCACTGATCCAGCGTTTAAACTCATAATGTCTGAATAGTGCCAATAACTCATCCGCATCCGGCGGCGCAACAGAAAGTTCCAGACAGGTTTTATCTAATTCCACATCCGTTTTAATCGTTGCCAATTGATAGGAAAGGTAAGCTACCTCTTTATGCTGCTCCATTTTCCCGCCCAGCGTTTTAGCGCCGCGGAAACTGAGTGTGGCAATTTCATCAAGTCTGGCGTAAATCTCATTCAATCCACCAATGCCCTGCAACAGTCCCAAAGCCGTTTTTTCACCGACCCCCGGTACACCAGGAATATTATCGGAAGAGTCCCCCATCAGGGCGAGGAAATCGATGATCAGTTCAGGTGGAATACCATACTTTTCCACTACCTCTTCCGGCCCCAGAATAGTGTTGGTCATGGTATTAATCAGCGTGATATTCGGCGTCACCAACTGAGCCATATCCTTATCGCCGGTACTGATCAGGACAGAGCGACCTTCTTTTTCAGCCTGCAACGCCAATGTACCGATAACATCATCAGCCTCAACGCCCGGTACAACCAGAATTGGCAGTCCCATTGCTTTAACCATTTTGTGTAATGGCTCAATCTGCGCCCGCAAATCATCCGGCATTGGTGGACGGTGGGATTTATATTCAGCAAATAACTCATCACGGAACGTTTTGCCTTTGGCATCAAACACGACCGCCACATGACTGGATTTATACTGCATAATCAAACTGCGCAGCATGTTCAGCACGCCATACATGGCGCCCGTTGGTTCCCCTACACTGTTTGCCAGTGGAGGAAACGCATGGTATGCACGATAAAGGTATGAAGAACCATCAACCAAAATCAGGGGATTGTCTGCTATCTGTGCCATAAAATTTTCTTCGTCGTTCTGTGGGATGAATAAAGAATAGAATGCCATACTGTGCCGATATAGACGAATTTTGCGAGAATTTTCTCGTGCTAACCTGCATTTTCTGACAAATATTCTGATGAGTTCTCTGTGGATAACTTTGTGCACAAAAAAATGGCACATAAACCAGATTTATGTTTATCACTGTAAAGAATGAAGAACAGAAGGTAAAAATCAATGAATTACGGTGAATGTGAAAAAAATATTACAACTACTTAAAAATCACTGACTTGTGGATATTACCGGAGTTTATGTTATGAAAGGGAACTTTCAGCAAGTATTGTGCCAGTTTTATCTTAGCTGACACAATACTTGTATTATTTTATATTAATACCAGCATTCTTATTGCATTGTGGCTTATTTTTTTGTCACCAGATAATTCACTACATCAGAGAACTTCTTACCGTAGTCCAGCTCCGAACGCGATTCAATGCCGCCATTGTTAATCAGGTACTTGCCATTGACAAAAACTGCCGGAACACCACGCAATTCAAGATCTTTGGCTGCCTGACGCTCTTTAGCAGCTACAGATTGCACGATAAAGCTGTTCAATGCCGCATCATATTCTTCACCAGACACACCAGCCTTGATAAAGGCATTGCGGATATCTTCTTTGCTATTGATGGACTGGGTTTTCTGAATACCCTCAAACAGAATTGGAGTGACTTTATCTTCAACCTTCATGACGATCGCAACCGCCCAGGCATCCGTCAGATCTTTCCCCAGAGGCCCCAGAAAATCGACATGATAACGTTCATGCGTCACCCCCGCTGGCAGGTTTTTCTCAACAGTAGAAGGAACATGATAAATGTTTTCAAACTGATAACAGTGAGGGCAATAAAAAGAGAAGAATTCCAAAACCTGCGGCTGATTTGCAACCGGATTTTTTAATTCCGTATACTGTTTGCCTTCAGAAAAACCGGAAGCAGAAGCATTAAATGCCATAAACGCTCCCACCAGTGCTAGCCAAAATTTCTTCATAATGGTCTCCAGAAAAATTAATACATCGGGTTGAGCTGTAAAGGTGGTTCCTGTAACAGCCGGGTTTGTTCAGAAAAAAGATTCATTTGCTTATGCCAGAAATCACTATCAGCCATCCACGGAAATGCTTTGGGAAAAGCGGGATCTTGCCAGCGACGAGCAACCCAAGCCAAATAATAGACCATTCGCATTGCCCGCAGTGGTTCTATCAAAGCCAATGTTTTTGGGTCAAAATCCGTAAACTGACTATATGATTCAAGCAAAATATCCAACTGAATCAATCGCTCCTGCCTTGAGCCATTGAGTAGCATCCACAAATCCTGAATAGCAGGGCCATTGCGGGCATCATCAAGATCCACAAACCATGCCTCATCACGCCACAAGATATTACCAGCATGGCAATCACCATGCAGCCGTAATGCCTGCCAGTTATCATTCCATTGATGTACAACTGTATTGTTTAATTCATCCAGTGCCGCCAAAAAACCTTTCTTATGTCCGGCAGGCAGAAGCTCACATTCAGCCAAATATTGATACGGCTGATACAAATATTCATCAAGATTAATTGTAGGACGAGCCGAAAACGTTTTTTGACGGCCAATTTGGTGTACTCTTCCCAGTAAACGCCCGACATCTTCCAACTGGTCAAAATTATCTGATTCGTACTGGCGTCCCCCTACGCTCGGGAAAATAGCAAAAAAGAACCCGCCATAATTCAACACCGTCTGCCCATCAAACATCAGGGGAGCCGCAACCGGTAAATTTGCCTGCTGCAATTCATGCGCAAGATCATGCTCCTCTTGAATTTGCTGCTGGCTCCAGCGCAGTGGGCGATAAAATTTCACCACATAACGTTTGCGATCCTCATCCATGAACTGATAAACACGATTTTCGTAACTATTCAGTTCAGTTAATCCGGAATCAAGATACAAACCAGACTGCGTCAACGCATCCATGATTAAATCTGGCGTTATATTCTGAAAATTAAAAGCCTTCGATTCTGTCACAACACAGTTCTCTCTTTATCAATCTTTAATAACACCATCAATTTTTAATAACACCACGAGCACGTAATAAAGCGGTCTTAAAATCTTCTTCATAATCTTTTTTCAACCCGGGAATTTCTGCCTGACTACCCGTACCGCGCATTTTCAGGTGATAAATCAGAATATCATCGGTTAATTCAGACAACTGTCCTGTGAACCCTGCTTCATCAGCCAGCTTTTGCAAAAGCGCCGCCAAACTTAAATCCGGCTCATTCTTCCATACTGGATGTAAAAGTTCGATAACTTCATTGAGGCGGTGATACTTCATTTTTAGTTCCTTATAAATAACTATACAAATTAGCAGGGATAATCGTTCTGAGAAAGAATTGGTCTGTCAACCAGCGTAAAGTTATACTGCCACCAAAGCAGCATCGTTAGATATTGATTCTCAATGGTTATATATACCCGAACACTCAATATTTCATTGCCCAATATCAGGTGATTTAACATGACGCATCAAAAAATCAGTGGCGCAATTCTGGCTGGGGGGTTATCTACCCGCATGGGGGGAAATGACAAAGGATTACTGCAATTCAGCGGCGCACCATTATATCAACACATTGCCACAAGATTGCAGCCGCAGGTTCATGAGCTGTTGATTAATGCCAATCGCAATCAGGGCATCTATCAGCAAAGCGGCTATCCCATTATACCGGACATTGTTACCGATTTTTCCGGGCCACTGGCAGGTATGCTGGCAGTTTTAAAGAAAGCCATCAATGAATGGGTGGTATTTGTTCCCTGTGATGTACCGGATTTTCCCGAAGATCTCGTTGCAAAACTTTGGCACTACAAACAACATGCCTGGGCTGCTTATGCACATGATTGCGAACGCGCCCATCCCACCTTAGCATTAATGCACCGCAGTCTGATCCCCCGGTTAGAAAGTTATCTCGCACTGGGTGATAGAAAACTCATGTTCTTTATGCAGATGATTAAGGCAAAAGCCGTCTATTTCCCCAATCCCCATGCTTTCAAAAACTTAAATACGCCAGAAGAATGCCATCACTGGAAATACCGGCATTGGGTACTCCTACAGGAGACCGCATGAATCAGAGCATCAACAATACAGCATTGCCTATGTTGGGTATCACCGCTTATAGCGGAACCGGAAAAACGACATTGTTAAAACAGGTGATACCCTTGTTACGCCAACGACATATCCGTGTTGGGTTGATTAAGCATACTCATCACAATATGGATGTCGATAAACCAGGTAAAGACAGTTATGAGCTACGCAAGGCCGGAGCAACCCAAACGTTGGTCGCCAGCCAGCAGCGTTGGGCGTTGATGACAGAAACACCCGATTTGCCGGAGTTAGATCTGCACTATCTCGCCCGTCGATTCGATGCGAATTCGCTGGATCTCATTCTGGTCGAAGGGTTCAAACAAGAAGCTATCCCCAAAATAGCACTTTATCGCGACGGCCTGAATCATACCGTTAATGAAATCCTCGATCCTTATGTGATCGCCATTGCCAGCGATATCGCGCTGGCAACACCACTTCCGCAGCTTGATATTAATCAGCCGGAACAAGTAGCAACATTTATTGCCGAGTGGCTACATCAATAACAGTGGCTACAGGCTGATTAAAACTTGATATTCACTCTCACAAATAGCAACCAAAACTGGCTATAAAAAATCTCAAACGCCCCGACGTCCACGTCAAGGGCGTTATTTCGACTATCAAACAGCTTCTTATCTTTACTTCCCTTCCGGCATCAAACCAATAAAAGTAGTTTTTTTGCGCGGTTCAGTCATCAACGCTTCCAGTTTTTCGACGCAACGCAGGTAATGAGGTGTTTTCTTATGCTCAGCAACCGCCGCTTCGTCGGCATAGGCTTCATAGATATAAAAGCGGGTTGGGATATTCTCATCACGCAGCACATCAAACCGCAAATTGCCCGGTTCCTTAACCGAACCGAGGTGATTATCCCGAAATACCTCAATGAATTCGTCAACCTTGTCAGCTTTGACATTAATCTCAACTAATGTGACGTGCATGTTATTCCCCTTTGGCTTTTTCGTTCAGGAATAGCTCATAAGCCTGAGCGGGTTTTTCATTGTGATGCACGACTGCCTGTACCGCTTTCAGCATCGCAACAGGTGCTTCTGATTGGAAAATATTGCGTCCCATATCAACACCGGAAGCGCCCTGATCGATCGCTTGATAGCACATATTCAACGCATCCAGCTCCGGCAGTTTCTTACCGCCCGCGATCACAATCGGCACCGGGCAACCTGCGGCAATCCGTTCAAAACCGGTATCGACATAATAGGTTTTGATAATATTCGCTCCCATTTCTGCCGCAATACGGGTTGCCAGCGAGAAGTAACGCTGGTCACGAGCCATATCTTTACCGACCCCTGTTACAGCCATTGTTGGCATGCCATAACGCGTTCCTTGATCCACCAGCTTGATAATATTTTTGATGGATTGATGTTCGTATTCTGAACCGATATAAACCTGCGCCGCTACCGCACAAACATTGAGCCGAAGCGCATCTTCCATCGCTACTGCAACAGCTTCATTGGAGAGTTCGGTCAGAATAGAATTAGCGCCAGATGCGCGCAGTACAACAGGTTTATTGGTGGCAGGAGGAACCTGACTGCGTAGGATGCCGCGCGTACACATCAGCACATCGGTATGTTCAAACAGCGGGGCGATATTAATATCAATACGCTCCAATCCCGTCGTTGGCCCCTGAAAATAACCGTGGTCAAACGCCAGCATTACCGTTTTATTGGTGGTGGGATTAAAAATACGCGCCAAACGGGACTGCATGCCCCAATCCAGCGCACCACAGCCTTTCAGTTCAAACAGCGTATTCTTTTGTGGTGTATCAATGCCAAAATCTTTACCGTCTTTGATATCATCTAAATCTGCCATTTCTCCCTCCAGAAAAGTATCAGAGTCAGGCCTTATGTCAGCCTTATCAATCAGAAATCGTCTTGGTTAGAAATCGTATTGGTTGATATTGTCTTTGGTAAAAATCACCCGCTCCGGCATAACAACAATACCATTGCCTTTTGCTTCATAACGGTATCCCTGCACACTGTTAGGTGAAATCTCAAGATTGCCAATATCAGGAATATTCAATTTATCCCCCACATTCAGATCGCCTTTTTGCAGAATCTCATTAGCAATATGAATGGCTATCTTACCCTGCTTGACCACATCCCACAGGGCGAACTGTTTGACTGTACCGTTTTCAACATAAGGACGCATCACATTCGGAGTACTGAACCCAACAATTGCCACATCCTGACGTTTCAGGTTTTCTGCTGCTTGAGCCGCCGCAGGCAGCGCATTGGCATCCGGAGCAATAATCGCATCCAAATCTCCCCATGCTTTCAAAATACCTTCCGCAGTCTGCAAGGATTTTGTAGCATCGTTATAGCCAAACTGCGTAGTCACGATTTCCCAGTTCGGATGTTCCTTTGCAATCTTAGACTTAGCCTCTTTTACCCATTGATTTTGATCTGTCACTGTTGGACTGGAATAGAAAAATGCCACTTTCGCTGTTTCTTTTTTCACTTGATTAGCAGCCATATCCACCAAAAGCCCGCCCAACTGTTTTGGCGTTCCTTGATCGATATAGATAGAACGGCATTCTGGTGATGTGTCTGAATCCCACGTCAACACTTTAACGCCCCGTTTCATGGCACGTTTCAAGGCAGGACACAAACCATCCGGTGACACGGCAGATACCACAATCGCGTTGTAGCCTTGATTCACAAAGTTATTGATAAGCTGAACCTGCCCAGCAACACTCGGCTCTGTCGGGCCATCATAGGTGACTTCAACACCCAGCGCCTTGCCTGCTTCCACCGCACCTTGTCCGCCGCTGGTAAAGAACCCGACACCGACCAATTTAGGGATAAATGCGATTTTCTCTGCTGCCTGTGCCCAAGAAACACACGCCAGACTTAATGCAGAAGCCAAAGCCAGTTTTTTCATTGTTGGTGCTTTCATGCCTATCTCCGTTTATTTTTGTTTCAATCTCATTTATGTTTCAAATTCGTCTTTTGCGTTTCAAAAATATGTTGTTGTGAAATAGAAGCCTGCCGACGTTGCCACCAATTACAAATTTGGTGACGATGCAGCAAGATAGAACGCCCGATCACTGCTGCAATCAGCAAGGCACCAGACAAAGCGCTGGATATTTGATTAGGAATTCCCACCATCTGCAATCCTTGCTGCAAATAGCCCACCAACAAAACCGCCAGCGCGGTGCCCGTAATTGAACCAGAACCGCCGTAAATATTCGCTCCCCCCAGTACTACGGCAGTAATGGCAGGCATCAGGTACGAACTTCCAAGGTCAGAACGCGCCGAGCCAAAATAGGAAACTAAAATGATCGCAGCCATCGCTGAAGCCAGCCCAGTCAGGGCATATAACAAACACAACGTTCTATTCACGGGGATCGCGCCATAACGGGCGACACGGTTGTTCTGGCCAATAAGAAAAACATTTCGCCCACTATGCGTGCGGTGCATAAACAACCAAAACAACAAAGTGCAAAGTATGAAGATAAGCAGAGGGACAGGCAGGTCTAACAGTGTCAGGTTGGCAAGATCAGTGAATTCCTCAGGAAAATCGCCAATGCCTTCATAACCCGTCGCACCAGATAATCCTGACAGTAATAAGGCGCTTCCACCAAACAGGTACATTGTACCAAGCGTAATTACCAGAGGGTTCACGCCCGTATAGAAAATCAAGGCTGCATTAATCAAACCACACAGCACACCAACCAGCAAAGTTAAGGGAACAGCAACAACCATCGGTAATCCAGCTTGGTACATGACGCCCAATGCAATAGCACATAAGCCGATAATCGAACCAAACGAAATATCAATCCCACCGCTGACAATCACCATCGTTAACGGCAACGCAATAATCCCGATGCAGATAAAATCACTGGTACTGAACAACAGCACGTTGATATCCAGCATCCTTGGGTTAACCATGCCAAACAGCAAGATTTCCGCCACCAACAACACCAAAAGCGCCATTTCCCAGCCATAACGTTGTATTACATTCATTATGGCCTCCCGTTTTTTGCAGAGTGTTTTTTTATCGGTTCAAGGAAGCGAGCATAACGTTGCTGACGTAAATTCTTCCCAACGGCACTGCGCAAACGACCATCCAGTACTAACACCGCCAACAGGACAAGGCCAGCAATAAAATCATTCCACCAGGCCGATAACCTGAGCAACACCAACACACTATCGATTTGCGTCAGAAAATATGCCCCGAAAATCGCCCCGATGACAGTTCCCATGCCACCCAGCAAACTAATCCCACCCAATACGCAGGCAGCGATAGCTTTCATCTCCAGTCCATCCCCGGTTTGGTTCGGAATAAAGCCTATCTGTGCCACAAATACAATACCTGCCAATGCTGCCATCACGCCATTTACGGCAAATGCAGTGATGCGAATACCATTGACGGGAGCACCAAGCTGACGAGCGCCCTGCAGATTATCGCCAGTAGCATAAAACCCGCGACCAAACTCAGTTTTCTTTAACATCCATGCCATCGACAGAATCAATAACATCAGCAACCAGCCAATCGGTGAAATACCAAATAACATCGGCCTGGCGAGATCTTTAACCTCAGCGGGCAAACCCTCAATCCATTTACCCCCCGTCAGCAACAGCATTAACCCCCGGTATAAACCGAGTGTGCCCAACGTAGCAACAATGGCCGGAATTTTCAGCCATGCCACCAATACACCGTTAATCAGCCCAGCTATCATTCCAATCAACAACGTCATCAGGCAAGCAACCGACAAAGGAAGGCCAGCATTCAGCGACAACCCCATGACTACTGCACATAAGCCGGTTGTTGAACCGACGGATACATCAATATTGCGAGTCAACATGACCAATGTGGCGCCCATCGCTAATAAAATAAGAATTTGGGCATTACCGAAAATCATAGTGACAGTTTGGAAGCTGAAAACCTGGCTATCCAGCCCCCCTAATAAAGCAAACAGCCCCAAAATGGCAATTAATACTGTGCCTTCTCGGTTGTTCTGAATAAATTTCAATGTGACGCTCCCCCTGCTTTTGCGTTAGAAATCAGTTCGCCAAAAGAAAGGTGCATAATCTTGTCCACACTCATATGGTCTTTATCAAGCTGACCACAGAGTTCGCCGTGATGCATGACCAGTACGCGATCAGCCAGTTGAACAATTTCATCAATATCAGAAGAAATCAGGAGAATCGCCACCTGCTGGCTGGCGATGTTATGAATAAGTTGATAAATATCATTACGTGCCCCAACATCAACACCGCGCGTCGGTTCATCAATGATCAATACCGTAGGCTTGGCTTCCAGACATTTCGCAATCAAAATCTTCTGCTGATTACCGCCAGACAGGGTGCGTGCTGACTGATTTACATTGTGGAATCGGATATTGAGCGCTTGACGATATCGTTCCAGTACTCCGGTATCGTAGGAAGAATGCGTCCAGAAAGTGCTTCGGCTGTGAGTCAGCGAACGCACATTCCAACTCAAAAAAGCATCAAGGAACAAGCCGGAAGCCTGCCTATCCTCAGGCAGATAAACCAATCCACGCTGCAATCGCTCTGCTGTATCCAATTTATTGATAACTTGCTGTCGAAAACGAATTTCACCACTCGCAATCGGGCGCAATCCGTATAGCGTCTCCGCCAGTTCTGTACGCCCCGCGCCCACAACGCCAGACAAACCGACAATTTCTCCTGCTTGTAGCCTCAGAGAAATATCACGGAATCCTTCCCCACAAAGAGAAGTCACTTCCAAAACAGGTATCTGTGATCCGCTATCTGACACATTCTTGCGGACTTTTGAACGTAATTTCTGATCAACCAATGCCGTTGATTTTGCCGCAGGTGTAATCGCCTGAATAATCGCATCTGTTGTAAAATGTTCAATCTCGCCACTGAGAGCGATACCACCATCTCGCATCACACTGACATAATCAGCAATTTCGCGGATTTCAGGCAACTTATGGGAGATAAAGACAATTCCCACCTGTCGCTGCCGTAGCTCCCGTACTCGCGCAAACAAACGTTCGGTTTCTGCGGGCGTCAACGAGGCTGTCGGTTCATCCAGAATCAAGATACGGGAATTACGCATCAGGCCACGCATAATCTCTACTAACTGCTGATCCGCCACATTCAAACTGCCCGCTGCCGCCTTCAAATCAATTTGGCAATCGAGTTGAGTCAGTAATTCCCGCATCCTACTTGTGCTGGCTTGATGCTTAGGTAAACGGAATAGAATGTTTTCCTGAACGGAGAGACTGGGAAATAGCAAAGGTTCTTGTGGCACCAGATAAATGCCCAGTTGATGTGCCTTCGCTGGAGTCAGATGGCTGACAGTAGTACCATCTACAATCAAGGCTCCGGCATCTGGTTGTTCAATACCGGCAATGATTTTCATCAGAGTTGATTTACCCGCACCATTTCCACCCAGCAGTGCGTGTACCTGTCCCGGCATCAGCTTGAAATCAATCTGTTTCAACACCGTCAAGCCAGAATACTGCTTACTGACCCCATAGGCAGCCAAAAGCGGCATACATTCATGGTACTGGGGAAGAGAATTATCGGTATTAGTAGCGGTATTGCTCTGTGACATCACATACCTCATAGCATTTTGGGCTTGCGTTTCTGACACCGATGCCAAATATGAACTTTTATTTATTTTAAATACATTTGTTCAATACTCTAATTCAAACATTAAGATTTTTTCAATAATTAGATCACATTTTGTGAAAAAGTTAGATCTACATTAAAATATGTTCAAAATATTGCTTAAGCCTCTAGCACATTAGTGGCATTAATGATTATCCTTTAATTGTGGATAAAGAAGTTGTTATGTCGATCAAATCAAGCCAGAAACAATCAGTATCAGAGAAAAGCGTATTATCCGAGGAAATTGACTACTCAGGTCACAACTATCCAGGAAATTGCATGAGTGAAGAAGAACTAATGGCCCGTATTGCCTGGTTTTACTATCACGATGGTCTGACTCAAGGGGACATCGGTGAATTGCTTGGCTTAAGCCGTCTTAAAGTTTCCCGCTTACTGGAGAAAGGGCGCCAGTCTGGTGTGATACGCGTTAAGATCAATTCACGCTATGAAGGGTGTCTGGAATTAGAAAATGCTTTGCAAGAACGCTTTAATCTTAAACAAGTTCGTGTGTTACCCGCTCTTGGCGGCGTGAACTTGAATGCGCGTCTCGGTATCGCAGCCGCTCACCTGTTAATGACACTGATTGAACCTCACCAACTATTGGCGATTGGGTTTGGTGAAACCCCCATGTGTACTTTGCAACACCTGAGTGGTTTTATTTCATCCCAACAAATTCGGTTGGTGACGCTGTCTGGCGGTGTTGGCCCTTACATGACCGGCATTGGCCAGCTTGATGCAGACTGTCCTGTCAGCATTATTCCTGCACCACTGCGGGCCTCCACCCATCAAGTCGCGGCAACATTCCGCGAAGAACGTAGTGTACGGGATGTGATTTTGGCCGCCTGTGCAGCCGATATCGCTGTTGTCGGAATTGGTGCAATCAACCAAAAGCAGCAAGCAACCATTATGCGTTCCGGTTATATCAGCGATGGGGAACAATTGATGTTTGGTCGCAAAGGTGCCGTCGGGGATATTCTTGGTTATTTCTTTAATGCAGAAGGTGAATTGGTCAGCGATATTGAGATCCATCAAGAGTTGATAGGGATCTCACTGCCAGAAATGAAAACCATCCCGAACGTAATGGGTGTAGCAGGCGGTATCGAAAAAGCGGATGCCATTGTTGCTGCTCTGAAAGGAGGCTATATCAGTTCACTGGTGACAGAGGAACAGACCGCGCGGGCTATGCTGACTTGATCGACTAATAATATCTATCCATCCCTGTGCCATATCGAATAAAAAGAAGATAACGACAGACGAGGATAGCATCATGAATCAATATGCTCATGCTCAACCATCAGGAAAATATCTGATGGCGCTTGATGCAGGAACTGGCAGTATCCGTGCAGTTATATTTGATCTTGAAGGGAATCAGATCGCCGTTGGACAGGCTGAGTGGATACACCAGCCTGTACCGAATGTTGCGGGTTCCATGGAGTTTGACCTGAAAACCAACTGGCAACTGGCCTGCCAATGTATCCGGCAGGCGCTGCAAAAGGCAGAACTGCCCGCCAATGCGATTCAGAGTGTTGCCGCCTGTTCAATGCGGGAAGGCATCGTCCTCTATAATCGCGACGGCGATCCCATCTGGGCATGCGCCAACGTGGATGCACGTTCCAACCATGAAGTCAGCGAGTTGAAGGAGCTTTACGGCAATACGTTTGAGTATGATGTCTACCGTTACTCCGGCCAAACACTGGCATTAGGTGCAATGCCTCGTCTGCTTTGGCTGGCACATCACCGTGCGGATATCTATCGGCAAGCCAGTACGCTGACGATGATCAGCGATTGGCTGGCTTATATGTTGAGTGGCGAACTGGCGGTTGATCCTTCCAACGCCGGCACAACAGGCATGCTGGATTTAGTCACCCGCGATTGGCGCCCAAGCTTGCTGGACATGGCCGGACTGCGTTCCGATATCCTTTCTCCCGTCAAAGAAACAGGAACCTTACTCGGTTATATCACCGAAAAAGCGGCGGCTGAATGCGGCCTGAACAGTGGCACACCCGTGATTATGGGCGGTGGTGATGTCCAACTCGGCTGCCTCGGCATTGGTGTCGTCAAACCAGCCCAAACCGCAGTACTCGGAGGGACATTCTGGCAACAAGTCGTCAACCTGCCAGAGCCGATCACCGATCCCAACATGAACATTCGCATCAATCCACATGTTATTCCCGGCATGGCACAAGCAGAATCCATCAGCTTCTTCACTGGCCTTACCATGCGCTGGTTCCGCGATGCCTTCTGCGCAGAAGAAAAACTGCTGGCGGAACGGCTGGGCGTTGATGCTTACAGCCTGCTGGAAGATATGGCGGCCAGAGTTCCTGCTGGTGCGCATGGCGTCATGCCGATCTTCTCCGATGTCATGCGGTTTAAATCGTGGTATCACGCCGCTCCATCCTTCCTTAACCTCTCCATTGATCCGGAAAAGTGCAACAAAGCGACATTATTCCGGGCGCTGGAAGAGAATGCCGCTATTGTCTCAGCGTGTAACCTCGACATGGTTTCCGCTTTCTCCGGCGTCCAAGCGGATTCACTGGTTTTCGCGGGCGGTGGCTCAAAAGGCAAACTCTGGTGCCAGATTCTCTCTGACGTTACCGGACTGCCTGTACGCGTTCCGGTGGTTAAAGAAGCGACGGCACTGGGCTGTGCAATTGCTGCCGGTGTCGGTGTTGGCTTATATGATTCACTGCCTGCAACCGGAGAAAGATTGGTGCGCTGGGAACGGGAATATCAACCAAACTTAAGCCATCATGAGACTTACCAGAAAGCAAAGAAAGATTGGCAGGCCGTGTATGCTGATCAACTGCATTTGGTGGATGATGGCTTGACAACTTCGTTGTGGAAAGCGCCAGGGTTGTGATTCAGGTTGGCCTCTTTATCAATTAGAGGCCAAATTTGAAAACAATCAATCAACAACCGCATTCATCACAACTTCAGGTACCGTTGGACGTCCATTTACCAAACAAGTCGCCACGAACGTTGCATCGGCAAATAGAGCAAGCTTGGCAGCTTGCTCATCTATTCGAATAAAATGCACCAATACATCTCCCCTTTAATTGCATGTTCTACAATTGCAGGGGAATGGTTTTCAGAGAAAGCGATATTCGAGTAACAATCAAATGGAGATTACTCTTAAATAATCCCATTATCTCATGGTGACAAACTCTTCCGCCGCGGTCGGATGGATAGCAACCGTATTATCAAAATCCTTTTTCGTTGCCCCCATTTTCAGCGCAACCGCAAAACCTTGCAGGATTTCATCCATACCAAAACCGATCCCGTGGATACCCACAATCTTCTCATCTTTACCCACACAAACCAGCTTCATGCGGCATGGCTGACGGTGTTGTGTCACAGCCGTATACATTGCGGTAAAGGACGATGTATAAACCTTAATCTGATCGTCACCATATTGTGCTTTTGCCTGCGGCTCCGTCAAACCGACAACACCGATTGGCGGATGACTGAAGACCACCGTTGGCACATTGGTGTAATCCAGATGCTCTTCCGGTTTGTTATTAAACAGACGTTCAGATAAACGACGCCCTGCCGCGATGGCGACTGGGGTCAATTCTATCGCACCAGTGTTATCGCCAACGGCATAAAGGCCATTAACATTGGTATTCTGATACTTATCGACCTGGATATAACCTTTCTCATTCAGCTCAACACCTGTTGCAGCCAGATTCAGATTATCCGTCATCGGTTCACGCCCAATCGCCCAAATCAACGTATCAACCGTCTGCTCTCTGCCATCCTGTAACTGAACGGTCAGGCTGCCATCACTGTTTTTCATCACGGATTTTAATATTGCATCCGTATGCAGTGTCGGCCCCTCGTTTTTGATGACTTCCAGCAAGGTATCCACAATCATAGGGTCGAAAGAGCGCAGCGGGGCATATTTACGAACAAACAGGTGAGTTTCACTACCCAGCGCATTCAAAACACCCGCGATTTCAACGGCGATATAACCAGCACCCACCACAGCAACACGTTTCGGCATCTCATCCAGCTCGAAGAAACCATCTGAATCAATACCGTATTCCGCACCGGGAATATTCGGACACATCGGACGACCACCTGTTGCAATCAGGATATGGTCAGCCGTAATTTTTTCACCATTAACTTCAACGGAGTGCGCATCGACGAAACGAGCAAAACCTTGAATGACATCTACCTTATTGTTGCCCAATACACGCTCATATGACTGATGAATGCGATCAATATAAGCAGTGCGGCTGGCAACCAGTTTTTTCCAATCAAAATGATTAACGGTAGTATCAAAACCATAGTCGGGACCATATTGATGAATAGATTCGGCAATTTGCGCAGCATGCCACATCACTTTCTTCGGCACACAACCCACATTAACACATGTTCCACCTAATGCTTTTGCCTCAATCAGGGCACATTTCTGCCCATACATGGCTGCACGGTTAATGGAAGCAATGCCGCCACTGCCGCCACCAATTGCAATATAATCGTAATGTTTACTCATCTTAGGTCACTTCCGTCTAATCAATTAAGTTACTGCTAAGTTCAACCTGGCGCCTATTATTACAAAAAATTATCACTGTCTGTGGACGATTCTAGCTTTCACTGCCATAGGCCTCGGCTATTGAGTCATAACGCCACGTTGAACTTTCCCTTATTCAGGTACGATCCACTCCACTAAGGTATGTCCTATACCTTCAGGAACCAGTACCTGATGCAGCCACGGCAATACTGCCTTCATCTGCTGTTCTAATTTCCATGGTGGGTTAATAACAATCATGCCTGAAGCCGTCATACCACGTTGATCACTGTCAGGGCGCACACCAAGTTCAATTTGTAAAATCTTGCGGATACCTGTCGCTTCCAGATCCTTCACTAAGCGTTTAATCTGTTGGCGCAGTACAACGGGATACCACAGCGCATAAGTACCTGTAGCAAAGCGCTTATACCCTTCCTGAATGCCATAAACGACATTTTTATAATCTGATTTCAGTTCATAAGGCGGGTCAATCAGCACAAAACCACGACGGCTTTTTGGTGGCAATTTTGATTTCAGCTGTTGAAAACCATCTTCCCTCAGGACACGGGTACGACTGTCACGGGAAAATTCTGTGCGTAACAAAGGAAAATCACTGGGATGCAATTCACTCAGATTAAGCTCATCATATTCACGCAATAAATGACGGGCAATCAACGGAGAACCTGGATAATAGCGTAGCGAACCATTTGGGTTCAGTGCCTTCACTGCCTTAATGTAAGCCGACAATTCCTCAGGAATATCATCACGCTGCCAAATACGGGCAATACCTTCCAGATACTCCCCTGTACGCTCGGCATGTTCTCCACTCAATTGATAACGGCCTGCGCCCGCGTGCGTATCCAGATATAGGAAAGGTTTTTCTTTTGTTTTAAGTGACTCAATGATAAGGCTTTGCACCGTGTGCTTAAGCACATCAGCATGGTTGCCGGCATGGAAGCTGTGACGATAACTTAACATTCAATTTAACCCCGAGAGCAGAATATTGATAACTTGCCTGATGCCCTACCAGACAACTAAAGGGGGCATTATAGCCTCATTCTCAACAAAAAAGATAAAAGCCTCCTCCTGCCACTCCCGCAGCGTAGAACCAGCCGAATTTTCAGGATCAAATCGAGATCAGAGTATAAAATTTCGAATAAACGCTCTCAATAACCTTGGGAATAATTCATGATGTCGAAAACATTGATCATATTTGTGTTGATTGTTTTCTGTATGAGTGTTGCCTATGCGACCCCAAATAAAGCAGGATGTGAGATAAAAAAGCAAACATTGGAAAGGCGGCTTCAATATGCTCAGGCAGATAAAGACGAGCGCTTGATAAAAGGACTAACCCGAACTTTAGAAAATATAAAAGACATGTGTGCTTTGGAAAAACGCCTAAAAGATAAAACTAATAAATCTGAAGCGGTAAAAGATAATTTGGCTGATAACACTGCGCCATTAAAGCGGAAAAACAACAAAAAACCACCTCGCAAATCCATTAAAAACAGCACAATAAAGATAGGAAAAAAAGTGCAGGCCAAACAGAAATAGCAAACCTGCACCTCATCTTGTAACTTTGCTCATTTTACTAAAGAAGCCAGATAAAATTACGTATCCCTTCCCTTAACTTGCTGCACATTAGAAGGAGAAATTTTGTAGTAAACCTTATCACTCACAAGTGGCTTATGTTCAATTTCTACTGAAAGAATAGAATTATTTTTCGAGACAGCATAGTGACTAAAATAATCCCCCTTTCTTTCAACTGGATAATGAAAATTAGGCTTGATAAACTTTTTCTTGTAAGATTCATCCGAAGGACGATATTCATCTGAATAAACTACCTTTTTATCTCTGACAAAGATAATTTTATAAAAAAGACTGGCCTTCTCATTAAATGTCGCACCGATGATATTCTCAATATCCTCAGGCTTCATGCCCTTATCAATGATGTACATTTTATCCCAGTCAAAGGGGGTAATTTTGTTGATATCAATCAAACAGGCGGTATTCTTCTGGCAATGTTTATCAGCGTAACCAATAATCCCTAATCGACTGTTATTAAAAGATAAAAATAAAATAGAAATTCCCAATATTAAAGCAAATACGATAATCTTATTTTTGTTGACAACATGGAAAAACATCATTCCCCCCTTCATAATCAAATCTGATATGAGAAAACGGCTATGGAATTTTAACCTTGAAAATCAACTAATTAACTTGCTAGATTTGCAACATCAGTTATCACTACTCCCTTCTGTTATGACATCGTGACAAACATAACCAGAAAAAACTCCCCTCAACCTTTTAGCAGCAGGCTGATATTTTCCAAAGTTTACATTATGTCACAAAGGTATATCTTGAATTGTGGAGACAGCTCCACATCACTTATAAGCAACTGTTTTACAATTATTACTTGGTATCTTAAGTGCGGTTTTACAAGATAAAAACTGATATTTATTACTGTTTTTCAACCTTCAAGAGCGCGATAAAAAAGACTCTGGATAGCGAAAAAGTATAGTAAGTGTACTAGCGATTTTTTTGATTTCAAATAGAAAAATATGGTTAACAAATAATAAATGAAGAAAATGATTGCTAACGTGATTTATTGATAGTTTTGACGGGATCAAGTATGTAGGATTTTTAAGAAAAACACTGGTAATATATACATATTAGTGTGATTGATGTAAAAATTCCTCGATTTTTAAAATGGTGAAACTCCTTTCATGCCTTTCATCTTTTGTATATTTATACCTTTTAGTTCCAAATGATTTATAGCTTCCCCAAGCGTATGATATTCTGTTACTTCTTTATTTACATGATCTTCATAGGTAACCATTTTTGATTCATCAATAGAAAATATATAAACAAGATATTTTTCATTTAATTTCTTGATAGCATATTCAAACAGATATGTAATATCATCTATAAGGAATTCACTATCGGTTTCCTTGGTAATGGAAATCGAACCGACTGCGACAACAACCAGTGCCGCGCCGCCAGTAGCGACCACCAGAGCACCTACGGCCAAAGCAGTCACTGCGCCCAGCAAGACAAGTCACCAATGGCCAAAACTCATCCGCTATCTGGACTATGGACGTCTGTCGATTGACAATAACCCAGCGGAAAGAGCGATCAAACCGTTTGTCATTGGCCGGAAAGCGAGCCATACCCCATGTGGCGCACAGGCGAGTGCTATCCTCTACAGTGTCATTGAAACGGCAAAAACCAATGGATTGATCCCTTTTGATTATGCCATGACCTGTCTGGATGAACTCTGCCAGCCAGTCCCCGATTTAGAGAAACTTCTGCCATGGGAGATTGCGATGAGCAAGGTGTAATTCCCCATACGCTTACGATTAAGCTACGAATGCGGGAACTGATTGGTGACTACACAAGCAACTAAGAGTAGGGACTGAGCTACTCTTAAAAAAGAATAAGGCCGGAGAATCGAAAAGAACTTCCAGCCTGAATATTAATCTAAAAAATCATCATATTGAATGTAATTAATACCATCTTGCTAATGGAGAGTTTTCACCTAAATTCTTTTCGATCAATTCCTTGGTAATAATTTTCTTATCAAACAAGGGAGAAATGATTTCATTTAAAATCTCAAAATCTTCTTGGCATCCTGTATTGTCAAAAAGTAAAAAGAATGCCTTATCAATAAGCTGATTTTCATCACACTCTTTGGCTTTCACAATTAAATCTACAATTTTAGATTTAATTGCTTTATTTTCTAAATACTCCTCATTCTCAGAGGAATATTCTTTATACCCATCGTAATTGAAGATGCTTGATTTTTTACTTAAATTAGATCATGTTGATGCCCATGAAAATTCATCTGACGTCAGACCAAAAACACGCCCTCGAATTAATGCATGATACGACTCGTGATGGACGGGTACGCGACCGTATCAAGGCCGTTCTTTTAGCTTCCGAGGGCTGGACAGCCCAGATGATTGCTCAGGCCTTGCGTATTCATGAAAGTACCGTCAGTCGTCATCTGAAAGATTATTTCTCTGAGGAAAAGCTCACCCCTGAAAATGGGGGCTCTGAAAGCCGTTTGTCTGCCGAACAAACGACAGAATTAGTTGAGTATCTGACCGTCAATTTGATGCATACCACCGCACAAATTGCGGCCTATGTCTGGACACGTTGGCAAATTGCTTTCACTGTGGCCGGAATGACGAAATGGCTTCACCGTCAGGGGTTCAGCTATAAGAAACCGATGGGCGTCCCTCATAAATTTGATGCGGATAAACAGCAACAATTTATTGAGGCCTACA
>NZ_NKHR01000144.1:0-203 GCF_014467285.1 Xenorhabdus sp. PB62.4 | reverse complement strand
AGCTTACAAAGACAAAGAAAGCTATAAATGGGAACGGGCTTCACGCGCAATGGAAACCCGCCTCGGTGCTGACATGCGGAAAGTTATCTCTGTCTGTGACCGAGAAGCGGATATTATTGAGTATCTGACCTACAAGGTCTCAAATCATCAGCGTTTTGTCGTCCGCTCTATGCAAAGCCGCTGCATAGAAGAAAGTGCCGAAA
>NZ_NKHR01000143.1:0-238 GCF_014467285.1 Xenorhabdus sp. PB62.4 | reverse complement strand
TGTGACGGTATCCCCATTATCTCCTTTATTGCCAAATCCACCTGCCAACCCATAGGGGTCGATCCAATTAGAGGGGTTATGCACATAGCCATAAGGATTAAGGCCGCCTTTCAGCCCGATGGGGTCTTAGGGACGATTCCGGCACGGTCATACGGTTTTAAGCGATTTTTTCCTTGATTATCAGCTTATTAAAGAACCGCTTTTACCCGTTCCGCCCATTCCCGCGAACCTAAAATGC
>NZ_NKHR01000142.1:0-250 GCF_014467285.1 Xenorhabdus sp. PB62.4 | reverse complement strand
CTGATTGGTGACTACACAAGCCGCTAAGAGCAGGGAATGAGCAGCTCTTAAAAGAACAAAGCCGGAAGATTGCAGGGATCTTTCCGGCTTTTTCATATTGTTATATTACTTTGTCAAAAATATTTAACTCATATTCTTCGTCACTTATAACAATAATTCTCATTGGATTAAGTGATAACACACTGATATCGAATGTTTTATTTAATGCAAAATAACTAGATAAAAAATCATGTAAATTAACAATATTGAA
>NZ_NKHR01000141.1:0-251 GCF_014467285.1 Xenorhabdus sp. PB62.4 | reverse complement strand
CTGATTGGTGACTACACAAGCCGCTAAGAGCAGGGAATGAGCAGCTCTTAAAAGAACAAAGCCGGAAGATTGCAGGGATCTTTCCGGCTTTTTCATATTGTTATATTACTTTGTCAAAAATATTTAAGTTAATAAGATAAATTATCTGCATTACTGTTATAATCAATAACCCGATAACCCGATTTTCCACCTGTTCTTATGAAATCGAAGATAACACTTTCTGAGCCTGAACGAATTACATTGCAACAACT
>NZ_NKHR01000140.1:0-251 GCF_014467285.1 Xenorhabdus sp. PB62.4 | reverse complement strand
TTAGGATCGGTTATCTTCTGGTATCTATTTTCTTTAAAGTCATATGTTCTTGGGTCTGCTCCTGTTTTTGCTTGACCAGCGTGTGCATGGGGGTAGGGCGCTCTAGGATCATTCGTATGTTCAAGTAACGCGATGCTCGACTTTCGAGGTGAGTTGAAATGACATAGCCGCTCCTTTATAACTTTAAGTCGCCAAACTGAGAGAAATAAAGGAACAAGGGCTATGTCACAGCAAGATTTTATCATTTGGGT
>NZ_NKHR01000014.1:0-120880 GCF_014467285.1 Xenorhabdus sp. PB62.4 | reverse complement strand
GTCGCACAGACGGTGATTTCAGTGGGACCGTACTGATTAAACAGGGTAATCCCTGAACGTAAATTCAGGGCATTCAGGGCCTCCCCGCCCGTATGGATAACCTGTAAGGTGGACTGGAATAATTCAGCGGAGAAATGGTTCATCAGGGCCGTTGGAATAAACGCCTTGGTAATGTCATGGGCATTGATGAATGCCAACAGTTGTTCACTGTCTTTGGTCACCGGAGCGGGGGCAATAAACAGGGCGGCTCCCGTTATCAGGACAGGGAAAATCTCAAAGACAGAGGCATCAAAGACGTAATTGGAGAAAAACAGTGCTTTGGTTTGCGGACACAGCAAATGTGTTCTGGCAATAAACCGGGCTAAGTTACTGACGCTGGTATGCTCAATCATCACACCTTTTGGCTGGCCGGTGGTGCCGGAGGTGTAGATGATATAGGCCAAATCGGTGGATTTGTTGACTAGAGCCGGATTTTCCACGGGCTGGCTTGCGGTGGTTATCGGGTCATCCACTGCTATCAGTGCCGGTGGTTCAGCGAATGGTTGGGTATATGCCGCCAGTGCCGCCAAGTGATGTTGCTGAGTCAACACACACGAGGTCTGGATATCTTGCAGAATAAAATTAACGCGTTCCGCGGGATATTCCGGTGCAATGGGTACATAAGCGCCACCGGCTTTCAGCACGGCCAGAATACTGATGACCATTTCCGGACTGCGGTCAAGATAAAGGGCGATTGGCGTGTCGGCTTGCAGCGGTGCATTACGTTGTTGTTGATCGCATTGTTGTTGATCGTATTGCTGTTGATAATGCCCGCGGATAGCGTGTGCCAACTGATTTGCCCGTTCATTAAGCTGGCGGTAGGTCAGTGTTTCTCCCTCAAACACCAATGCCACGTTATCCGGTGTGATTTCCACCTGTGCCTCAAACAACTGTTGCAGGGTTTTGTCCTGCGGGTAGGGAACATTGGTCTGGTTCCAGGTGTGTAGCAAGGTATGGTGTTCTTCTTCACTGAGGAACATTATGGAGGTGTGTGGCTGGTGTGGGTCACAGGCCACGGCGTGCAGAATACGTTCAAGATGACCAAGCAAACGTTGTGCCTGTTCCTTGGTTAACCAATCTTCGCCATAACTTAATTTCATTATCAGGCGATTATTTTGCTCATAAGCCATCAGCGACAACGGATAATCCACTTTTTCGATGGCCTGACGGAACATCAGAGTGTTCTCAATCCCTTCTTCATTTTCGCTCACTACTGGATCAGGGTAGTTTTCGAAGATCAACAGGCTATGGAATAACCGTTCCCCATCTGGCTGCAAGCTGGCAAGCGATACGGCACTGTGGCTGTTGAGTGCGGCAATATCCTTTTGTATGTCTTGTAAAACCGTAGCTACATTTCCTGTCGGAGCCCATTGCACTGCTAATGGCAGCGTATTGATATACAGGCCAACACTGGACTCGATTCCATCCACTGGAACATCACGCCCGGATACAGTCGTGCCGACAATAGTCTGTTCATCTCCGGTGTAATTGTGTAGCAATTTATGCCAGGCAAATTGCAGGACCACATTTAGAGTAACACCTTGTTCACAGCACATTTCCTTAAGCTGATGGTAAGCGTTTCCTTGTAGGGTAATCGCTTTACCCGCTGGTTTTTCAATCGCTTTTATTTGCGTTAAATTAATGTGGTGACTTAACAGCGCCGAAAGATCATTGGCTCTGTGGAATTGTGTTTTGCGTTCATCCCAATAAGCCTCAGATTCTGCTCTATGATCCAAATGATATTGTTGGGTTGCCAGGTAGGCTTTGTCTAACGTTATCCGGGGGGCCCGACCTTGTATGATCTCGTTGTAATATTCATGCACCGCTTGTAATAAAATCGGGTTACTCCAACCGTCGGTAATAGCGTGGTGTTGAGTGATGAGAACCGTTACCAACTGTTCACTCTGTTTAATTAAGATGAAGCGGATTAAACCGGGTTGACTTAAATCAAAAGACAGACTGCGGTCATGTTGTTGGATCGCTTCAATCGCTCGATCCTTCTCTTCTTCTGGTAATTGACTGATATCCTTGATGGTGAAATTTGCCGCACCAAGACTGGTGCCCTCAGTCACAATCTGCAAGGCTTCTTCTTCCCAATTAAATGCGGTTCTGAGGATGGGGAAGCGCAGTGAGACCAGCGCCCAGGCTTGCTGGTAAGCGGTAAGATCCAGTTGTGTGCGATAATCCAACAGCAGTTGCACGCGATAGGCATCATCCTGTGATTGAGCCAGATGGTGATAAATAAATCCCTGCTGCAAGCTGGTCGCAGAATATAGCGCTGCAATTTGATACTTTTGCTGAAGGCGACGCAGAAGCTTAATTGAAATTCCTTTAATGCCATAATCATGGGAGGTTTTTATGCCACCCGATTGCGCCTGTTTTTGACCTGCCATGATGACAGAATTGAGTGCCTGTTCAAATGCGGTGATAAATACCTGTGTCTGAGCCTGTGACAAGTGCGAGTTGATACTAAATTGCAATCTGCCCGCTTGGATCAGGCCGTTAATATTCAACAATAAATGGCTGTGATTATCGTCTGCCACTACGGTTCCACAATCGTCATTGGTCAGTGACCAGTTTTGCTCATTCTCTCCGCTTAATTTGCTGAGGTAGTTAAAGCTGATTGCTGGCAGCTCACCGGTCAGGTGGCCTGCCTGATATAATGCCCCATAACCAATGCCTTTGTTTGGTATAGCTCGGAGCATCTCTTTGGTGTGAATAATGGTTTCCGCAATATCTTCCTGCATTGCCAGACGAACAGGGTACACGCTCGTAAACCAACCGACGGTTTCTGAAACATCCAGTGTGTTGTCAATAGCTTCCCGGCCATGGCCTTCAAGGATGATGTGGTTAACCGATCGAGAGAAAACAGCCTGTAATGCCAGCGTCAGGGCACTGAGCAATAGGTCATTGATTTCGGTGTGGTAACCGGCATTGGCTTCACGCAACAGAATGTCGGTTAATTCAACGGAAATACCCAACATATGTTGACTGCTTTCATCTGAAACAGGGTGAATCTGGTTCTCTGCCATGACTTGTTGCCAGTAGGGAATTTCCTGTTGGTGGTCTTCTGCATAGTGATGGACAGCATTGACCCACTGTCGATAGCTACTGGTTTTCGCTGGCAGGATTTCGCCCTGTAACAATCTGCGTATATCTTCAGCAATAATTCGCCAGGACACTACGTCAATAATCAGATGGTGAAAGGCGAAGAATAACCGGGCACTGCCGTCGGTATATCCGGTCAGATGAGCGGCTTGCCATAATGGCCCGTTGTTGTAATTAAAATTACTCTGCCATTGGGTCAATTGCGGGTGTAACTCAGTCTTATCTGACTGACTGACGTCTCTCTGTTGCAAAAGCGGCAACCAGGATGGCATATCAGCGTGGTAGCATTGATGGTAACGGCCTTTTGTGCTGACAAAATGGGCACGTAACATATCATGTCGCTCAACCAGTACCGTCAGGGTCTGCTCAATCGCGGCGTAGCTGATGTTGCCGGGTAGTCGGATCATGAATGCCTGATTCCAATGGTGTGGACTCGATAAATTCCAGTTGAAGAAATCTTGCTGGATAGGTAACAGGCCAAACTCTCCGCTTAATAATCCCTGTTCTGCAACAATGGCTACTGTGGATGACGGTTGTGTCAGAAGTTGCGCTAATCGGGCCACCGTTGGTGCCTCAAAAATCGATTTAACCTGAAGGGAAAAGCCAGCCTGACGCAGTTTGGAAACTAGCTGGATACTGACAATCGAATCACCACCAATGCGGAAAAAGTTATCTTCAATGCCTATATGCTCCAGCCCCAATACCGTCTGCCAAATGGCACATAGCTGAGTTTCTAACGCATTACGGGGGGCGATATAGCTATCCCGGTTACCCCATACTGGCTCTGGCAGGGCGCGGCGATCCAGCTTGCCGTTCAGCGTCAGCGGCACGGATTCAATGCGGATAAAGCTGGCAGGCAGCATATAATCCGGCAAATGGGCAGAGAGGTGTTTAATCAGGGCTTCATCGGACAGTGCTTCCTCTGCCACCAGATAGGCAGCCAGCACTTTATTTCCCTTATGCCCGTGGTCAATCACCACGGCCTGTTTTACCTGCGGATGGGCAGCGAGGGCGTTTTCAATTTCGCCCAGCTCAATGCGGTAACCGCGGATTTTGACCTGAAAATCATTGCGCCCGAGATATTCCAGATTGCCGTCCGGCCGCCAGCGCACCAAATCACCGGTTTTGTACAGGCGGGTATAGCCTTTCGCCTTGTCTTCGGCCGTCGCGAATGGGTTCGCCACAAAACGCTCAGCAGTCAGTTCAGGCCGGTTCCAGTAACCCCTCGCCAGTCCCGCACCGCCGATGTACAGTTCTCCCGGTGCGCCGACAGGAGCCGGATGGCCGCCATTATCAAGAACATAGAGACGGGTATTGTCGATGCCCTTGCCGATGGCTCTGTCCCCGTCCTGTAATAAGTGCTGGGTCGCACAGACGGTGATTTCAGTGGGACCGTACTGATTAAACAGGGTAATCCCTGAACGTAAATTCAGGGCATTCAGGACCTCCCCGCCTGTATGGATAACCTGTAAGGTGGACTGGAATAATTCAGTGGAAAAATGGTTCATCAGGGCCGTTGGAATAAACGCCTTGGTAATGTCATGGGCATTGATGAATGCCAACAGTTGTTCACTGTCTTTGGTCACCGGAGCAGGGGCAATAAACAGGGCGGCTCCCGTTATCAGGGCAGGGAAAATCTCAAAGACAGCGGCATCAAAGACGTAATTGGAGAAAAACAGTGCTTTGGTTTGCGGACACAGCAAATGTGTTCTGGCAATAAACCGGGATAAGTTACTGACGCTGGTATGCTCAATCATCACACCTTTTGGCTGGCCGGTGGTGCCGGAGGTGTAGATGATATAGGCCAAATCGGTGGGTTTGTTGACCGGAGCCGGGTTTTCCACGGACTGGCCTGCGGTGGTTATCGGGTCATCCACTGCTATCAGTGCCGGCGGTTCAGCGAATGGTTGGGTATATGCCGCCAGTGCCACCAAATGATGTTGCTGAGTCAACACACACGAGGTCTGGATATCTTGCAGAATAAAATTAACGCGTTCCGCAGGATATTCCGGTGAAACAGGCACATAAGCGCCACCCGCTTTCAGCACGGCCAACATACTGACCACTATTTCCGGACTGCGGTCAAGATAAAGGGCGATTGGCGTGTCGGCTTGCAGCGGTGCATTACGTTGTTGATCGCATTGTTGTTGATCGTATTGCTGTTGATAATGCCCGCGGATAGCGTGTGCCAACTGATTTGCCCGTTCGTTGAGCTGGCGGTAGGTCAGTGTTTCTCCCTCAAACACCAATGCCACGTTATCCGGTGTGATTTCCACCTGTGCTTCAAACAACTGTTGCAGGGTTTTGTCCTGCGGATAGGGAACATCGGTCTGGTTCCAGGTGTGCAGCAAGGTATGGCGGTCTTGTGCAGGCAGGATATCAAGCTCAGACAGGGATTGTTTCTGGTTTGCCACTAATGCAGCCAATACCCGTTGGTAGATATCCGCCAACCGCACGATAGTTTCCTCGCCAAACAGGCTGACCGCGTAATTCAGACAACCCGTAATATTGGCCTGCCTGTCGGACAAAAACAGGCTCAGATCAAACTTGGCGGGACTATCCGGAGAGTCGTCCAGTGCAACCGGCTTAAATGGCAGGGGGATTCCGTTTGGCAGGCTCTCACCAAAACTTTGTAAGCTGAACATCACCTGAAAAATCGGGTGGCGGGAGGTATCACGTTCAATTCCCAGTGTTTCAACCAGATGTTCAAACGGCATATCCTGATAGTTCTTGGCTTCGGCCACCAGCTTATGGGTCTGTTTAATCAGGCTTTCCACACTGGCAGTTTGTTGAAGCTGTGTTCTTAAGACCAGTGAGTTGACGAACATACCAATCAGGGACTGAGTTTGCGCATGATGTCGGTTATCGGTAGGCGTCCCCAGTACGATATCATCCTGTCCGGATAATTTTGCCAGCGTGATATAAAAGCCACTGAGCAGCACAGTATATAAGGTAGTTTCCTGAGCTTTAGCCAATGTTCTTAGCTGCGCAGACAGCGCTGTATCCAGCGTAAAATTGAAATCCCGCCCTTGATAATTGACCTGAGCAGGTCTGGGGTGGTCTGTTGGTAAAGCCAGTGGTTCGTAGCCGGCCAAGGTTTTCTGCCAGTAGGCAAGCTGGCGTTCACGCACTTCACCCTGTAAATATTCCCGTTGCCATGCGGCATAGTCGCCATAGGTGATATCCAGAGGTGCCAGTTGGCTGTCACGGCCTTCTGACAAGGAATGATAAATCTCTGCTAGTTCATCCATAAAAATTTCGATGGACCAGCCATCAATGGCGATGTGATGCCACAACATTAGCAGGTAATGTTTATCGATCACTTGCTTATTGATCAATTGGTTATCGAACAATTGATAATGACACAAACGCAGGCTCGGTTCGGTAGCCAGATCAAAGGGTGTGGCTATTTCAGCGTGAACCAGGCTCAGAAGCGTGCCAATATCTCCACAGGATTGTGACTTGATAATTAAATTATCGCCCAACATTTGTTGGTGAATCTGTCCCTTATCATTATTGGGATAGACCATCTTCATCATGGAATGGCGTTCAACCAGCCGGTTAATGGCGGTTTCTAACAAGGGCAGACAGGCGTCGTTATCCAGCTCAACCAGATAAGGGATGTGGTAGGCGCTAGTGCCTTGTTCAAACTGCTCGATAAATAACATCCGCTCCTGAGCAAACGATAAAGGGTAATGTTCTAATGCAAGGTGAGGGATGATCGTATGAGCCTGCTGTCCTATATGAGTGGCTAAGCCAGCAATGGTTTTCAGCTCAAACAATTGCGCCAGTGATACTTCCATTGCCAAGGCCCGGCGAATCGCTGCCGTGAGCTTAATCGCCATAAGGGAGTTACCACCAATGCGGAAGAAGTTATCTTCGATACCAACGCGTTCTAAGCCCAATACCGCCTGCCAGATGGCACACAGTTGGGTTTCCAGTGTATTGCGGGGAGCGGCATAACTGTCCTGCGTTCCCCATACCGGCTCCGGCAGGGCGCGGCGATCCAGCTTGCCGTTCAGCGTCAGCGGCACGG
The DNA here is from genome assembly GCF_014467285.1 of Xenorhabdus sp. PB62.4. Classification (NCBI taxonomy): domain Bacteria; kingdom Pseudomonadati; phylum Pseudomonadota; class Gammaproteobacteria; order Enterobacterales; family Morganellaceae; genus Xenorhabdus; species Xenorhabdus sp. PB62.4. Next base: position 113,697 of record NZ_NKHR01000014.1, on the reverse strand, counting down.
ATTCAATGAGGGTAAAGCTGGCAGGCAGCATATAATCCGGCAGGCGGGCAGAGAGGTGTTTAATCAGGGCTTCATCGGACAGTGCTTCTTCTGCCACCAGATAGGCGGCCAGCACTTTATTCCCGTTGTGCTCGCGGTCAATCACCACGGCCTGTTTCACCTGCGGATGAGAAGCGAGGGCGTTTTCAATTTCGCCCAGTTCAATGCGGTAACCGCGGATTTTGACCTGAAAGTCATTACGCCCCAGATATTCCAGATTGCCGTCCGGCCGCCAGCGCACCAAATCGCCCGTTTTGTACAGGCGGGTATAACCTTTGGCCTTATCTTCAGCACTGGCAAACGGGTTTTCGACAAAACGCTCAGCAGTCAGTTCAGACCGGTTCCAGTAACCCCTCGCCAGTCCCGCACCGCCAATGTACAGTTCTCCCGGTGCGCCGACAGGAGCCGGATGGCCGCCATCATCAAGAACATAGAGACGGGTATTGTCGATGCCCTTGCCGATGGCTCTGTCCCCATCCTGTAATAAGTGCTGGGTCGCACAGACGGTGATTTCAGTGGGACCGTACTGATTAAACAGGGTAATCCCTGAGCGTAAATTCAGGGCATTCAGGGCCTCCCCGCCCGTATGGATAACCTGTAAGGTGGACTGGAATAATTCAGCGGAGAAATGGTTCATCAGGGCCGTTGGAATAAACGCCTTGGTAATGTCATGGGCATTGATGAATGCCAACAGTTGTTCACTGTCTTTGGTCACCGGAGCGGGGGCAATAAACAGGGCGGCTCCCGTTATCAGGACAGGGAAAATCTCGAAGACAGCGGCATCAAAGACGTAATTGGAGAAAAACAGCGCTTTGGTTTGCGGACACAGTAAATGTGTTCTGGCAATAAACCGGGCTAAGTTATTGATGCTGTTATGTTCAATCATGACGCCTTTTGGCTGGCCGGTGGTGCCGGAGGTGTAGATGATATAGGCCAAATCGGTGGATTTGTTGACTGGAGCCGGATTTTCCACGGACTGGCCTGCGGTGGTTATCGGGTCATCCACTGCTATCAGTGCCGGCGGTTCAGCGAATGGTTGGGTATATGCCGCCAGTGCCACCAAATGATGTTGCTGAGTCAACACACACGAGGTCTGGATATCTTGCAGAATAAAATTAACGCGTTCCGCAGGGTATTCCGGCGAAACAGGCACATAAGCGCCGCCGGCTTTCAGCACGGCCAACATACTGATCACCATTTCCGGACAGCGGTCAAGATAAAGGGCGATTGGCGTGTCGGCTTGCAGCGGTGCATTACGTTGTTGTTGATCGTATTGCTGTTGATAATGCCCGCGGATAGCGTGTGCCAACTGATTTGCCCGTTCGTTGAGCTGGCGGTAGGTCAGCGTTTCGCCCTCAAACACCAGTGCCACGTTATCCGGCGTGATTTCCACCTGTGCCTCAAACAACTGTTGCAGGGTTTTGTCCTGCGGGTAGGGAACATCGGTCTGGTTCCAGGTGTGCAGCAAGGTATGGCGTTCCTCCTGACTGAGAAACATTATGGAGGTGTGTGGCTGGTGTGGGTCACAGGCTACGGTATGCAGAATACGTTCAAGCTGACCAAGCAAACGTAGCACTTGTTTATCTGTCAGCCAGTCTTCGTCATAGCTCAATTTTATGATTAAACCGTCATCCTGCTCGTAGGCCATCAATGACAACGGATAATCTACTTTTTCGATGGCTTGACGGAGCTTCTGGGTATTTTCAATCCCTTTCTCGTTTTCGCTCACCACAGGAATCGGGTAGTTTTCAAAGACGAACAGGCTATGGAATAACCGTTCCCCATCTGGCTGCAAGCTGGCGAGTGATACGGCACTGTGACTGTTGAGTGCGGCGATATCCTTCTGTATGTTTTGTAAAACCGCAGAGATACTGTCCACCTGAGTCCACTGCACCATCAACGGCAAGGTATTAATGTACAAACCAACACTGGACTCGACTCCATCCACTGGAACATCACGCCCGGATACAGTCGTGCCGACAATAGTTTGTTCATCCCCGGTGTAACTGTGCAGTAATTTATGCCAGGCAAATTGCAGGACCACATTGAGCGTAACGCCTTGCATCCGGCACATGTTCTTCAGTTGCTCATAAAAATCTCCCTGTACAGTGAGCATCTGTTCGGCGGGTTTTTCGACGGTTTTAATCTGTGTCAAATCAACGTGATGACTTAACAGAGCTGATAAATCATTAGCTTCCCGGAAATGCGTTTTACGCTCAGCCCAATAAGCTTCAGATTCAGCCTGATGCTCCAGATAGTATTGCTGGGTTGCCAGATAAGCCTGTTCCACGACGACCTGAGGCTTTTGTCCTTGCACCAGCGCGTTGTAATACTCATGTACCGTTTGTAATAAAACAGGGCCACTCCAGCCGTCGATAATCGCGTGGTGTTGCGTGATCAGGATTGTCACCAACTGTTCATGTTGCCTGATGAACGTAAAGCGGGTTAAACCGGGCTGACTTAAATCAAAAGGCCGGGTACGGTCATGTTGTTGGATCGCTTCAATCGCTCGATCCTTCTCTTCTTCTGGTAATTGGCTGATATCCTTGATGGTAAAGTTAGCCGGACCAAGACTTGGACTCTCAGTCACAATCTGTAAAATTTCTCCTTCCCAATCAAATGCAGTTCTGAGGATAGGGAAGCGCAGTGAAGTCAGCGCCCAGGCTTGTTGATAGGCGGCAAGATCGATATTGGTGTGATAATCCAACAAGAGTTGCACACGATAGGCATCATCCCGTGGTTGAGCCAGATGGTGATAAATAAGCCCTTGCTGCAAACTGGTGGCAGGGTACAGGGTTTCCACCTGATAGCTTTGTTGCAAACGTTTTAAACGTTCAATTGAAACGGCTTTAAATTCATAATCACTGGGTGTTTTTATTCCGCCCGATTGCGCCTGTTTCTGACCGACAGTGATGACATGATTGAGGGCTTGCTCAAAAGCTGTGATAAACATTTGCGTCTGGTCTGATGGCAAACGGGACATTACGCTGAATTGCAGTTTTCCCGCCTGAACAGCACCATTGATATCCAGCAGTAAATGACTGCCGTTCTCATTGGCGATCACTGAACCACAGTTATCATTGGTCAGCGCCCAATCCTGATGGCTGGCTTGTCCGGTTTCACCGCCGAATTGGCCAAGATAGTTAAAGCTGATGGCTGGTAAATCTCCGGTCAGATATCCCGCCTGATGTAAGGCACCGTAGCCAATGCCCCTATTGGGAATAGCACGCAACATCTCTTTGGTGTGAATAATGGTTTCTGCAATATCATCCTGCACGGTCAGGCAAACAGGATACACAGTCGTAAACCAACCGACGGTTTCGGAGATATCCAGTGTATTGTCGATGGTTTCCCGTCCATGCCCTTCAAGAATGATGGTGTTCGTCGGTTGGGAGAAGATTGTCTGCAATGCCAATGTGAGGGCGCTGAGCAATAGGTCGTTGATTTCAGTGTGATAACCTGAGTTGGCTTCACGCAATAGGGTGCTGGTCAGGTCGGATGATAAGCTCAACTGTTGCGAGTTGATTTCTCCCATCACCGGATAGCTTTTTTTCCCTGTCATGACGCGCTGCCAGTAGGGCACTTCGTCTTGATGCTGTACTGCATAACGTTGGACAGCGGTGACCCATTGCCGGTAACTACTGGTTTTCGATGGCAGCATTGTGCCTTGTAGTAGCAGGCGCATATCTTCAACGATAATTCGCCACGATACGGCATCAATAATCAGGTGATGAAAGGCGAAAAATAACCGGGCACTGCCGTCGGCATATCCGGTCAGGTGAGCGGCTTGCCATAAAGGCCCCTCACAATAATCAAAACTACTCTGCCATTGGGTCAGTTGCTGGTATCGCTCAGCTTCATCCAGCTCTCTCACATCACAATGCAGTAATTCAGGCAACCAGGACGGCATTCCTGCGGGGTAGCACTGACGATAGCCCTGTGCTGTATTGATAAAATGGGCACGTAACATATCATGTCGCCCGGCCAGCGCTATCAGGGCCTGTGCAATATGTTTGTGCTGGATATTCCCGGGAAGCTGGAACATAAATGCCTGATTCCAATGGTGCGGATATGGCAGATTTTGATTGAAGAAATCTTGCTGGATAGGTAATAAATCAAATTCCCCGCTTAATAATCCCTGTTCAGCAACCACGGAGACTGCGGATGTTGTTTGTGTCAGGAGTTGCGCCAGACGTGATACTGTTGGTGCTTCAAAAATCGATTTAACCTGAAGAGAGAAACCTACCTGCCGCAGTTTGGAAACCAGCCGGATACTGATAATCGAATCGCCACCGATACGGAAGAAGTTATCTTCAATACCAATCCGCTCTAATCCCAAAACATCTTGCCAGAGTACGCACAATTGAGTTTCCAACTCTGTACGCGGTGCTATATAACGATCCCGGTTTTCCCATACCGGCGCTGGCAAAGAATGACGGTCGAGTTTGCCATTGGTGGTCAGAGGGATGGCGTCAATGCGGGTAAAGCTGGCGGGTATCATATATTCCGGCAGAAGGGCTGAAAGATACTCCAGCAAAGTGTCATTGGTCAGCGTTTCGTCTGTCACCAGATAAGCGGCCAGTGCTTTATGGCCCGCATGCTCCTGATCAATCACCACGGCCTGTTTCACCTGTGGGTGGGAAGATAAAGCCGTTTCAATTTCACCCAGTTCAATGCGGTAACCGCGGATTTTGACCTGAAAATCATTACGCCCCAGATATTCGAGGTTGCCATCCGGCAGCCAGCGCACCAAATCGCCGGTTTTGTACAGACGGGTATAACCGTTAGCCTTATCTTCTGCACTGGCAAACGGGTTTTCGACAAAACGCTCGGCAGTCAGTTCCGGGCGGTTCCGATATCCCCGTGCCAGTCCGGCACCGCCGATATACAACTCTCCGGGTGCACCAATAGGAGACAGTTTGCCATTACGATTAAGGACATACAGATGGGTGTTATGGTGTGCCTTGCCAATGGGGACATGACCACTAAATTCATCAGTGACATCAAAGTGAGTGATATCATTTGTCGTTTCAGTCGGGCCATAGAGGTTGATTAAGGTACTTGAACCCCTATTTATGGCTCTGAATGCGCTGACATGGGACATCGTCAACGCCTCTCCGCCACATAGCACATAACGGATAGTGTCAGGCAATTGCTGGCCTAAATCCCGTATTGTCTGGCAGAAAGCACCTAACATGGATGGGACAAACTGCACAACCGTTACGCCGGTTTTCTGTATCAGTTGATGCAGGACTTCGGGCTGTTTATGAACATCCGGTGAGGGCATCACAATACTGGCACCAAACCAGTTAGCTGCAATCAGCTCCCAGACTGAGGCATCAAAGGTATAAGGGATTTGTTGCAGGACTTTATCCGATGCACTTAAGGGATATTGAGCCTGCATCCAACACAGGTGATTGATGACATTCTGGTGAGTCAGCTCAACACCTTTCGGCTGCCCGGTCGTCCCGGAGGTGTAGATAATGTATGCCAGATCCGTACTTTTGTTTACCGGCACTAAGTTTTCCGCTGGTTGGTCTTTGGTGATTGTACTGTCATCTGCGGCTATCAGTGCGGGTTGAATGGATAAGGCATGTGCACATTTTTCCAGTGTCGTCAGGTATTGTTGTTGGGTTATCACACACGGGCTTCCGGTATCTTCCAGAATAAACTGGACTCGCTCCGGTGGATATTCGGGAGAAATCGGCACATAGGCACCGCCGGCTTTCAGCACCGCCAGAATACTGATCACCATCTCCAGACTGCGATCGAGGTAGAGGGCTATTGGTGTATCTGCCTGCATTGGTGCATTATGTTGCTGTTGGTAACATTCGCGTATCACAACAGCGAGTTGATTTGCCTGTTCGTTGAGCTGACGGTAGGTCAGAGTTTCCTCTTCGAATATCAACGCCACATTATCGGGTGTTGCTGCTGCCTGAACCTCAAACTGTTGTTGCAGAATCATCTCTTGCGGGTAGGGGACGTTGGTCTGGTTCCAGCAGTGCAATAGGGTATGGCGCTCTTGTTCTAATAAAACAGGTAATTCACTGACTAATAAAGAAGAAGAGTTAAGCAGAGCAGTCAATAAGTTTTGTAATCGTTCAAATATTTTTTTTATATCTTGAGCACTAAAATATTCCTGCAAGTAATCTATCGTTATTGTTATTTCCTGATTATGTCCAAATTCTTTTAATCGAAAAGCGATAGGATCAATATTAGAGAATCCGTCGATAACATGATGTTGTGCCTGTCTGGTTTCAGGTGTTGACCCTGCAAGCTTTTCATAGAATATAAATATATTGGGTAAAGCAATTCCATGATGATTAGCCATTCTGACCAAATGAGAACGAGGAAATTGACAATGGTGATAACTCTCTTTTAGCGCTGATTCTGTTAGTTTAATCTGCTCAATCACACTGACTTCGTCAGAAACATGGCAATGTACGGGATATATATTTGTCAGCATTCCCACGATATTTTTCTCTGATTTTGTCTTTCTTCCATGAGTGATGGTGTTAAATGTTAGCTCTTGTTGTCCTGTTAGTTCTGACATCATAATAATGACCAGACTAGAGAAGACGGCGAGAAGATTCGTTTTATTTTCTTCACAAAAAGCGCGCAAATCTGCTTTAGTTGACAGTGGCAATACTAACTCATCGCTACCAGAACCCTTATTTTGATAATAAGGTGTTAATTGATGGATGTCATTTTTTGCCAAAAAATCATACCAGTAGCTTTTATCTTCTTCGTAACGGGAAGAATTCAGGTATTCTTTCGCTTTCTCTATTACATCTAAATATTGTGGAATTTCTGATAACCAAGCTGTTGATGTTCCATTTTTCAGACATGAATACAACTTAAAAACATATTCATGAAGCCGCAATAAACTGGCTCCATCAATTATAATGTGGTGGAATTTATTGAAAAAATAATACTTTTCACTAGCAATGCGAATTAATGAAATCTGATACAAGATCTCATTTGGGAAGTTTATGAACTGGCCTACCTGTTGTTGCATCCAATGCCGGGCTTTTTCTTCAGGATCAGGCTGCGTTGAAAAATCATGGAATAAGATTGACTCTGGATTACTCTGATTTTCAAGATATTGCATTGCTTCATTATCCGAATTAATCGAGAAACGTAATCTTAGGGTATCAATATGTTGGTGCAGTAATTGCCAGGCTTGTTGCAAGATGATGATATCAATCTCACCTTCCATCAAGGTATACCAGCCTATATTGTGTAATGGAGTATTTTCATGAAGGGTTTGCTCGTAAAACACATCTTCTTGAGCAGGATGAAGGTTATATAAGTTCGAATTTAGCGAACCTTCAGTTGTTTTCATAATAAATTATACGAACGCATTCCGCTTGCAAGTTATTTGTAACCTATGATACAAATGGGTAAATTTCAGCGATTGCATAACCTTAATTTATTTATGTTTTAGCATTAACATAATTTAGCAAACTATATTTTGTTCCTGATGGTTTAAATATTAATTTGTTATTTTCATTCAATAAGTGTTAGCATTATTCACCATGGTATCATTACAGCCAATCTCGCAATCTTTCAGCATTCTTCCTTATGCAAAATAGTTGATATTTATTTTCAGTCAATAGTTAGCTAATAGTTAAGGTTTTATTTCTGATTCTTTTAAGTATACATCCTTGTCACCCATCCTGTTCTGCCAAAATTATTTTCATTTTCAATGACAATCATTGTTTTTCACTCATCATTATTGCGTGGTAATAATTCTTTGTGCTGTAATAGTGATTGTCATTTGGATTGAAGTCTATATTATTTTTTATTTAATATGGTTAATTTTTTTTAATGGCTTGTAAATCGCAAGGCGATATAATTTATATTGTTTATGGTTTCGGATTTACATTTGAGTTTGCATCATTTTGTTTTTATTAAAGTAAATGGCCTCCCATTCTTTTTTATATTGGAATGAATGACTAGCATAAGTAATTTTACCATTGGATTATTAATTCCTTTTAAATATATTTTTTATCAATCATGGGAAGTATTTTGATTAAACTTGTTGTGAAGGTGGTATTATTTGTGATAAGGGAGGTGAAGTTGATACATGTGGATAACTTAATAAAATAAATTCATGAAACCCGGCCGGATAACTGCATGATTTTACACCAATAATGACGGATAAAATGTTGTTTTTCGTTAAAGCGTTACATGCCGAATTGTGGTAGATTAACCCGCTTTTTGGGAATGTGGTCTAGCTTATTTTTAGTTATTAATTTGTTTTCTAAAAGTGTAGTACACTGATTTATATTGATCTATAGATTAACTCGATGATTCACGGGAGAAAATATGCTTTTAAGGCGGAGAATTATTTTGTGTAATTTGTTGTTGATTGGCGGCATATTGGCTGGTTGCAGTGGGCATCAAACAAGTGCTTCATTAAATCGATACAAACATTATCACTACTCTGATCTGGGGATTCACTTGAGTAAAGATGCAAGTGAAACCTGCAATGACGCAGGAGGGATTCAGACACTGACTAATCAATTGAATGGTCAGAAAGTACCTGTTTGCCAACTGGCTAATGGCCGTCGCTGTAATGAGCAGGCTTTGCTGGATGGCGGATGTGCGTCAATTTAATTTTTTATGACAGAAATATATCACTGCCAATATAAACATATTTCTGTCAACTTTTAATCCGCATGATATTCATCCTTATAATGTTTTTCCTTAGTAAAAAGGAACGGCATTATCCAGCCTATAAAAATATTTATTTTTTCTCTTGATAACTGACACGATACAGCCACAGAACTTATTGGGTTAAATGACAATTATTTTTCACCCACACAAACCTTATTTACAGAAAAATCATCAGATTATTCTGTGGTTGACATTGCAGTCTGAAAATAATGAGCAAGAATAATTAAGGTATTCCTTATGGCTTTTTTTCAATTAATTATCTGGAGATAAAAAATATGCTAAAGCGCAAATATCTGACCCAGTCTGAAATTGATGTATTGCTCACTGCGTTGGATAAATATCCTCACGCAGCACGTAATATTTGCATGATATTTATGGGGTTTATTCATGGCTTCCGGGTATCTGAATTATTGAATTTGCGAATTTCTGATGTTGATTTGGAAGGAAAAAGTTTACGAGTACAACGATTAAAAAATGGTTTTTCTACTATTCACCCAATGGTATCCCGTGAAGTTCAATTGATACGTCGCTGGTTAGCTGAGCGTCCGAAATATTTGCCGAAGAAATCCGCATTATTAGATGGTCAGGTAATTGATAGTAAAGAACCCGATTGGTTATTTTTATCTCGTAGTGGTCAACGTATGTCACGCCAGCAGGTTTATAAAATTCTTCGGCAAACCAGCCAAAAGGCAAAATTGTCGATTTGCGCGAATCCGCACATGTTGAGGCATGCTTGTGGTTATGCGTTGGCAGACAATGGGGTAGATACACGCTTGATTCAAGACTATTTAGGCCACCGGAATATTCGCCATACAGTCCGCTACACCGCGAGTAATGCGGGAAGATTTGAGACAATATGGGATGCTAAAGGAAAACGAAAAAAGTTAACAATTAGTACCAAACTGTCAAGTCACCTAAAACAGCTATTTTTAAACGTAGTTCATTTTCTTATTATCTGCAAAACTCCAAATAACGTATTGATATTAAAATATTAATAAGTTATTGATTTTTGATTAATCCCATTTCTATAGCCTGAAATTTTTTTTCCTCTTTTTCTATACAATTTCCCAATCTTGTGCGTCACTCAAATTCGAAAGACTCATTTGCTTAATTGTCTGTTTAAGTTGGTTTATTCGGCCGATTTTTTTTATTTTTCGGATGAAAAGTCCTTAGTTAACAGTTTGGTACTAATTGTCAATTCGCCGAGGGGATAGTCACACCGCTCCGGGATGAGTCAATAGCACCGACGCTTAATGGTGTCTGGTGGGAATAATGTTGATTCGGAAGGTTGATAAATATGCTAAAGAAACACGACAGGCAGTGGACAAAAAAACAACGCCATCGGCTGAAACAGGTGGCATGGGTGAATATCGTTGCCCAGATTTTATTTCCCGTGGCGGGGGCGTTTACCCCTGCCGTGGCAGCCGCCAGAATCGGCGATGAAATTGATGTGCCTCCATCCCAATCCCGTCGGATACTGGCGGACAGCCTGAAACAAGCCGCCAGCCATGACGTACCCCCCGCCGATGCCGGAGACAATACCGAGCGTTGGCTGGCGGGTGTCGCCTCCCGTGCCGCGGGAATGCTGAAAAGCGGCAATCTGGTGGACAGCACCAAGAGCCAGTTACGCGGTATGGCGGTCAGTGAGGCCAATCAGGCGGTGCAGAACTGGCTGCGACGGTACGGCACTGTTAAATTACAGGCCAATGTGGATGACCGCGGGCGACTGGATGGCAGCCAGTTTGATATGCTGCTGCCGCTGTATGACACCGAAAAACGGATGGCTTTTACCCAGTTCGGCCTGCGCCATATTGACAGCCGCACCACCGCCAACTGGGGGCTAGGGCAGCGCCATTTCCTTGATGGCGGTATGTTTGGTTATAACGCCTTTCTTGACCACGACATCACCCGTGACCATACCCGCTTCGGGGTGGGGGCCGAATATGCCCGTGACTTTATGAAATTCGGAGCGAACGGTTATTTCCGTGCCAGCGGCTGGAAAGATGGCAAGAAACTGAAAGATTACGATGAGCGCCCCGCCAACGGGTTTGACCTGCGCGGCGAAGGGTATATTCCTGCCTACCCGCAACTGGGGGGAAAGCTAATCTATGAGCAGTATTTTGGGGATGAAGTCGGGTTACTGAGCGAAACACGCCGGCAGAAAAACCCGGCGGCCTTTACACTGGGGATGAACTATACCCCCATTCCGCTGGTGACACTGGGGCTTGACCGCAAACAAAGCACCTCTGGCGGTGGGGAAACGCTGTTTAACCTTGGCCTGAATTATGAAATTGGCACACCGTGGTCAAGACAGGTTGACCCGTCTGTCGTGGCCTTCAAGCGCAGCCTGCAAGGCGGGCGTTATGATTTGGTCGAGCGTAATAACCAAATCGTACTGGAGTACCGCAAGAAAAACCTGATACGCCTGATGATGGAAAACCGGATTAGCGGGCGTGGCGGTGCGGTCATCCCGCTGAATATCAATGTCAGTGCCAAACATGGCCTGAAAGAGATTATCTGGGATACCGCCGGTCTGGTGGCAGGCGGTGGCAAGCTGGAAAGTGCGAATGCTTCGGCGCGATCAGCCAGTTTCGCCGCTGAACCCGTTCGCGGCGGCACCCATTACCTGCTGACCCTGCCACCGTTCCATGAGAAAGGCAACAATACTTATACCTTATCCGGTATCGCCTATGATACACAGGGTAATGCCTCTGACCGGATGGAAACCCAGATACAGGTGCTCTCTTCCGCGGTCAATCCGGCCGATTCGGGATTCGAACCCGCCAATAAATCGATGGTGGCTGACGGAAAAACCCAGACGGTTATCCGCCTGAAACTGACCGACAAAGACGGCAAGCCGGTGACCGGGGCTGCGGGCAATATCAAACTGACTGATGATAAGACCAAACTGACCGGTGACGGCAAAGACCCGGCACTGGGAACAGAAGTGAAAGAAGTGCCGGAAGGCAGCGGGATTTATGAAGTGACCGCCACCGCCGGGACTAAACACGGTAAATGGACTATCACGCCTAACGTTGACGGCCATGCCCTGACACCCACGGTCATTGATTTCGGTGATTCACTGGCAAACATGATAGATGCCGATCGCACTGAATTTAAGCCGGAAGCGGGCACCCTGAACAAGGAAGGTGACACAACCGACATCATCTTGAACCTGAAAGACAAGGACGGTAACCCCATTACGGGGGCGGCCGATAAAATCACACTGGATAAGGATAACAGCGAACTGTACGGTGAACCACCTTATCCTTCATTGGGTGAGGTGAGAGAAGATCCGACTGGCAGCGGTATCTATAAAGCCAAGGTGACTGCCGGCAAGAAAAAAGGCACCTGGAAAATTACGCCGAGCGTGGATGGCAAGGCGCTGAAACCCGCCACCATCACCTTTGGTCAGTCTCTGACGGACATTGTGGATACTAAAGGTTCACAGTTTACGCCGGAAACCAACGTATTGGCGGCCAATAACGAGGACAGCACCGTCCTGACCCTCCATCTTAAGGACAAATCCGGCAATCCTATCCCGAATGCTAAAGACAGTATCACGTTTGAAGACAACGGCGATACGCTGACAGGTGACGGCAAAAATAAACCCACTATTGATAAAGTTTGGGAAGAGCCGGCGGGCAGCGGCATTTATAAGGTGAAAGTCAAAGCCGGCGATAAAACCGGCCCGTGGAAAATCACGACCAAAGTAGAGGGCAAGCCACTGGAAACGCCGACGGAAATCACCTTTGGTGCGTCAAAAGCGGAGCTGGTTGACCCGGATAAATCCGAATTTGTAGCGGAAAAAGGTGATCTGCCCAATGAGGGGGATACCACCGTCATCAGGCTGAACCTGAAAGACATCAATGGTCACCCGATTACCGGGGCAGAAAACAGTATTAACCTGATACCGGACAACCATGAGTTGTATGGCAAAGGTGAAACCCTGCCGGTTTACGGCAAAGCCAGAGAAGTCCCGCCGGGCAGTGGCCTGTATGAAGTGCCTGTCACCGCCGGAGCGAAAAAAGGCAAATGGACGCTGACCCCCGAAGTGTTCGGTAAGCGGCTGAAACGCGCTGCCACCATTAACTTCGGTCAAACGCTGGCGGATATATTGGATAGCAACAGCCCCGCCGTTGAGCCGACAGACGGCAGTAATGCACTGGCGGCGGATGGCGTTTCCACCAAAACTTTACGGGTTGTATTGAAAGATAAACAGGGCAAACCGGTAACGGGGGCAAAAGACAGCATCAGTGTCTCTGCATCAGGGCAATTGCAGGGGGAAGGTAAAGATCCACAGATAAGTGACGTTAAAGAGGTGTCAGACGGGATCTATGAAGTCGTCGTGACCGCCGGGCGGAAAACCGGTAACTGGACATTGACCACGGCCGTGGACGGCACGGACAGAAAACAGGAGACGGTAATTGAGTTTGATGAAAACAAAGCGCCCGGCATCAGTGGCCTGCAACTGGAAGGGGTTTTGCATGTCAACGGCGTCCTGCATGCCCTTTATCAGTTTGAGGCCAAAGACGGCAACACCACTGACCGCTCGTTTTATGTCTGGGGAGAGAAAGGCACGACAGCGAAACGGGTGATGAAGTTAGCCGATGAAGCGGGGGTAAAAGAGCCGATAGAATTGGCGCAGAAAAACGGCGAAGGGCGGGTTGCCACCGGTGCGGCGGATAAGGACAAGGTGAAATACACCATTGAAAGCAGCGATATCGGCAAGGTACTGGAAGTGTCGATACTGGCAGCGAATGAGGCGAATTTACGGGCTAAGGCACCGCTGACTGCCGATGTGAATGATCCGAAATTTAACCAAGGCATTACCGGGAGCAATGGCAACGGTGGCGTGGCTGATCCGGAGGCCAAACCGCTGGTGAACATTGTTGAGTTGACTGGTAATCTGACATTACCGACGACCTTAACGGCCAGTTACCAATTTGAACCCAACGGCGGGGATGCAAAAGATAAATCACGCACTGCCTGGACAGTGAAAGGCGAAACCGTAACTGACTGGAAAGATATTACCAACACCAGTCAGGGGAGACAGAACGGGCAGGCTGTTGTCACACTGGAAAAAACGGATGCCACGAAGATTGCCGGTAAGGTGATCGTCATTTCTATTCTGCCAGTTAACGGAGCAGGGCAGGATAATCAGGAAGGCATTGCGACGGTAACCACAGACCCGAAAGACCCTTTGAACAAAACCACCAGTGGTGGTCAGGATAAGGATGGCAATCCTACCGGAACTATTGTGAATCCGGATGCGAAGCCAATTATCAAGGAACTGATATTGGGAGGGTATCTTGATATCGGCAAAGAGTTGACCGCCACTTATTCCTTTGATGCCAATACTGGCGATCCGAAAGATACCTCCGAGTACACATGGAGCCGCTTAGACAGCACGGTAGATGGTAAACCCATTACAGAAACACCCCATAAAATAACGGGGGGAACAGTGATTGGCAATGGTAAGGTGCCACCCCATAAAGTTTCTTTGGAAGATGTTGGCAAGTTTATCGAAATTAAGGTACAGGCAAGACACAATGGGAACCTGCTTACTGACCAAATCCTTACCGTAAACTCAAGTCAGGGTGAAGATGCAGGGAATGGCAATAAAGACATGTCGGGAGCGGGCAATGGTGAAGGTCGGATTATTAACCCTGATAATGGGCCGCAGATAAGTGATTTGAAGTTAAACCTGTCAGGCGATGGCACTGTACTTACAGCCACTTATAAATTTGATCCTAACAATGGGAATACGGAAGACAGATCCCATTATCAATGGGGCACATTTTTACTGGGAGAAGAAAACCAAACAGATATTGAAATAGCCAACGCCCAACATGTGGAGAAAAATCAAGATCCTCACCAGCAACCTCATCGTGTCCCTGATTTTCCATTGAAACCAGAGTACGCAGGTAAGTTGATTGGACTGAGTATTCAGGGCCGCAATGGTTACAGTGAGATCAATCCAAATGATGATAAAGGAATAGGTAATACAGTATCAACGGATACCGCGAAATTCTCCGACCTATCGGGGGTGAATTCGGATGGAACGATGAAAGGCATTGCAGATGACTTTAGCGTCGATGCGGATAAAACCACCGCCAAAGCCAAAATCGATCTGGTTGATAATATCGCTGAGCCGATTGAGTTAACGATCAAAACCCAAAAGGATAAAAAACCGATTGGTGGTGTACCGGTGACCATTAATCTGTCTGCGGTCAGTCGTTATCAGAAAGCCAAAGAAACACCTACCGCAGAACTGGAAGTGCAGAAGGGGGTTTTATCTAAAGGACAAGGGAATACATATTCTGGTCATACGGATGAGCATGGTGAGCTTGTAATCAAGATGACTGATTCTAATGGGAAAGGGGTGAAGACAACGTTGAAAGTGACAGCGCAGGGGGTTACAAGTGAGAAATCACAGGATGTTACCTTTACGGTGATTACCAGCCCTGATGTATCGGTGGCTAATTATTGGGGGCATATGGCTGAATATATCGAACTTAATGGAATAAAATTTTATCGGACTCCATTACATAAGGAATATCCTGGAAGTAAAGACGAGGATGGAACTTTGGATAATGAGGATTGGGCATATTTTAAAGCTAGTATAGCTAACACCCCCTGTACTAGAAAAAATAAAATTTTGCCAAGTCAAAAACTATTAGTTGATTTATATAACAACCATCCAAATGATGAGATATATAAGAGATATGGCTGGCCTACAGATTGGCAATATTACTCATCCACTATTGGTTCTGATGGAAATCGAACCTTAGTTAGTCTTTGGGATGGTTCAGTAATTAATGGTAATGATGCTAGTAATCGGTTCGTTGCATGTCGTGATTCTAATTAGTTGGAGTTTATCTGAGGAGAAGTGAATTACTTGAGATTTGGTGGATGGTTATGATTAAGACGCCCAATTTCAGGAACTTTTAAGTGTAGTTGTTCAATTTAAAACTGCCCCTAACGTTATCCCTGCCAAAACCAAGGGGCAGTTTTTATTCTCAGTACCTACTCTTAATCCGAAAAACCTGACTCACTAACACCAACACACCCACCACTAAATAAGCCGCAAAAATACCAATCAGCCATTGCGGCATATCCAGTGTTAACAATTCCCACTGTTTCACCGAACAATCCCCATAGGCCTGAAATACCGAAGGCAGCCACTCATGCAACGGCAACCAGGACGGGAAACTGACAAAGAAATCGCAGGTATTAAAGGGAGAAGGGTGTAACTGCATCATGGTGTGATCCCATGCCAGTTGCAATCCTTGCCATGCGCTGTAAATCCATAACAATATTGCCAGCCAGCGCAAAGGGGTTTTAGGGGCAATGGTGCCAAGCAATGCCGCTCCCAAAATACCAAACAGGGCAACACGCTCATAAATACACATAACACAAGGTTGTAACTGCATAACATGCTGAAAATAGAGTGCGGTGGCTTCTAAGATAAGAGCTGTCAGCGCCATTAATAGCCATGCACCTCGCCCTTGGGAACGCTGTTTTAAAAACTGGAACATTTTTGTTCTTCCCATTTATTAAAGATAAATAATTGGCTTATTGTGCCTTTTCATCCGCCATAAAAAAATAAAATTAAAGTCAACTGCGCTATTTTTTCAGGAAGAACGTTAACAAAAAACCGGATAGTGTGGTCTTACACATTATCCGGCAGGATACAACAGTCAATTCTGTTAACAGTTATAGCGGTGCAATCAAACCCAGTTTGGTGAGATATTCAGTGGCAGGAACCAACCAAAACTCAACGCTCAGCAAACCGACTAATGTCATCACAATAGTATAAGGCAGTGCCATCATCACCATGCGGCCATAAGAGAGACGAATCAACGGAGACAGGGCAGAAGTCAGTAAGAACAGGAAAGCGGCTTGCCCATTGGGTGTTGCGACAGAAGGCAAGTTAGTTCCTGTATTGATGGCAACTGCCAAATATTCATACTGTTGTTGTGAAATCAGACCGTTTTTCAGGGCGGTCAGAGCTTCATTAATATACACCGTACCAACGAAGACGTTATCAGAAACAGCAGAAAGCAAGCCGTTGAACAGATAGAATAAGGAAAGCTGCGAAGCCGGCGAAGACTGCAAGACAAATTGAATGAATGGCGTAAACAGTTGTTGGTCAACAATCACGGCAACCACAGAGAAGAATACCGTTAGCAATGCAGTAAACGGCAGGGCTTCTTCGAATGCTTTACCCAAGGCGTGTTCTTCAGTGATACCACAGAGTGCAGTCGTGAGAATAATCACTGACAGGCCAATCAAGCCCACTTCGGCTAAATGGAAAGCCAGTGCCACAATCAGCCAAATGCCAATTAACGCCTGCACGGCGAGCTGAACTTTTTCCTGACGGGTACGCTTTTCACTGGCTTTCTGGTCATAGTCTTCTAACACTGAGCGAACACGTTCCGGTAATTCAGCGCCGTAACCAAACAGTTTAAAGTGTTCAACCAGCAAACAAACCAGCAGGCCACAAACAAACACCGGAACGGTGACTGGTGACATACGAATAAAGAAGGTGACAAAATCCCAGCCAACGTGCTTGGCAATAATCAGGTTTTGTGGCTCACCGACCATGGTCATTACGCCACCCAGAGCAGTACCAATACCTGCGTGCATCATCAGGCTGCGCAGAAAGGCACGAAACTGTTCCAGTGTCTGCTTTTTATCTTCGCTATCAATGAATTTATCGTCATTGAGTTCAGAACTGCCATTTTGGGAAAGGAATTGGTGGTAGATGGCATAAAATCCGACTGAAACACTGATCACAACAGCAATGACGGTCAGGGCATCAAGAAAGGCAGATAAAAAAGCACTTGCCAGGCAAAACGCCAGTGCCAGCATTTTCTTGGAGCGGATGCTTAATAACAGCTTCGTGAAAACAAACAGCAAGAGCTGTTTCATGAAATAAATACCCGCAACCATGAAAATCAAGAGTAAAATGACTTCCAGATTGTTGCTGATTTCATGGCCTATCTGTTTTGGCGAAGTCATTCCGATGATGACGGCTTCAATGGCAAGTAACCCGCCGGGTTGCAAAGGATAACACTTCAATGCCATTGCCAGAGTGAAGATAAACTCAACAACGAGCATCCAGCCAGCAATAAAAGGGCTGACAAAAAAATAAACCAGTGGATTGATGATAAGAAAGACAATGATAGCCAGTTTGTACCAATCCGGCGAATTGCCGAGAAAGTTTTTCACCACTGCACGTCGTATACTGATTTCCATTATTGTTAACATTCCTCTTTAGTAGATACGTGGAATAAATCTAAATCGCCAAATCTGGACAATCCAAAACTAAGCCATAGTACGCTCAACACGATAGCAATTTAAGGGTATCAGCGCATAATTAATCCGTGAATGACTGAGTTTTTTATGAACCCTTTCACTCTTTCACGGTTTATTTACCAGGTAACTATGTCGGACAAACACATTCTGGTATGATCAACAGCTATTATTAGCCAAGAAAACTGCTTTGGAATAATTAAAATTATGGTAATTAAGGCTCAAAGTCCTGCGAGTTTTGCGGAAGAGTATATCATTGAAAGTATTTGGAATAATCGCTTTCCACCCGGTTCCATACTGCCAGCAGAGCGTGAATTATCTGAATTGATCGGTGTCACCCGTACGACTTTGCGTGAAGTGTTGCAGCGCCTTGCCCGTGATGGCTGGTTGACTATTCAGCATGGAAAACCAACAAAGGTCAATAACTTCTGGGAAACATCCGGTCTTAATATTCTGGAAACCTTGGCGCGTCTTGATCATGATCGCGTTCCCCAGTTAATCGACAATTTATTGGCGGTGAGAACGAATATCGCCGCTATCTTTATTCGTACTGCGTTCAGACATAATCCTGAAAAATCACTGGAAGTTCTGGCAGAAAAAGAAAATGTGGAAGATACCGCCGAGTCTTTCAGTTCTGTGGATTATAATATTTTCCGTGGCTTGGCCTTCGCATCAGGCAACCCGATCTATGGTTTGATTATTAATGGACTGAAAGGGTTATATACCCGTGTTGGTCGTTATTATTTCTCCAGCCCTGAAGCACGTAAGCTGGCAATGAATTTCTACCAACAGTTGGGTTTACTGTGTCAGGAACAATCGTATGACAAAATCATGGATTGTGTGCGTAATTATGGTAAAGACAGTGGGATTATCTGGCATGGTATGCAAAGTGCCATGATCAATGAATTAACAGAAGCACATTTCGGCTGATTATACTTTTTATATTATTCTTTGACTTGATGCGTTGTTGATGACGCTTGTTCTCCCCGGTTACATAGTCATGTTCTATATACCCGCCCTGAAAAGCGGGTAAGGAGACAACAACAAGAAAAGAAGTGTTATTGCAGGAAAAGCAGTTCTTCACGGCTCAGGCCGGTAATTTCCATAACCAGTTCAATACTGTCACCACGTTTTAAGAGGGTACGGGCAATATTAACTGAGGCCTGTTTTTCACCTTGCCGTATACCTTGCAACATTCCCTGTTGAATACCTTCTTCCCGACCTTTTTCCTGCAATCGTTGTGCAATACTCATGATGACTCCCTGCCTGTTCTATTAATTGCTGGATCACCTGTTCAAAATGTGGCGAATCCATCGTCACAAACAGGTAGTTCAGAATAGTCACAACATCGTTGTCACTATTATAGTTATGTTTGAGGGCATGAGCCAACAGTGTAGTCACCGTTTTAAAACCCTCACGCAAATTCTTGTGCTTCATCGCCAGCTCCATCACGGCGATTTTGCGGTGACTGACCAGTTCATTATCATCAATAACGGTCACATCAACCAGCGGAAACGGGTTGAAGTACATTTCCTCCGCCAGTTTAGGCAATGAGAAGCATTGCGTCCAGACCTGTTGGAACGGATAAGGGCTGGTATCGCCATGATAAAATAAAACGGGTACAACCAGCGGCAATTCCTTATTTCCCTGCTGCAAATGTTGATTCATCGCCATAAAAGCATAATGTATCATTCGCCATGCCATCATTTTATCCGGTGTGGACTGATGTTCAACCAGCACATAAATATAACCGTCACCTTGTTGGGTTTTCACCGAATAGAGCACATCGGACATCCTTGAACGTAACTGGCTGTCAATAAATGAAGAATTAGTCAATCTTAAGGTATTAAAATCACACAGCTTCTTGATTTTATCCGGCAGATGAATGTCAAAAAAATCGCGGGCATTCTCGATCCGAGCCATAAACCCTTTGAACGTGGCATCATGAGGGGTAGGGGTTGTTTTTTTATTCTTCATTTTTTCTTATCAGGATTGTTCTGCCTTGGTTACATGACTTAACGCTTCAATAAATAGCCTCTGTTGTTTTTTCGAGAACTACCATCGTCAGTCTCAGCTAATTTGGGTCCCGAACCGCTATTGATTGCAGGTAGAACGGTTTTCGTTTGCAGGCCGTCTGCACTTACCCGCCCTGAAAAGCGGGTAAAAAGACAACAAGAAGAAAAGAAGTATTATTGCAGGGAAAGCAGTTCATCACGGCTCAGGCCGGTACTTTCCATAACCAGTTCAATACTGACGCCATTTTTTAAGAGGGTACGGGCAATATTAACTGAGGCCTGTTTTTCACCTTGCCGTATACCTTGTTGCATACCTTGTTGCATACCTTGCAACATCCCCTGTTGAATACCTTCTTCCCGCCCTTTTTCCTGCAATCGTTGTGCAATACTCATGATGACCTCCTGATGACTCTCTGCCTGTTCTATTAGTTGCTGGATCACCTGTTCAAAATGTGGCGAATCCATCGTCACAAACAGGTAGTTCAGAATAGTCACAACATCGTTATCACTATTATAGTTATGTTTGAGGGCATGAGCTAACAGAGTAGTCACCGTTTTAAAACCCTCACGCAAATTCTTGTGCTTCATCGCCAGCTCCATCACGGCGATTTTGCGGTGACTGACCAGTTCATTATCATCAATAACGGTCACATCAACCAGCGGAAACGGGTTGAAGTACATTTCCTCCGCCAGTTTAGGCAATGAGAAGCATTGCGTCCAGACCTGTTGGAACGGATAAGGGCTGGTATCGCCATGATAAAACAAAACGGGTACAACCAGCGGCAATTCCTTATTTCCCTGCTGCAAATGCTGATTCATCGCCATAAAAGCATAATGTATCATTCGCCATGCCATCATCTTATCGGGCGTGGACTGATGTTCAACCAGCACATAAATATAACCGTCGCCCTGTTGGGTTTTCACCGAATAGAGCACATCGGACATTCTTGAACGTAACTGGCTGTCAATAAATGAAGAATTAGTCAGCCTTAAGGTATTAAAATCACACAGCTTTTTGATTTTATCCGGCAGATGAATGTCAAAAAAATCACGGGCATTCTCGATCCGAGCCATAAACCCTTTGAACGTGGCATCATGAGGGGTAGGGGTTGTTTTTTTATTCTTCATCATCCATTTTACCACCTGTTTTAGTTGGTAAATCAAACATACCAAAAACAATCAATTACACAATTACTTGAAAAGCTATATTATCCAAACAGGGCTTAATGTGACAGAACCACTCACATGCTATTTTGATAACAGTTTCAAATATTCTTCAAATTATCGTCATATATAGATCCATGGTTATTCAGTAGATTATGGCTGGAATGGGTACGCAATGTTTTCATTTGTCTCAACATTAATTGATGACTCGTCTGTAAATGAAGGCCAACCATATGACTTTGTTATAAATTTATATGAGTAGTACTCTTTACCATCATCAATGAACTTCAGATTCAAGATGCTCCATCCTTCATCATGACAATGCAAGTTTTTTGCATAATCATCTTCAGAAAAGCAAGCCATTATCATTTCCCTTGATGAAAAATGAATATTTTTAAATGCCGCTTCATATGAACCATCATTATTAATCATCATAAAATCAGCATATTCTTTTTCACGACCACCGCCAGCATATGCCGTTCCCCATTTCGAAACCAAGGCGACAGCTTGCTTTGTCTTGCTCAATGGGTATAATGCTGGATATATATAAACACCATCCTTGGTCAATTCATCATCAGGATCAGAACCCTCCTCATAACTATGATTGTAGCCACCAAATTCCCATAAACCATCTTAACTACCACAGCTTCTAGTTCCGGTCGCTGAAGCAGCAAAGCTGGCGGGTTATCCATTTGATACTTTATTGATATTTAATAGATATTCGATAAGTATTTAATTAATGCTCATTGAGTATGCCTTTAATACGAGCGTACAACCTTTTACTTTTGTAGCTATAAAATTTTTGTCACTTTGATTTTGAGATGAGTTTTAGAGTAAAAAACTGCCAATAGATGCCTGAGTTCATATATTTTATTAGACGTGCCGAAAATGACCGTGTTTGATACATAGATGAAAGCTATTATAAATCAATAGATTAAAAAGTTGGCGCTTATCGCATGAATAAGGTCATTATCCCAAGACATACTGTTTTAGCTAATGCTCTGTATTTTCTTGCCAGTTCTTTCTGAACTTATTTACACCTTTATGTTTTTGGCTCCTTAATTAACGCTGAAAATTCATCCAACTGTATAATTCAATTTTTTAAATTATTATTCTACCCAATGAATATTTGATCGAGATTTTATTTTGTATTTTTTGTTTTTGTTGGTTTTTAATGTAATTTTGCATTGTGAATTTAATGTTTCTTTTTTGCCGCAAAAATCACTTTGAAAGATGAAGGTTAGAGGGGGTTGGTAGAATTTAATTCCATATTATTTTATTGATTTAATTTAAAATTTATGAATTTCTGCATTCATTGCAAATAAATGCCTTATCTTGAGTTTGTAATGAAGTTGTGACTTGAATCCTAAAAGTTGATTAATTATGTTTCAGCCTATTATTCTGTATTGGATTTTTATCTTTAGCATATTATGCTTGTGAGAATGATTCACCAACGGAGTGCAAAATGAAGGTTCTTATTTTAGGCAGTGGCGTTATTGGCGTAACCAGTGCGTGGTATCTTGCGCAGGAAGGTCATGAAGTTATTGTCATTGACCGCCAGAATAGTGCCGCTGAAGAGACGAGTGCCGGTAACGCTGGTCAAATATCACCAGGGTACGCGACACCTTGGGGAGCTCCTGGGATCCCACTTAAAGCAATAAAGTGGATATTTCAACGACATGCACCTTTGGCTATTCGTCCTGATGGTTCATTGTTTCAATTACGCTGGATGTGGGAAATGCTGCGTAATTGTGATGCAAGCCATTACGCTATGAATAAAAGCAGAATGGTACGTTTGGCAGAATATAGCCGGGACTGTATTAAGCAATTAAGGGCAGATACCGGTATCCAATATGAAGGGCGTCAGGGAGGAACGCTGCAACTGTTCAGAACAGCTAAGCAATTTGATAATGCTGCCAATGATATTGCTGTGTTAGAGCAAGAAGGGGTGCCTTATCGGTTATTGACTGCCGAACAATTAGCAACTGTGGAACCCGCTCTTGCCCATACTTTCCATAAACTGACCGGCGGGTTGCAATTACCAAATGATGAAACGGGTGATTGCCAGATTTTTACCAAGCGATTGGCAAAAATGGCAGAAGATGCAGGCGTGAAATTTATTTTTAATA
Organism: Xenorhabdus sp. PB62.4; assembly: GCF_014467285.1. Taxonomy (NCBI): domain Bacteria; kingdom Pseudomonadati; phylum Pseudomonadota; class Gammaproteobacteria; order Enterobacterales; family Morganellaceae; genus Xenorhabdus; species Xenorhabdus sp. PB62.4. The sequence goes on along the minus strand of NZ_NKHR01000014.1, from coordinate 90,347 downwards.
AGCACGTTAAGCAGATTTTGGTGGATGGGCATAAAGTATCGGGTATTCAATGTGATGATGGCATGATGACTGCTGATCATTATGTGGTGGCGATGGGTTCTTATTCCACTGAAATATTGAAAAATCTCGTCAAAATTCCGGTTTATCCAATGAAAGGCTATTCATTAACGATGCCGATTATGGATGAATCAAGGGCACCTGTATCAACGGCGCTTGATGAAACGTACAAAATTGCCATTACCCGTTTTGATGATCGTATTCGCGTCGGTGGTATGGCAGAAGTTGTCGGTTTTAATTTGGACGTTCTTCAAAATCGCTGTGAAACCCTGAAGATGGTTGTGCAAGATCTTTACTACAATGGTGGCAAGATTGAAGAAGCTTCATTCTGGACGGGTTTACGTCCGATGACGCCAGATGGGACGCCTATCGTTGGCCCAACCAAATATTCGAATCTATATTTAAATACCGGGCATGGAACACTAGGCTGGACAATGGCTTGTGGTTCAGGAAAATTATTGGCTGATTTAATTTCAGGCAAGAAACCTGATATTGCGGCAGATGATCTCTCTGTATTTAGATATATTAATGGGTTCAATATAAAAGTGCTTCCAATGAAGCCTCACTTACATACTGCATAAATCATAGAAAAGGGGTCGTTATGCCACGTCCTATTTTGGCAACGATCCATCTCGAAGCATTCCACCATAATTTATCGGTTATTCGCCAAAGGGTGGGTAACAGTAAAGTCTGGTCGGTAGTGAAAGCGAATGCGTATGGGCATGGATTGGACAGAATATGGCAATCACTCATACAGACAGATGGGTTTGCACTGCTCGATATGAATGAAGCTATTTATTTAAGAGAACAAGGATGGCAGGGACCAATCCTATTATTGGAAGGTTTTTTCAAACCATCGGATTTAGACATTATTAATGAGTATCGTCTGACAACCGCAGTACATAGTCATTGGCATCTTGAGGCGATAGAAAAAACCAGGTTGGACAATCCCATTGATATCTATTTGAAACTTAATAGTGGTATGAATCGGTTAGGATTCACACCAGAAGAATTTCCGCAGGTAGTTTCAAAAGCGAGAGGGATTAAAAACGTCAATTCAGTGACTTTAATGACTCATTTTGCCAATTCTGATAATGGGGTTGGTGTTAATGAACAATTTGCGGTTGTTGAACGCTTGCAAATGAACTCACTTCCTCATTGTTTGGCGAACTCTGGCGCTGTCTTGTGGTATCCGAAGACACATGGCGATTGGGTTCGTCCGGGCATTATTCTCTATGGTGCATCTCCAAGCGGAAAGTGGCGTGATATTGCGGATATTGGATTGAAACCAGCTATGACGTTGCAAAGTGAAATCATTGCGGTCCACGAGCTTCCCAAAGGGGAAAAAATTGGCTACGGCAGCCGCTATACAACTCAGAAACCCATGCGTGTAGGCACAGTAGCATGTGGCTATGCGGATGGATATCCGAGACATGCTCCAACGGGAACCCCTGTCATAGTTGATGGTATCCGTACTCAATTATTGGGCGCTATATCAATGGACATGATGACCGTTGATCTGACTCCATGCCCACAGGCAAACATAGGCAGTACTGTCGAATTGTGGGGAACAAAACTACCAGTGGATGAAGTTGCCGAGTCGGCAGGCACTATTGGATATGAACTCCTGTGTGCTTTAGCGAAAAGAGTCCCTGTCACTGTTACTTAATTTCTTATTCTTAACGGAATACCATCTTCTGAGGAAGTAATGTTGTTCGGTTAAAGTATTTTGAATAGTCTTATATCGCTGAAATAATCCAGAGGATTTTGCTTTCTCTGGATTATTCTATGTCAAATTATTCTATTCCTAATTATTTTATGCCTAATAAATTGTCTCGTTGGATAGTTTTTATTTTTGAGTAACTGTGCTGATCACAATATTTGATGTGATTTTTTCAGAGTGGCGGGCAGCACAAAATATATCTAATACTGTATGATTAATCGTTAAACTGAGATGCAGCGGGATCTTTTTCAACCCTTGCATATTGGTGTTTGTTTTTAATACGAATGTTTTTTAGCTATTTGTTTTACAGGAAACTAAATTAACAAAGACTCATTAAAGTGGAAATAACTTAATATGAATAAAAATAAGGTATTTGTTGCTGTAGCTGGTCTGTGCTTATTTTCTTCTGTGACATATGCTGGTGAATGGTCTGTTGGTTTGTCGGCAGTGTATGAGGCTAAACCTTACAAGGGCGCGAAAGCGCAGGATAATTTTCTGCCCGTTCCTATGGTTTCTTATGAAAGTGAAAACTTTTATTTTCATACGTTGACCGCTGGTTATTACCTCTGGAATCAACCCAAAGATGAACTCTCTGTTGATGTCTTTTATTCTCCGCAAGCCTTTCATCCCAAAGATAGTAAAAATGAACAAATGAAGAAGTTGGATCGCCGTCGTGACACGATGATGGGTGGCTTTACTTATCAGCATCATGAAGACTGGGGAACACTGCGTGCTTCTGTTGCTGCTGATATGTTAGGAGAGAGTAAGGGGATCCGAGCGGACTTTTCCTATTTATATAGTATTGAGCAAGGTGATTGGGTATTGAAGCCTGGCATTGGTGTAATTTGGGATAGTAAAAAACAGAACCGCTATAGCTATGGCATAACAAAAAGAGAGTCGGCACGTAGTGGGTTAGCTGAATACACACCAGGAGATAGCTGGAGTCCTTATTTTGAATTATCTGGTTATTATTCTCTTAATGAAAGTTGGACAGCCTTCATGGCAGGGCGTGTCGAATACTTACCTCATCAAATTAAAGATAGTCCGATGATCAATCGTTCATACTCCGGTATTATTTGGTCCGGTATTACTTATACGTTTTGATTTTCCTTCCAGATAGCTACTGAAAAGCTGAACTTTGCCATAACAATTGCAAAGTTCAGCTTTTCATTACTTTTATTTAATAACCATCAGGAATTTTTCGGCAGCGAATAATAACAGACAACCTATCTGGATCGCTATTTCTGGGATGCAATGGGTTATTGATACGTGCAGTTTCGATACAGGCCATATTTTTATAACCTTCCCGACTCATATCTTTCATATTATTGGAAAGTTCAGCGCCAGGGTTCCAGCATACTACATCGCTATGGTGGTAATGGTGTATTTCAATCGTTCGCTTCCACAGGGAGTCTCTCAATAAACTGAAATCGTCTGGCTCTGTATAAATGCGGTCTGTTCGTCCCTTAAAAATTAAATCTTCATGGGCGTACATTTCTCTGTCTGTAATAGTATCAATAAAATGAGCACCAAGCCCACTGACTCGAATTTGATTGATGTCACTGACATTGAAATAAGAGTGAAGGGCGCCAGTAGCTTGATATTCACCGTGACATTCCAGCTCTATTTCGCAGGTTTCCCCTAATTTAAAGCGGGCAATTAGCGTGAATTCATGTGGCCATAATTTATGAGTATAAGCGCTACTCTGGAGAGTGAATGTCAAAATAACGCCATTTTCGTTTTCATGGTGTGCTTTGAGCTCCCAGGGCAGTATTCGGGCAAATCCGTGGCTGGGAGCCGAAACTGGACCGAACCAGGGCCAACAGATGGGAATCCCACCACGAATTGCTGTACCTGCTCTAAAGGCAGTTTGATCACTTAACCATAATACGGGTTTTTCACCACCAGGCTGCCATGTGAGCAAATGTGCCCCTTGAATGCTAATCGCACCGCGTACTTTAGGATGGGAAACAACAATCAAGGGAAAGCCGTCGATGTTTCGTTGACTGATATAAGGGGATATCTGTTCTACAATCGGTAATGAAAAAATTTTATCAAGCATTTGCCATAACCTTATGTAAACCTGAATAGGTAACATCTTGAATGAGTAGTGGTGCTAAGGCTCAAGAATAGCTCAATGTTCTGAAAATATAAATTTGGGAATATAAAAAACCACCCGTAAACAGGTGGCTTTTGAATATGGAGAAAGCTCGATTACTTAGAAATATGAGCGATCAGATCCAGAACTTTGTTTGAGTAACCTGTTTCGTTGTCATACCAAGAAACCAGTTTTACAAAGTTGTCGTTCAGGGCAATACCTGCTTTTGCATCAAATACAGAAGTCAGTTTTTCACCGTTGAAATCGGTAGAAACAACGTCGTCTTCAGTATAACCCAGGATGCCTTTTAACTCGCCTTCTGCTGCTTCTTTGATTGCGTCACAGATTTCTGCGTAAGTTGCTGGTTTTTCCAGACGAGCAGTCAGGTCAACAACAGAAACGTTAGGAGTAGGAACACGGAAAGACATACCCGTCAGTTTACCGTTCAGTTCTGGGATAACTTTACCTACTGCTTTTGCTGCACCAGTAGAAGATGGGATGATGTTCTGAGCTGCACCACGGCCACCGCGCCAGTCTTTCGCAGAAGGACCGTCAACAGTTTTCTGAGTTGCAGTTGTTGCGTGAACAGTTGTCATCAAACCTTCAACGATGCCAAATTTGTCATTGATAACTTTAGCCAGTGGAGCCAAACAGTTAGTGGTGCACGATGCGTTAGAAACAATATCCTGACCTGCATAAGCGCTGTGGTTGACACCCATTACGAACATTGGCGTGTTGTCTTTGGATGGGCCAGTCAGCACAACTTTTTTCGCGCCCGCAGCGATGTGTTTACGTGCAGTTTCGTCAGTCAGGAAGATACCTGTTGCTTCTGCAACAACGTCAACACCCACTTCGTTCCATTTCAGGTTAGCTGGGTCTCTTTCAGATGTAACGCGGATGGTTTTGCCGTTAACAACCAGCTGACCTTCTTTAACTTCAACAGTACCGTTGAAGCGGCCATGGGTTGAATCGTATTTCAGCATGTAAGCCATGTACTCTGCATCTAACAGATCATTGATAGCAACGATTTCAATATCTGAACGCTCTTGTGCAGCACGGAAAACAATACGGCCGATACGACCAAAACCGTTAATACCTACTTTGATAGTCATAGTATTCCACCAGCTATTTTTTAGTGAATTAAAAGTTGTTTCTAAAGTTACCAAAATCTTGCCAGCCGTCAAGCGGAATCGTGTCAACAATTGAAAAAGATCAATTTAATAATCACTACTTGAACGATTGTTATACGGCCGGGACAAGCTCTACGCACACCATTATCGGGGTATAGGGAGATATTTAAAGTTACCATCGGTTAGATATGTGAGACTTATCACAATTAGTAAGGTAAATTGCTGTGTTGAATGGGTTAGAATGCGTTTTAACATGTTTATGTTGATTTTTTGTTGTTTTCGATGATTTTTTATTGAAAATATTGGCCTTAAAAGGTGGTCATCATGGCTAAAAGTCAAAATATTTCCCTTTCTATAGAACAGCTTAGTACAATGCAGCGCCATGTTACACAAGAAGCTGGCACTGAGCCGCCGTTTTCAGGAAAACTACTGCACAACAAAAAAAGTGGTATTTACCATTGCCTGTGTTGTCGCCAGCCATTATTTGTTTCAGAGACTAAATTTGATTCCGGATGCGGATGGCCGAGTTTTTACCAGCCAATCAATGATGATTCTATCACTTACCTTGATGATTATTCACATAATATGCACCGGATAGAGGTGCGTTGTAGCCATTGTCAGGCCCATTTAGGGCATGTTTTTCCCGATGGCCCCAAACCGACAGGGGAACGTTTCTGCATTAATTCAGCAGCATTGCGTTTTATCGATAAAGAAACAGGCGAAGAAACAGCAGGTTAATGTCATTTAAGGCTGCTTTTTGAACTCAGGTGAAACTACTGGGTTAATAGTGCAAAAGAAACGATTCAGCTTTAGTGTTAAAATTATGTTGTTAATTTGCAATTATATTAATTGAAATAGTGTCGGCTTATAGTAATGCTCAGTGTCATCGTGTAAATAATATAAAGTAGCCATGTAGCCGTTAAGGAATATTAATGAAGTTGGATGATTTAATCTCTGCCATGACACCCGAAATTTATCAGCGATTGGTTCAGGCTGTCGAATTAGGAAAATGGCAGGATGGCGTACCGCTTACGCCAGAACAGAAAGAACATAGTTTACAGGCGGTGATGCTTTGGCAAGCCAGGTATAATCATGATCCTGAACATATGACGATTGGCACAGATGGCCAAATTACTGTCAAAAGTAAACAAGAGCTAAAAGCGACATTCCAGTCTGAAATGGTTGCAAAATTAAAACCACAATCAGAAGACTGATATGAATTGAATCGAAATAAAAACCTCGTCCTTGGCTAAAATTATTTTTAGCCAAGGACGAGGCGACTTTTGGTGTTTACAAAATCGATACTATTTCGCTTTGTGAGATTAATTTAGCACCCTTGGATGCCATTTCCTCAAAGGCATGCTGGCTGTCATCAGGCTGAATATTGACACCACGACAACCATCTGTAATCACATAGGTCTCGTAGCCGAGAGCCAGAGCATCAAGTACAGTAAATTTAACGCAGTAATCAGTAGCAATGCCCAATACAAGTAAGCGTTGTATATTATGTTCAGCCAGCCATTCATGTAGTTGAGTTTCGCTTTTATGGTCATTGTCGAAAAATGCACTATAACTATCTATCTGGGGATTCTCGCCTTTTTGGAAAACTTCCCGGATAGCAGATTGGTTCAATAAAGGATGAAATTCTGCTCCAAATTGCCCCTGTACACAGTGAACCGGCCACCATATTTGGGGAATGCCATTAAGCTCACCTAATTCCCCCATTTTTTGCCCGGAATTTACGGCAAAACTCATGTGGTTTGTTGGGTGCCAATCCTGACTGGCAATAATAGCAATATGATTCTTCTGGCTATTATTTTCCTGACAGAGGGCGATAACTTCATTCGCTACTTTAATGACAGTCTCGCTCTCTTTAACCGCCAGTGCGCCCCCGGTACAGAAATCATTTTGCAGATCGATAAGTAATAATGCTGTTTTCATCATATTTCTCGATTTATCTTTTGATTAATCATCTGAATAGCTCAATTCACCGCGCAAATTCTGCTGCATCAGGTAGCGAATTTCTTCGGGTGTGTAAGATTGGCTCAATAAGTAGTGCAATTTCGTCAAGGCGGCCTCGAAAGTCATGTCATAACCGCTGATAACACCTGATGCAGCCAGTGAGTGACCGGTAGCATATCCCTCCATATTGACCCGGCCAGAAATACATTGAGTCAAATTAACCACGATAATTCCTCGCTCGGTCGCTTCTCTTAATGTTTTTAGCAAAGAGGTACATTGCGGGGCATTGCCAACTCCATATGATCTTAAAATCAATGCCTTAACCGGTTGCATCAGGATGTTTTCTACCACTTGGCTGGATAAACCTGGATAGATGGTTACAACACCAATCGGTTGCGATGTGATCGAATTGACGACAAATTCGCTGTGCTTGACAGGTATGGGGCTTGTTTTGAAGGTGCGAATATTAATGCCTGCTTCCATTAATGGTGAACAGTTAGGGGATGAAAAGGCATCAAAGCCATCAGCGTGGGCTTTAACTGTTCTGTTTCCACGAAACAATTTATTGTTGAAAAACAGGCTGACTTCGTTGATAGGGTAGTTTGCTGCAAGGTACAAGGCGTTAAGTAAGTTTGTCTGACCATCAGAACGTAGTGCTTCTAAAGGAATTTGTGACCCTGTCACAATAACCGGCTTGTTGAGGTTCTCAAGCATGAAAGAAAGCGCTGAGGCAGTGAAAGCCATGGTGTCGGTGCCATGCAGAATAACAAAGCCGTCATAGTCATGATAATTTTGGTGGATATCATTTGCGATAATGCCCCAGTCATCAGGGCTCATATCAGAAGAGTCAATCAGAGGTTGATGTTCACGGATCGTAAATGTTGGCATTTCTGGGCGGTGGAATTCAGGCATTTTTGCGAGTTGCTGTTGCAAATGGCCGGAGACAGGAATGTACCCATTAGGAGAATGCTGCATCCCGATTGTGCCGCCAGTGTAAACAACATAGATAGATTTCTTCTGCATGATCACGTCTCAATAAAAATATTTAGCCGGATTATAGGGAGTATGGGGAATAAAAAAAGCCTGATCGTGAAATCAGGCTTCAAATTTGATGTATACCCGTCGCGACGCAACTTGAAATCTATTGGGCATAGATGAGTCGTTTTTTAACGGATATCGACACAGTTCAGACAGAATGTATAAATATGCTGCGGATCATTCATATTGTTATAAAACACGGCCTGTTTTTTCATGTCTTGAGCAACCTGAGAAAACGGCGCTGGCAACATTGATTGCAATGTATTTGGCAGCAGGGCTTGTGCTGATGAAGTGAAACCTAACATCATTCTTTCAGAGAATGAAAGTTCAGGCTGCATCCAGTTCAGTGATACGTTTTTAACTCCTGCCAGTTCAGAGGCTTTTTTGACAGCATCATCAAAATCACCCAACTGATCGACTAAACCAAATTTTTTGGCATCAAAGCCGCTCCAAACACGTCCCTGAGCAATTTTATCGGTTTCATCCAGCGACTTATTGCGTGAATGTGCAACCAGTTTGATAAACTTACTGTAGCCATTTTCGATAGACAACTGTATTACATCGGAGGCTATTTGGTTAATGCCTTTGGTTGTGGAGATATCTGCCAGTGGCGTTGTTGAAACACCATCAGTATTCACACCGATATAATTCAGGCTTTTTTCAAATGTTTGAAACATACCAAAAACACCGATAGAGCCTGTTAATGTATTTGGATCTGCAATGATGTAGTTGGCCGGGGTGGATATCCAGTAGCCGCCTGATGCCGCTAAACCTCCCATTGAAACCACAACAGGTTTAGCGCCTTCACCATTATTTTTTCCATTGCCATAGCGGATGGCTGCAATTTCACTACGAATAACCTCTGATGCACCGACACTGCCACCAGGGCTGTTTACCCGCAATACGATCGCTTTTATGTCAGGATTATTGCGTGCTTCACGTAGCTGCTCCACAATTGTGTCACTTCCTACTACGCCTGGCTCTTCTTTACCATCTAGAATCGCGCCTTCAGCAATAATAACAGCAATATTACCTTGATTATTGCCCAGAGTTTGTACTGGTTTCAGGGCAATATAATCATAGATGCTGATGTAGTTGAAATGCTTTCGTTCCGCATCCCAACCAAAGATTTCCTTCATTTTATTTTCAACAGTACTGCGTGGCTCAATATAATTGACCAGCTTGTTTTGATACGCATACAGTGCGGCATCACCACCTGCTTTACGAAATTTTTCAAGGAAGTTAGTTGCAGCAGGGGATATTTGTTCGGCAGAAGTCTTCCTGTTAGCGGCAATGGTATTTAAGTAATTATTCCAAAGCTCATTGAGCCACAGGCTGTCAGCTTGACGTGCTTCTTCTGACATATCATCCCGTAAAAAGGGTTCCACTGCCGATTTATAGGTTCCTACACGAAAAATATGGGTAGAAACTTTCAGCGTGTCCAATAATGATTTGTAGTACAAATGATTAGTCGAGAAACCATGGATATCAACTGTACCTTGTGGGGACAGGTATATTTCATCTGCATAACTGGCTAAATAATATTGTGATTGACTGTAAGCATCACCCATTGCAAAAACAGGTTTGCCCGCCGCTTTAAATTCGCTGATGGCTTTGCCGATATATCTCATGGAAGGCTGATCTGCACCGATAAAGTTATTCAGCTTTAATACCATTCCAGTAATTTTGGGATCATTTTTGGCACGACGAATGCTGTCAACAATGTCAAATACAGAAGTTTCCTGTGAACTTTTACCGGAGGAGTCGAAAAGACTTTTTCCCAACAGATCAAGCGGGCTGCGAGCGGATACTCGGTCAAGAACTATACCAGATAGATCTACATATAATGCGCCTTGGTAGTTATCGTTAGAATTAGATTGGTGCTGGTAAGCGATTATGCCAACGGCAACGACAACAATCAGCAGGATAAAGATAAAATTAGAAATAAGTTGGCGAACGAAATTTAGCAGCTTCCAACTCCATTTAAATAATGACGCTATAAACTTCCATAAAGTACGCATATCGTCTCCCGTTATGGTATCAAATGGGGTTATCCTAATCAGCTTATTTGCAAATGTCAGCCAGAAATCACGTGAGTGGTTGAAAAAACGATTTCTGTGCTTTCATTCATTAACAAATAAACAGAGAATGTTGGTTTGTGACAGATTATCTTATTCAGGAGGAAATCATGAATGCTTTGGAACTTTTGTTGAATCGTCGTTCAATTGCCCGCTTAACAACACCCGCCCCAGAAGGAAATGAATTACAACATATTTTGGCCGCAGGGATGAGAGCACCTGACCATGGGGCATTGCGTCCTTGGCATTTTGTTGTGATGCAGGGAGAAGGCATTGATAAATTTAGCGCGCTCCTTGAAAAAGCGGCCATTGAGGGAGAATTAGGCAAGGAGGTTGAAGAAAAAGCCAAAAATGCACCTTATCGTGCTCCAATGATCATCACGGTTATTGCTAAAGTGGTTGAACATGCAAAAGTACCTGCATGGGAACAAGTTGTTGCTGCGGGCTGTGCTGTTCACGCTATGCAGATGGCGGCTGTTGCCCAGGGTTTTGGCGGCATATGGCGCTCAGGCTCATGGACAGAAGATCCCATTGTCAAAGCGGGCTTGGGATGTAATGAGAATGACAAAATTGTGGGATTCCTCTATTTAGGAACGCCGGAACTCAAGGCCCCAGTAAAGGTAGCAACGCCAGACTTAACACAATTTGTCAGTTACTTCTAACGGAGTGAACAACAATGTCAACAGAAATCCGTCTGACTCAATATAGCCATGGCGCCGGATGTGGCTGCAAAATTTCTCCTAAGGTATTGGAAACTATCTTGCATAGTGAGCAAGCAAAATTTTTCGATCCTAATTTGCTGGTGGGTAATGAAACCCGTGATGATGCTGCTGTGTATGATATTGGCAATGGCACAGGCATCATTAGCACTACGGATTTCTTTATGCCAATTGTTGATGATCCATTTGATTTTGGCCGTATTGCGGCGACTAATGCCATCAGTGATATTTACGCGATGGGAGGAAAGCCGATAATGGCGATCGCAATTCTGGGGTGGCCAATTGCTAAATTACCCCCGGAAATTGCTCAAAAAGTCATTGAGGGTGGTCGGGCTGTTTGTCAGGCGGCAGGTATTTCCCTTGCTGGCGGGCATTCGATTGACGCTCCTGAGCCCATTTTTGGTTTGGCAGTGACCGGTATCATCAATATTGAGCGTGTGAAGCGTAATAATCAGGCAAAGGCAGGTAGCCACCTGTTTTTGACTAAACCTCTAGGTATTGGCGTATTGACTACGGCTGAAAAGAAAGGTTTGCTTCAGCCTGAACACCAAGGTGTTGCGAAAGAAACCATGTGCAAGCTGAATAAAGCAGGCGCAGATTTTGCAGGAATTGAAGGTGTTACGGCGATGACGGATGTAACAGGTTTTGGCCTGTTAGGGCATTTAAGTGAAATTTGTGAAGGTTCGGGCGTTCAGGCAACGATCAAGTTTTCGCAGATACCAAGATTGCCGGATGTTGATGCTTATATTGAAAAAGGTTGCGTACCTGGTGGCACGGGGCGCAACTTTGACAGTTATGGGCACTTAATAGGAGAGATGACTGTTCGTCAACGCCATCTCCTGTGTGATCCACAAACGTCGGGCGGTTTATTGCTGGCTATTTTGCCGGATGCCGTGAAAGAGGCGAAAGCCATTGCACGCAACCACGACATTGATTTGACTGCGATTGGTGAATTGTCTGAACCAAGCTCAGACAGGGCATTAATTGAAATTGTTGAATAAATAACCATAATTGCTCATTTAAAAGCTATTATCCGAGTAAGGGAAGTTTAGAAAATTTGTTGAAATAATATGGTGTATTTAAAGTATATTTTTTTACAGGTAAATATTGAATAATTCCATGCGTCTTTTTATTGCAGAAAAACCCAGCCTAGCGAGAGCCATAGCGGATGTGTTACCGAAACCTCATCGGCGTGGGGATGGGTTTATAGAGTGCGGTAATAATCAGTTTGTTACCTGGTGTGTTGGTCATCTATTGGAGCAGGCTGAGCCAGATGCTTACGATCCCCGTTATGCCCGCTGGGTATTGGCTGATTTACCGATCATTCCTGAAAAATGGCAGTTAAAGCCACGGGCTGACGTGGCTAAGCAGCTCAATACCATTAAATCCCTACTGGAAAGGGCGAACGAAATTGTCCATGCAGGTGACCCGGATCGTGAAGGGCAATTGCTGGTGGATGAAGTGCTGGATTTTTTAGCGCTGGATACGGAAAAAAAGCAAAATGTCCAACGTTGCCTGATTAATGACTTGAATCCTCAGGCAGTCACAAAAGCTATTGAACGTCTGAGAAGCAACAGGGAATTTGTTCCCTTGTGTGTTTCTGCGCTTGCCAGAGCGAGAGCAGATTGGCTTTATGGCATCAATATGACCCGTGCTTATACGTTATTGGGCCAGAATGCAGGTTATCAGGGAGTGTTATCTGTTGGGCGTGTTCAAACACCCGTTTTAGGGTTAGTTGTTCGTCGTGATGAAGAAATAGAGCATTTTGTACCGAAAGATTTTTTTGAGGTTAAAGCACATATCGTCACGCCAAATGAAGAGCGGTTTACGGCATTATGGCAGCCAAGTGAGTCATGCGTTGATTTTCAGGACGAGGAAGGAAGGATAATTCACCGTCCATTAGCAGAGCATGTTGTAGCGCGTATTACAGGGCAACCTGCCTGTGTCACAGCCTATCAGGATAAACGGGAATCAGAAACTGCACCATTGCCATTTTCGCTTTCTTCCTTGCAGATTGAAGCAGCCAAGCGTTTTGGTTTGAGTGCTCAAGAAGTACTTGATATTTGTCAGCGGCTCTATGAAACCCATAAATTGATTACTTATCCACGCTCAGACTGTCGCTATTTACCAGAAGAACATTTTGCAGGGCGTCATGCGGTCCTGAATGCTATTTCAGTGCATGCTGCACATTTGCTTCCTCAAGATGCTTTGGATGTGGATAAAAAGAACCGTTGTTGGGATGATAAGAAAGTTGATGCGCATCACGCCATTGTTCCTACTGCCCGCAGTAGCCAAGTTAATTTGACAGATAATGAAAGTCACATTTATGGCTTAATTGCTCGGCAATATCTGATGCAATTTTTCCCTGATGCAGTATTCCGTAAATGTACGATTGAACTTGATATTGCAGGTGGAAAATTTATCGCTAAAGCACGTTTTTTAGCAGAAGCGGGCTGGAGAACTTTGCTTGGTAACAAGGAGCGGGATGAAGAGAACGAAGGTACTCCATTACCAATTGTTGCTAAGGGCGATGAGCTTTTGTGTGAGAAGGGGGAAGTGGTGGAAAGGCAGACACAACCACCACGACCTTTTACTGATGCAACATTATTGTCTGCAATGACAGGCATCGCCCGATTTGTTCAGGATAAGGCATTGAAAAAGGTTCTGAGGGCAACCGACGGTTTAGGTACGGAAGCAACCCGGGCAGGGATTATTGAGCTGCTATTTAAGCGGGAGTTTTTATATAAAAAAGGACGTTATATTCATGCCACACCTGCCGGGCGAGCGTTGATCCATGTATTACCGGATATGGCTGTATTACCCGATATGACAGCACATTGGGAATCCCGATTGACGCAAATCAGCGAAAAGCAATTCCGCTATCAGGATTTTATGTTGCCTCTTCAGGAGACGTTGCAACAATTAATTTGGCAGGCAAAACAATACCGAAATTTAAAGGCGTTCAGGGACTTACCTCCTGCTCCTGCAAAAAGTAAAAAAGGGAAACAGACAAAATCCCGTCAGAATAAGACAAAGGCAGATAAAGCTAATCAGACGTAATAAACGTGATAGCACAGCACCATTAATTATGGTGCTGTGCTTCATAATTTGGTAATTATATCTCAAATTCTGTCCAGACAGGAGCGTGATCAGACGGCTTTTCCATGCTGCGAATAGCATAATCAATGCCTGAAGAGATACACCGTTCTGCTAAGGACTGGCTGGCAAGCAACAAATCAATGCGTAATCCGCGATTATCATCAAACCCTTTTGAGCGATAATCAAACCAAGAGAATTGGTCATTGATTTCGGGATGTTTAGCCCGGAATGTATCGATTAATCCCCAATTTTTAAGGCGTTCCATCCACTCTCTTTCTTCTGGTAAGAAAGAGCATTTCCCCGTTTTTAACCAGCGTTTTTGATTGTTTTCTCCGATTCCTATATCGAGATCAGTTGGGCTGATATTCATATCTCCCATGATCAGAATGTGTGCTTCTGGAGTGTGGTGATTTACTAAGTAGGATTGCAGATCCTGATAAAAATTTTCTTTTGCCGGAAATTTGACTGGATGATCACGACTTTCTCCTTGAGGAAAATAGCCGTTGATTACAGTTAATAAACCGAGAGGTGTTTCGATATCAGCCATAATGATACGACGTTGCGCATCTTCATTATCTGTAGGGAAACCCTTGCGAACTTCTACGGGTTGTTGGCGGGTAAGCAAGGCAACACCATAGTGTGATTTTTGACCGTGATAGAAGACGTGATAGCCCAGTTTGCTCACTTCTTCTAAGGGAAACATTTCATCGTGAACTTTTATTTCCTGTAATCCGATCACATCTGGTTGGTGTTGTTCAACAATGGCAGCAAGTTGATGGGGGCGTGCTCGCAATCCATTAATATTGAATGAGATAAATTTCATATCGTTATAATCACCTTGAGAATATACTGGTTTTTAATGTTAACAGATATAAATAAAGATGTAACTATTTATTAAATAATAAATTTTACCTAACTAACTTGATATTTCGCTATTTTACTCCTATATGTAATACTATTATGAGTATAATACTCTCGCTACCCAAAATTTAGAGTGTTGAATCGTTTTATAAATAATAAAAAACACAAAAATAACAAGTAATAAATTAATGGATATATGATACCTCACTAGTTTTAATATGTTATATTAAACACGTGACATTATAATTTCTGTTAGGTTTTTTATGCTTTGAATTTATTTTATGTTGTGTGTTACAAAAATTAATTAATGAAAAAGTAGAAGAGTTAATCAATCTCTGATAGAAATTTGGACTTGTAGGTCATGGTTATATTTATTAATGGCTTACAATCACGGTGGAATATTCATCATGATATAGGTGAATTATATAGTTCATCTAAACCGCATTATTGCATCAGGGGCTGGCATTTTATATAAATGTCATTTGAAAAATATCTATTTTTATTGTACAAAATTGTACCTTCATAATATCAAGTTTGATTTAGCGGTTACCTGATGAGAAGGCCATTTCAAGGAAATTATTTTAGCCACAAGTTACATAGGAACGGTGAATTATGTTTTTTTCTCGTAAATTAGAAGCATTCATGGCGGTGGTGGAAATGGGTTCTTTAAGCAAGGCGGCAAGAGTGATGAACCGTACTACTCCCCCAGTCGCTAAATCAATTAAAGACTTTGAAGCGACGTTAGGAAAGCGCTTATTTAAAAGGGAGAAGTTTGGGATGATTCTGACCAAAGACGGAGTGGAGTTATATAA
This sequence comes from Xenorhabdus sp. PB62.4, assembly GCF_014467285.1. Classification (NCBI taxonomy): domain Bacteria; kingdom Pseudomonadati; phylum Pseudomonadota; class Gammaproteobacteria; order Enterobacterales; family Morganellaceae; genus Xenorhabdus; species Xenorhabdus sp. PB62.4. The sequence continues at coordinate 74,770 of NZ_NKHR01000014.1, read as the reverse complement.
TGACCTAAAAGAGCTCTATTTGAAAGAGAAAGAAATTACAAAGAAACACATCAGCGGGAGTATTTGTAATGTGGTAAATATATACCATGATTGGGGTAAGAAAAAGCATCTGATTTCGCTTTATAAAGCAGCGGACAGAAATAATGCTCAAGTAAATATATTACGCTTCAGTTATGATAACATTGATGAAATAGTTGACTATGAGGGTAATACGATAATTTTAAGTTCAGAAAAAGTACTTAGTGATAGATTCAGTCTTGTACGGAAAATTGATGGGCCGAATTTAGGGATCTGCTGCCGTAAAGAGTTATTGAATGAAGTGAATGGGGACTTTACTCAATTACTGAAAAAGAGAACATGGTTATGTGATCCCGTACTCTACAAAGGTAATTTGATAAAGAATTTAGAAGAGGAAATGATAAAAAATGGAGAAAAAGTCAATATTCGACAGATGGACAATATAGAATGCTGTCTTAATTTTATTCAGTCAACCGATTATATTTGTATTACAGATTCCCACTCCGGCGCATTGGAAGAGGGAGAAAGCTTAGGCTTCATTCCAATATCACGACCTGATGCAGTGAATCAGTGTTATGTCTACAAATCAAAGTCTCATTCAAGCGTGTTAAATCGTTTCATCGACTCTGTTAGCGATATGGAGTAGCCGATTACATAAGCGGAGCGAACATCCTGATTTCCTAGCTCCGCTATTGGTACTTACCCAAACACATTTATTGCTTTTGTCAGGGCTTGGGGTAGATTTTTGATGGTGGTGAGGAAGGGTGATTCGTCATTTTGTTCCTCACCTTCGGATTAGCACATCACGCACGCCACACTATACATTTCATTATCTCATTTCGTGTGATTCTATACGCTATAGGATTATCATTACGCTGTATTCAATTCGAATCTCAAAGGGTTTTGGGGCTTCTCTAAAGCAGGATATATTTAATTATTGGGTGATGTGAAAGTAAGGGTGATTCTTTGATGGTGGTGGGGGAAGGATTCGAACCTTCGAAGTCTGTGACGGCAGATTTACAGTCTGCTCCCTTTGGCCGCTCGGGAACCCCACCAGATTTTGAATTGTTCGCTGTCGTTAGCAGCGGACGGCATAATATCAAATAAGCCGCCGCTGTAAAGTAGTTTATTGAAAATAAAGTATCGAACGATGTTTTTTTAAACCTTATGAGCAGATTATGCTCTAACGTCCAATAACTTCTTACTTTTTAAAGGATAATAGTGCGGTTACCATATACAAAGACGCGTTGAGAAAAAACAGAGTGCAATGCCTGGCTCAAAACATTTTTTTCAACATCTCGCCCTGCACGCATCATCTCTTCCGCAGTATAGGTGTGATCCACATTAATTACATCCTGAGTAATAATTGGGCCTTCGTCTAAGCTATCGTTTACGTAATGAGCAGTAGCGCCAATGATTTTTACACCACGTTCATAAGCCTGATGATAAGGGCGTGCACCAATGAATGCCGGTAAGAATGAATGATGGATGTTGATGATTTGGTTCGGATAATGCTGAACAAATGCTGGTGTTAAAACACGCATGTATTTAGCGAGCACAACATAATCAGGTTCATATTGATCAATTTGAGCCATTAGAGCTTCATCATGTTGCTCACGAGTTAAACCTTCATGGCTAATGTAATGGAATGGAATACCGAACTGTTCAACCAAATGTTGCAGGGTTGTGTGATTGCCGATAACAGCAGCAATTTCAACATCCAATCCACCATAAGCACTTTTTACTAAGATATCGCCAATACAATGCGCTTCTTTTGTTACCAAGATAACGATACGGCGGCGGCCGGCTGTATTTAATTCGCGGTTTGAACCGACTGGCAGGGCATCATCTAAATCTGCCAGAAGTGTTTCATCGTTGAAAATACCCTCTAGTTCTGTGCGCATAAAAAAACGTCCAGTACGATGATCTACAAATTCATTGTTTTGAACGATATTTAATTGATGTTTGTAACAAATATTTGTGATTTTTGCGATTAATCCTTTAGCGTCAGGACAGATTGTACGCAAGATTTTTTTTTGTATGTTTGTGTTTTGCATGGATTACGAGATCCCCGAATATTCTTCACTACTTGTGAATTGTCATGTTTAATACAAATACTGATTTATCCACAGCACTTCTTGTATTTTTTGCCTGAACCACACGGACAAGGGCTATTACGGCCTGTCTGAGGGCGAACGCCATCGATATAAAACCAACGTTGTTCAATGCGCAAAAAACGCGAACGCTCATGAATCAATTGTCTATCTTGCTTTCCTTGTTCAATAAAGCAAGCTGAAAATTCAACATAGGCCTCGTCATTATGTTCACCTTCGCTTGTTTCGAGGACGTTTAGTCCCAGCCATTGTACGCCCGCGAAACTTTTCTCTATTTCTGTACGCCAATTTTCAGCCTGACAATCAGGATGCCAAGTAGTGATGAGATAGTCTGCATTTTGCGTAACATAAGCACTATATCTGGAACGCATCAAAGATTCGGCATTTGGAGCAGGGCGATGATTTTCGAGATAGGGGCTACAACAATGAGTGAAAGGTGAACCACTGCCGCAGGAACACATGTTTGTCAAAATAACTCCAATTATTCAAAGTGGTTGCTGTCAATATGAGCAATATTGCAAAGATATGTAAAAGTATAATAAATGCAAGAGCATAATAAATAAATAGTACAGGTCTATCGGGCTATTATTGGCTGATGATACTCGAATATGGGCAACCGTCGCAACGCTTGCTAGGTGCCCGCCATGGTGGAATAGGGTTTGAATATGATTATCATAAATGATTTTGAAATTATGAGTTATATCACTCTTTACAGAGAAAACATTTTGTTGTTGTCAACCAGATTAAATACATATATTAAGTTCCGTAATTAATAGCATAATAGAAATAAATCTGCTGTTTTTTTCATCTCTTTATCAGTTGATTTATAACATTTATGTATCATTTTATCGTGATACTAAATATTGAATCACTGAAGTGCGATTAAATGTTTTCGTGCTGTATATCTAGTTGAATTAACTGGTATACTCATGCGCGTTATTTTTGCAAGTACGATTTTCTTCACACATCCAATTTTTTTAGAGAGTTAATGCTATTGTTTAAGCTGTAAAGGATTTTTTCAGTGACAACAGAGCAGTAGGAGACAATGTAATGTCAGTAATAAATAAAAAGGTAAAAAAGGCTGTTATACCCGTTGCCGGGTTGGGAACTCGGATGTTACCAGCCACGAAGGCCATTCCTAAAGAAATGCTCCCTCTTGTGGATAAACCACTTATTCAGTATGTCGTCAATGAATGTATCAAAGCGGGCATTAATGAAATTATTCTGGTTACACATTCATCCAAAAACTCGATAGAAAACCATTTTGATACCAGCTTTGAACTAGAGGCGATTCTTGAGAAAAGAGTGAAACGCCAGTTATTAGATGAAATACAGTCTATTTGCCCAAAGCATGTGACCATCATGCAGACCCGCCAAGGGATTGCAAAAGGGTTGGGACATGCCGTGCTATGCGCCAAGCCGCTTATTGGTAATGAGCCATTTGCGGTGATTTTGCCAGATGTTATTTTGGATGAATATAGTACTGATTTGTCAAAATATAATTTGAGCGAAATGTTATCACGCTTTAATAATAGTGGCGCAAGCCAAATTCTGGTTGAACCAGTTCCTGTAGAGAGTGTTTCGGATTATGGTATCGTCGATTGTTTAGGTGAAGAACTAAAACCGGGTGATAGCAAACCTATTGTTCGTGTTGTTGAAAAGCCAAAACCAGAAGAAGCACCATCAAATCTTTCTATCGTTGGGCGCTATGTATTATCTGAAAATATTTGGCCGTTATTGGCAAAAACTGCACCAGGTGCAGGAGATGAAATACAATTGACAGATGCAATTGCCATGCTGATGGAAAAAGAACCTGTTGAGGCTTATCACTTGCAGGGGCGTAGCCACGATTGTGGTAATAAATTAGGTTATATGCAGGCATTTGTTGAATATGGCATGAAACATAAGGAACTGGGTAAATTATTCACGGATTGGGTCATGACTTTGCAAAATCGGATTGAAAAATAATCTACTGGTGATTTAAGGTGTGATATGAAAGTTACTGTATTTGGTATTGGCTATGTGGGCTTAGTTCAGGCAACCGTGTTTGCAGAAGTCGGGCATGATGTACTTTGTGTTGACGTTGATGCAAAAAAAGTTGAGAACCTGAAAAATGGTCAGATCCCTATTTTTGAACCGGGTTTGACGCCTTTGGTAAAGAAAAATCATGCAGAAGGGCGTTTAAATTTTACAACGGATGCCAAAGCCGGTATTGCTCATGGCAAATTACAGTTTATTGCAGTAGGAACACCTCCTGATGAAGATGGATCAGCCGATCTTCAATATGTCACTGCGGTAGCCAGAACCATCGCGGAAAATATGGATGGCTATAAAGTCGTTGTTGACAAATCAACAGTACCAGTGGGCACGGCTGATAAAGTCAGGGCAGTGATGCGAGCAACATTAGCAGAACGCAATGTAGAACTTCCGTTCGATGTTGTCTCTAACCCTGAATTTTTGAAAGAAGGTGCAGCAGTTGCCGATTGCATGCGACCTGAACGCATAATCATTGGTTGTGATAACGATAATGTCGTTGATGTAATGCGTGAACTCTATGAACCCTTTAATCGTAACCACGATCGCATGATAGTCATGGATATTCGCAGTGCTGAGCTGACTAAATATGCAGCTAACTGTATGTTGGCAACCAAAATTAGTTTTATGAATGAAATTGCTAACCTGGCAGAGATATTGGGAGCGGATATTGAGAATGTACGTCAGGGAATTGGTTCTGATTCACGCATCGGATATCACTTTATTTACCCTGGATGTGGATATGGTGGTTCATGTTTCCCGAAAGATGTTCAGGCATTGATTCGTACTTCTGAACAAATTGGATATACGCCGAAAATTCTTCAGGCCGTTGAGCAGGTTAACGAAAAACAGAAAACAAAATTGCCTACTTTTGTAAGACGTCATTTTGGTAATGATTTATCTGGCAAAACATTCGCTATTTGGGGGTTATCGTTTAAACCTAATACGGATGATATGCGTGAAGCATCAAGTCGTGTCTTGATGGAAACATTATGGGAATGTGGCGCTAAAATACAGGCATATGATCCAGAGGCCATGCAGGAAGCCCAACGTATTTATGGACAGCGTGACGATCTTTCTTTAATGGGTACCAAAGAGGCAGCATTAAAAGGTGCTGATGCTTTGATTATATGCACAGAATGGCAAAACTTCAGAGCGCCTGATTTTGATGTGATTAAGGATTCATTGAAAACGCCAGTGATTTTTGATGGACGTAATCTTTATGATCCTGAGCGCCTGCAATCGCGTGGATTTACATACTATGGAATTGGGCGCGGGGCCTCAATCAATCCGGTTATTTGAGTTATTATATGAAATTTTTAGTTACAGGTTCCGCTGGTTTTATTGGTTTTCATGTTAGCCAGCGATTATTGAATATGGGGTATGAGGTTGTCGGTATCGATAACCTCAATGATTATTATGATGTTAATTTAAAACAGGCGAGATTAAATTTATTACTCCCTTATTCGAATTTCAAATTTGAAAAATTAGATTTGGCCGATAGAGTTGCCATCCCGGAATTGTTTGCTAAGCATCAATTTCAGCGAGTTATCCATTTGGGTGCGCAACCTGGCGTGCGTTATTCTATACAAAACCCAATGGCATATATTGATGCCAATATCATCGGTCATATCAATATTCTTGAAGGATGCCGCCATAATCATGTGGAACATTTATTATATGCGTCTTCAAGTTCAGTATATGGTTTAAATAGAAAGCAGCCATTCTCTACTGATGATTCTGTTGATCACCCTGTTTCTTTATATGCAGCAACGAAAAAAGCTGATGAGCTAATGTCTCACAGTTATTCGCATCTTTATCACCTGCCTACTACCGGATTGAGATTTTTTACCGTATATGGGCCATGGGGACGCCCTGACATGGCTTTATTTAAATTTACTAAAGCTATGTTAGAAGGCAAACCAATCGATATTTATAACCATGGTAATATGGTGAGGGATTTCACATATATTGATGATATTGTTGAATCTATAATCAGATTACAAGCTGTCATTCCTGTTTCCAATAAAAACTGGTTAGTCGAAGATGGTCAGATATCTGCCAGCTCTGCGCCATACTGTGTTTACAATATTGGTAACGGCCAACCGACAAAGCTAGGGGATTTTATTGAAGCGATTGAAGATTCATTAGGAATTGAAGCAAAGAAAAACTTTATGGAAATTCAGGATGGCGATGTGTTATCAACATGCGCAGATTCTAGTGAGCTTTACGATAGAATTGGCTTTTTACCCGATACTCCGGTGAAGGAAGGGGTAAAACGCTTTGTCGATTGGTACTTAGACTTTTATCAGGCAGCGTAATGGTGAAATAAAAAAGGAGCGATTAGCTCCTTTTTATCAGTTTATGTTAATAAAAAACTAAGTCAGTGTTAAATTCTTCTTTAGCACATGAGAATATGAAAGCGACTTAGTCGTTAATATAAATCTCTGTGTTTTTTTACATCAGCCAGTAATTAACTTAGTTAGTTGTATTAAGCATAAAAACAAAAATACCCGATAAGGGGTATTTTTGTTATTGAGTCTACAAAACAACTGATTAGATCAGGAAATCTTCCAGTTTTTTGCCTTCTTCATCAATTGCTTTCTTGATTACCGCTGGCGTACGGCCTTGACCGGTCCAGGTTTTAGTTTCACCTTCGTCAACGTATGAATATTTAGCTGGACGTGCAGCACGTTTAGATTTACCAGTAGATTTACCGCTTAAAGCGTCTACTAAATCGCTTAATTCAATACCGTCTTTTTCCAGCATTTCACGGTATTCTTGAAGTTTACGTGTACGCTCTTCTATTTGTGCACGAGCATGGCTTTCTTCATCGCGACGTTCTTCAACAACAGTCGTAAGTTTTTCCAGCATTTCTTCTAAAGTAGTAAGCTCACATTCTCTTGCTTGTGCGCGCAAGGTACGGATGTTATTTAAGGATTTTAAATTTTCGCTCATTGTCCTGGTCTCAAATTATAATGATGATGGCTGATGTAGGGATAATAATAGAATGCTATTTTATTTTCTGCAATAGTGAATTTACTTTCTCAGGCTAAAACATGTCATTTTAAAATGCAATTTTTTTGATAATCGATATATTGTGTTTTAATCACGCTATTCAGATTGCCATTTTTCAATAAGCATTGAGGACGGATTACTGTAAAGTTGAGTAAGGGATAAACTGAGACGTATAAAACTAATTTATAGTCAATCCGTAAGAAATGTTAACTGTTCTTCTGGAAATAAGTTGAAGAGTTTAGTGGGAACTGAAAGTTTTTTATGGGTAATCTATTGGTTATGATTATAGTGACCGAATTGAACAAAAGTAAACCGCTATGATTATTAATATGCAAAGAGTGGAAAGATAAATAACTATTTCTTTTTGATGTTAATTTCGTTCATTTGTCATGCAGAATGTGCTTGTGTGCTGATTTTATATGCTCAAATGTGATGATTATCATGAAAATAATATTTTCTTAGTTTGTTCTAATTTGTTTCTGCTACTCCACATTTAGCAATAACAGGGAGTAATCTCAATCAGAGTTTGTGGTAAACTTACCGCGATATACTGACTGATTAAATTTGACAAGAGGATGGACGGGCCAATGGCTCAGCTTTATTTTTATTATTCTGCCATGAATGCAGGGAAATCAACTTCCTTATTGCAATCATCCTATAACTATAACGAAAGAGGAATGAGGACGCTGATTTTTACAGCGGAAATCGATACTCGGTTCGGTAAAGGAAAGGTAAGTTCCCGTATTGGTTTATCCGCTGAAGCTTTGCTGTTTTCACCAGAAAAAAATATTGCCGAGCTTATCAGAAGTGAAAATGAGGCGGAAAAAGTTCATTGTGTTTTGATTGATGAATGCCAATTCTTGACGAAAGAACATGTCGAACAGCTATGTGAAATTGTAGATTATGATGATATCCCTGTTCTTTGTTATGGCCTGAGAACCGATTTTCAAGGGGAGTTATTCAGTGGAAGCGAATATCTTCTCGCATGGTCAGATAAATTGGTGGAGTTGAAAACGATTTGCCATTGTGGGAGAAAGGCCAGCCGTGTATTGCGCTTTGGCAGCGATGGGAACGTTGTTTACGATGGGGCTCAGGTTGATATTGGTGGTAATGAAAAGTACGTCTCAGTGTGCCGTAAGCACTATAGTGACGTTATTCGTGAGGCTAAGGCAAAAAAAGCTTAATACGACAAACGTTGTGATCTAATCATGGACATAAAGTTATTAAGCCAGGTAAATATAATAATAGAAAAAGGCGTTAGGGTAACCTAGCGCCTTTGTAAGTTACATCAGCCTATCATTTATTATTGTTTCTTATTATTTTTTCTATTTGGTCTTATTGCCTCCTGAGGTCCGCTTTGTTCTACGAATTCACGACCATAGAAAGAATCCAATAGCAATTGCTTCAATTCAGAAATTAATGGATAACGTGGATTGGCCCCAGTGCATTGGTCATCAAATGAATCTTCTGCGAGTTTGTCAATTTTTGCCAGAAAATCAGCTTCTTGAACACCTGTTTCGCGGATAGAAGCGGGAATGCCTAACTGGGATTTTATCTCTTCTAGCCAGGCCAACAGTTTTTCAATTTTTGCAGCAGTACGATCACCTGATGCGGTTAATCCTAAATGATCTGCGATTTCTGCGTAGCGACGTCGCGCCTGTGGACGGTCGTATTGACTGAATGCGGTTTGTTTTGTTGGGTTGTCATTCGCGTTGTAGCGAATCACATTGCAGATTAACAGCGCATTGGCTAAACCGTGTGGAATATGGAATTCGGAGCCAAGTTTATGGGCCATAGAGTGGCATACACCTAAAAAAGCATTGGCAAAAGCAATGCCGGCAATGGTCGCTGCGTTATGAACACGTTCGCGGGCAACGGGATTTTTTGCCCCTTCGTGGTAACTGGCAGGCAGAAAATCTTTCAATAGCTTCAGCGCTTGCAGGGCTTGTCCATCAGAATATTCATTAGCCAGAACAGAAACATAGGCTTCCAGTGCGTGTGTTACTGCATCCAGGCCACCAAAAGCACACAGGGATTTTGGCATGTCCATAACTAAATTGGCATCGACAATCGCCATATCAGGAGTCAGTGCGTAGTCTGCCAATGGGTATTTTTGCCCGGTTATGTCATCAGTGACAACCGCAAAAGGCGTTACTTCTGAACCTGTTCCTGATGTCGTGGTAATAGCAACCATTTTGGCTTTTACACCCATTTTCGGAAACTTATAGATGCGTTTACGGATATCCATAAAGCGCAGGGCCAGTTCTTCAAAATGTGTTTCTGGATGCTCATACATCACCCACATAATTTTGGCCGCATCCATGGGGGAACCGCCACCAAGAGCAATAATGACATCAGGTTTGAACAGATGCATTTGCTCAGCGCCTTTACGGACGATACTCAAAGTAGGGTCTGCTTCAACTTCGAAAAAGACTTCAGTTTCTATACCGTAAGATTTCAATACATTGATAACCTGATCGGCATAACCGTTATTGAATAAGAAGCGGTCTGTAACAATAAAAGCACGTTTTGCGCCGTCTGTAGCGACTTCTTCCAACGCAATCGGCAAAGAACCGCGTCGGAAATAGATTGATTTTGGAAGTTTATGCCACAACATATTTTCGGCTCTTTTAGCGACGGTTTTCGTATTGATCAGATGTTTTGGCCCCACGTTTTCGGAAATGGAGTTACCGCCCCAAGATCCACAACCCAGCGTAAGAGAAGGGGATAACTTGAAGTTATACAAATCGCCGATTCCACCTTGGGATGCTGGTGTGTTAATCAAGATACGGGCAGTCTTCATTTTATCGCCGAAATATTTAATGCGCTCAGCCTGATTATCTTGTTCAGTATAGAGGCATGAAGTATGCCCAATACCGCCCATTTCAACTAATCTCTCAGCTTTTTCAACGGCATCTTCAAAGTCTTTACCACGGTACATAGCAAGTAGCGGCGATAATTTTTCATGCGCGAAAGGTTCAGTCTCATCGACCAGCGTGACTTCACCGATAAGAATTTTAGTATTTTCAGGTACATTAACACCAGCCATTTCAGCAATGTTTGTTGCTGGCTGACCAACAATTGCAGCATTTAAGTTACCATTTTTTAAGATAATATCTTGAACCGCCTTCAGTTCTTTTCCTTGCAGAACATATCCACCGTGAGTGGAAAAACGTTCACGAACTTGCTCATAAACGGCATCAATAACAATCACTGATTGTTCCGAGGCACAAATCACACCATTATCGAAGGTTTTGGACATCAGAATTGAGGCGACGGCACGTTTGATATCTGCTGATTCATCAATGACCACCGGGGTATTACCGGCACCGACACCAATTGCAGGTTTGCCGGAACTATAGGCTGCTTTCACCATGCCAGGGCCACCGGTTGCTAAAATCAAATTAATATCAGGGTGGTGCATTAAGGCATTTGAAAGCTCGACAGAAGGTTCATCTATCCAGCCAATGATGTCTTTTGGCGCTCCTGCTTCAACTGCTGCCTTTAAGACGATTTCGGCTGCTTTATTGGTTGCCTTTTTAGCTCGTGGATGAGGAGAGAAAATAATGCCATTTCGGGTTTTCAGGCTGATAAGTGCCTTGAAAATGGCTGTAGATGTCGGGTTTGTTGTTGGAACGATACCGCAAATTAGGCCAATAGGCTCCGCAATAGTAATGGTACCGAAAGTATTATCCTCAGATAAGATGCCGCAGGTTTTATCATCTTTATAGGCGTTATAAATATACTCAGAGGCAAAATGATTTTTGATCACTTTGTCTTCCACTATTCCCATTCCAGATTCAGACACCGCTAATTTTGCCAGTGGAATACGAGCATCTGCGGCAGCAAGGGCAGCAGCACGAAAAATTCGGTCAACTTGTTCCTGAGAAAAGTTAGCAAATTCATGTTGGGCTTTTTTTACGCGAGCAACTAATTCATTGAGTTCAGCAAGTTGAGTTACAGCCATAAAAATTACTCCTGATAAATGTTAAATTTTTTAAGGCAATTAGCTGCGAGATTATTAAATTATCAAATAGTGTAATGAGATTAATTTTTTGGATTTAATCAAAAATACGGCTAATTGCCTTAAGAAATTGCTTAATGAAATGATCGATATAGGAATAATTCCTTGTCTTGAAATTTTACGTTGAATACAGCTTACCATTTATAGGCTTTTATATTGTGATTTAGATCATGAAAACATTAAGCTGACACAATTCAGCTTTTGCTTTGAAGGGCAATCACCCGTTGATATATTGGTATAAATTTAAGTTTTCAATTAACCGATTTAATACAATTTATTAACTTTATTTTTATTGTATTTCTTATTGATAGGCTGAACTTACTGATAAAAATTACCGAATTAGTTGATTTAACGTAACGAATTAGTTTCGATTTACGGTATTGTTTAGATATTGCTATAAGTTTTATTTAGTTGTATGAGAAGGGGCTAATTGTGGGTGAGTCATTACTGGGACTTTCTGGATATATTAAATTTTTTATGGGATTGTTTGCATTAGTCAACCCGATTGGCGTTTTACCTGTTTTCATCAGTATGACTAATTATCAGACACCTGCGGGACGTAATAAAACCAATTTCATAGCAAACTTATCTGTTGTCATTATCTTATGTATTTCATTATTGGTTGGTGATTCTATCCTCTATGTGTTTGGTATTTCAATAGACTCGTTTCGTATAGCGGGTGGGATGTTGATAGTTACAATTGCAGTAGCGATGATTAATGGCAAATTGGGAGAAGATAAACAAAATAAGTTGGAAAAATCGGAGGCAGAAGTGAGGAGTAGTGTTGCTGTTGTGCCATTGGCGTTACCCCTTATGGCAGGCCCGGGGGCGATGAGTTCTTGTATGGTATGGAGCGCACGTTATCAAGGATGGCAAAATTATTTTGGATTGGCATTAACCAGTGTGCTGTTTGCTTTTTGTTGCTGGCTGTTATTCCGTTCAGCATCTTTGTTGGTGAAATTTTTGGGGCAGACCGGCATTAATGTAATTACCCGAATTATGGGATTATTGTTAATGTCGTTAGGTGTTGAATTTATTGTCACGGGAGTAAAAGCGCTGTTTCCAGGATTATTATGATACAGTCAAGATCACTTATGTATTTATTTAAATCATTAATGTAATAAGGTGAAACTTTTTACTCAAAAAGAGAGTAAATCAGCCAAAATTCAATCAATAGGTGACCAATTAAAATACAATTGGTCAATAACACCATTTCGAATAGTTTCTTAAACATCTTTGCTCATATTTTATTCTTTTTTAGCCTGATTACCTCAAAATAATACTGTAATTTTCTACACTATTTTACTTTTTATAATCTTATCTAATTGGTAGCTTGCTTGGCTATTTTGTGATGAAGGTGGGCTTTTACTCTGTGGTGATTGCATTTTGTTAAAATAATGTTTATTTTCTCTTGTAATCGCATTTTATGATCATTGCCTTGGGGTAACAAAATAAAACCTAATATTATTAATGTGTTACATTGATATCGTGAATGAATTGTATACAAGGGCAATGAATAACCTTAATCCTTTAATAAATTTATTATAAAAACTATATAACAATTATTATGTGAGCATAGCTTTTTAGTAGATTAATTACCACTTGTTAACGCGATAAGTAAATTATTGGGGTTAGTAGATTAAAAACGATTCATTTGCTGTTTATCACTTGGAGGAAAAAATGAGAAAAAAACCATCAAAGTTGAGTCAGTTGATTTCGAGTATCGTTTTATTATCGGTTCCTGCCGTACAAGGAATTGCTGCGACTGTTCCAGCAGGGATCACGCTAGCCGAAAAACAAGAAGTAACCGTTAACAATGGTGTTGAAGTCACTTCACTGGACCCACATAAAGTTGAAGGTGGTCCAGAAACGACCATTATCCGTAATTTGTTGGAAGGGTTGGTAACGACAGGCCCAAATGGCGAGACAATTCCGGGGGTGGCAGAACGGTGGGAAAATGAGGATTATAAGGTATGGACATTCTATTTACGTAAAGATGCCAAATGGCGCGATGGTCAGCCTGTTACTGCGCAGGATTTTGTCTATAGTTGGCGTCGTTTGGCTGATCCAAGCACAGGATCACCTTATACCAGTTACTTGCAATATGCCTATATTCAGAATGCCGATGAGATTTTAAAAGGAACAAAATCCCCGGAACAATTGGGTGTTAAGGCGTTAGATGATCATCGTCTTCAAGTTATTCTCAGTCACCCGGTTCCCTATTTTGTTGATATGTTAAGCCATACGGCAGTAAAACCCGTCAGGCAGGATGTGGTCGAAAAATGGGATAATAAGTGGACGTTACCAGAAAACTATATTGGTAATGGGGCTTATATTTTGAAAGACTGGGTAGTTAATGAGCGGATTGTGTTAACGCGTAACCCTCAGTATTGGAATAATAAAGAAACCATTATTGAAAAAGGTACTTTCCTGCCGATTGTTTCAGAAATCAGTGATGTTAACCGCTATCGCAGCGGAGAAGTAGATATTACTAACAACGCTATTCCACCTGATCTGTATAAAAAAATGAAACGGGATATTCCCGACCAACTGCAAATTTCACCTTACCTGTGCACATTTTATTATGAAATCAATAACCAAAAACCGCTGTTTAAAGATAAACGGGTACGGGAAGCCATAAAACTGAGTCTTGACCGGGATATTATTGTTGAAAGGATTATGGGGCAGGGACAAATTCCTGCGTATGGTTTCAGCCCGACTTATATTGGTGGCGGCCTGACGATTAATCCCGAATGGGCAAACTGGACACAAGAGCAACGCAATCAGCGGGCAAAGGAATTATTGAAAGAAGCGGGTTTTAATGCCCGTAATCCCCTGAAATTTACCTTGCTATACAACACATCAGAACAAAACAAACAACAAGCCATTGCTGCGGCTTCTATGTGGCAGAAAAATATTGGTGCAAAAGTCACTCTGCAAAATCAGGAGTGGAAAACCTCTCTCCAGAATCGCCATCAGGGAAATTTTGATGTCGCAAGAGCGACATGGTGTGGCGACTATAACGAACCTTCTTCTTTCCTGAACATATTGTTGTCAACGAGCAGTAACAATACCACTTTCTATCAAAGTGAGGTTTTTGATAATTATCTGAGTCAGGCACTTGTCGCTAAAGACGAAGCAGCGCGTAAGAAACTTTATCAGGAAGCTGAAGCTCAACTCGATAAAGACTCTGGACTGATACCGGTTTATTACCGTGTCAGTGTGCGCCTTATTCGTCCGACGGTTGGGGGAATGACAGGAAAAGACCCCCTTGATTATATCGATTTAAAGAATTTGTATATTAAAAAAGCGATTAACTGATCGTTATCACAAAATATTATCTTGCTGTAAACAAAATAGTTCCTTTAGGGTACGAATAACAACCATTCTAATGCGTGGATATCGCATTCATGGATCAGATGGTATTAATAGGAGTAAGAATAAGATGGTAAACACAACCAAGAAAAGACTCGCTACTGGCATTACAATAGCGCTAGGGATAATGATAGGGGGGCAGGCTTTTGCAGCGCAAGTGCCTGCTGGCGTGCAACTGGCAGATGCTGCAAAACAGGTGATGGTCCGTAACAATGGATCTGAACCTCAATCATTGGATCCTCATAAAATAGAAGGTGTACCTGAATCTAACATTGCCCGTGATTTGTTTGAAACTTTGATAATTAATGACCCTAATGGAAAAATCATACCAGGTGTTGCAGTTAGCTGGGAACATAATCAGGACTTCAACGTTTGGAAATTTCATCTGCGTAAAGATGCAAAATGGTCCAATGGAGACCCTGTTACTGCGCAGGACTTTGTTTATAGTTGGCGTCGTTTGGTAGATCCAAATACTGCATCTCCTTATGCAAGTTTCATGCAATATCTCCATCTTCTGAATGTTGATGATATCATCAGAGGGAAGCAAAAACCGGAAATGTTGGGTATCAAGGCATTGGATGATCATACATTGGAATTGACACTCAGCGAACCTGTCCCTTATTTATTTAGATTGCTTGTTCATACAAGTACATCACCAGTCCATCGTGGAACCGTAGAAAAATATGGTGAGAGATGGACACAACCACAGAATTTTGTTGGTAATGGCGCTTATAAACTAAAAGACTGGGTGATCAATGAACGTCTTGTTTTCGAGCGTAGTCCGACTTATTGGGATGATAAAAATACGGTCATTAACCAAGTCACTGTTTTGCCTATTTCTTCTGAAGTCACGGATGTTAACCGCTACCGTGCTGGCGAGATTGAGATGAGCTATGACAATTTACCGATTGAATTATTCCAAAAGCTGAAAAAAGAAATTCCTGAACAGTTGCGTGTTAATCCGAAATTGTGCACTTATTACTACGAAATTAATAACGAGAGGCCGCCATTTAATGATCCACGTGTACGTACCGCACTGAAGCTGGGCATGGACCGCGATATTATGACTAATAAAGTGAAAAATCAGGGTGATATACCTGCTTATGGTTATACACCACCTTATATCGCCGATTTTAAAGATGAAAAACCAGACTGGTATACCAAACTAAATCAGCAACAGCGTAATGACGAAGCGAAAAAACTTTTGGCGGAAGCCGGGTTTACCAAAGATAATCCCCTGAAAATTAAGTTACTGTACAACACTTCCGATCTGCATAAAAAATTAGCCATTGCTGCCGCTTCCATCTGGAAAAAAAATATCGGTGTTGATGTTTCTCTCGAAAACCAGGAATGGAAAACCTTCCTTGATTCCCGCCATCAAGGCAACTATGACATTGCCCGTGCCGGATGGTGTGCTGACTATAACGAAGCCTCTACTTTCTTGAATTCAATGTTATCCAATAGCAGTAATAATACCGCTCACTACAAGAGCAAAGAATTTGATGCGTTATTGAAACAATCACTTCAAGCAAAAACCGATGAAGAACGTGCGGAAATTTACGCCAAAGCCAATGCTCAATTGGATAAAGATTCTGCAATTGTTCCAATCTACTACTACACCAATTCTCGTTTAGTGAAGCCTTATGTTGGTGGCTATACCGGCAAAGATCCATTGGATAACTTCCATGCGAAGGATATGTACATAATAAAACACTAGGAATCAGTAGGTGGCTCAATCTATTGGGTCGCCTGCTTGTCAGATAATTAAAAGCCATGGTTTGGCTAAACAATAGGAACGGGCAATGCTAAAGTTTATTTTACGCCGCTGTTTAGAGGCGATCCCGACACTTTTTATTCTTATTACTATTTCGTTTTTTATGATGCGGCTTGCACCGGGTAGCCCATTTACAGGGGAAAGGAAGCTACCGCCGGAAGTTATGGCAAATATTGAAGCGAAATACCATTTGAATGACCCTATCTATAAACAATACTTCAATTATTTAATCCAACTTTCCAAAGGGGATTTTGGCCCTTCATTTAAATATAAAGACTACAGTGTCAATGACTTGGTTGCAGAAGCACTGCCAGTTTCGGCCAAATTGGGATTTGCTGCTTTTATTATGGCAGTCATATTTGGTGTCAGTGCGGGGGTTATTGCAGCATTAAATCAGAATACAAAATGGGACTATACGGTGATGGGGTTTGCCATGACGGGGGTTGTTATCCCTAGCTTCGTGGTTGCCCCCTTATTAGTGCTTATATTTGCCATTACCTTAAAATGGTTGCCGGGGGGAGGTTGGAATGGCGGGGCACCTAAATATATGCTTCTGCCGATGGTTGCACTTTCCCTTGCTTATATTGCCAGCATATCCCGTATTACCCGCGGTTCTATGATAGAAGTTCTGCATTCCAACTTTATTCGCACAGCACGAGCCAAGGGTTTGCCATTACGAAAAATTATTTTCCGTCATGCGTTAAAACCCGCTCTGTTACCCGTCATTTCTTATATGGGACCTGCATTCGTAGGTATTATTACAGGTTCAATGGTCATTGAAACTATTTTCGGTTTACCGGGCCTGGGTCAATTGTTTGTTAATGGCGCATTAAATCGTGACTACTCACTGGTACTCAGTTTGACGATTCTGGTGGGAGGCTTAACCATCATGTTTAATGCTATCGTTGATGTGCTGTATGCCGTCATTGATCCGAAAATTCGTTACTGAGACTGGAGCACGCAATGTTACTGAACAAAAAAAATAGCGAGGCTCTGGAAAGTTTTTCTGAGCAGCTCGAAATTGAAGGCCGCAGTTTGTGGCAGGATGCCCGTCGTCGTTTTATGCATAACAAAGCAGCGATTACGAGCTTATGTATTTTGTTTCTGATTACATTATTTGTGATCTTAGCGCCAATGCTGTCTCAATTTGCCTACGATGATACAGATTGGAACATGATGACGATGCCACCGGATTTTGAATCCAGTCACTATTTTGGCACCGACTCATCAGGGCGTGATTTATTGGTGCGTGTTGCCATTGGCGGACGAATTTCGTTGATGGTGGGAATTGCCGCAGCCTTGATTGCCGTGTTATTCGGCACTCTGTATGGTGCAATGTCAGGCTATCTTGGCGGTAAAATTGATATGGTCATGATGCGCTTATTAGAAATCCTCAACTCTTTTCCATTCATGTTTTTCGTTATCCTTCTGGTCACTTTTTTTGGTCAGAACATCCTGTTAATTTTCGTTGCGATAGGAATGGTGTCATGGCTGGATATGGCACGTATCGTCCGTGGTCAGACATTGAGCTTAAAGCGCAAGGAATTCATTGAAGCCGCTTTGGTTTGTGGTGTTTCTACCCGCCATATTGTTTTACGTCACATCGTACCAAACGTATTAGGTGTTGTGGTGGTTTATGCCTCATTGCTCGTACCCAGTATGATCCTGTTTGAATCCTTTTTGAGCTTCCTTGGTTTGGGAACTCAGGAGCCGCTCAGTAGTTGGGGCGCGTTGTTAAGCGATGGCGCTAATTCTATGGAAGTCGCTCCATGGTTGTTGTTATTTCCGGCAGGCTTTCTGGTAATGACCCTGTTTTGTTTCAACTTTATTGGTGACGGCCTGCGAGATGCCCTCGATCCGAAAGACCGTTAAGGAGAGCCTATGAATAGCGTAGAAACTGCAAAAAATACTGAGTCACTCTTGTCGGTGAAAGACCTGAATGTGACATTCAGCACTCCTGATGGCAACGTGACGGCTGTGAATAAACTGAATTTTGACTTACAGGCAGGGGAAACACTGGGGATCGTGGGAGAATCTGGCTCTGGTAAATCTCAGACGGCATTTGCATTAATGGGATTATTGGCCAGTAATGGTTCTGTCAGTGGCTCTGCTCACTTTAATGGGCGAGAAATTCTCAATTTGCAGGAAAAAGAGTTAAACAGAATGCGGGCAGAAGAGATCTCGATGATATTTCAGGATCCCATGACTTCCCTCAATCCTTATATGCGAGTTGGTGAGCAATTAACGGAAGTGCTGATGCTGCATAAGAATATGAGTAAAAGCGAAGCCTTCGAAGAATCTATTCGTATGCTGGATGCAGTTAAAATGCCAGAGGCGCGTAAGCGAATGAAAATGTATCCGCATGAATTCTCTGGTGGTATGCGTCAGCGCGTCATGATTGCCATGGCATTACTGTGCCAGCCTAAGTTATTGATTGCAGATGAACCGACAACTGCACTGGATGTGACAGTTCAGGCGCAGATCATGACATTACTTAATGAACTGAAAAAAGAATTCAATACCGCCATTATTATGATTACCCACGATTTGGGGGTAGTGGCAGGTATCTGTGACAAAGTATTGGTGATGTATGCAGGGAGAACGATGGAATATGGCACGGCGCGTGACATATTTTATCATCCCACACATCCGTACTCCATCGGGCTATTGAACGCCGTTCCTCGTTTGGATGGTGATGAAGAATCACTGGCGACCATTCAGGGTAATCCCCCCAACTTGTTGCGTTTACCGAAAGGGTGTCCATTCCAGCCACGTTGTCAGTTTGCCACTGAGCGTTGTGCTCACGAAGAACCACAGTTGGAAAAATTTAACCTTGGGCGTTTGCGTGCCTGCTTTAAACCCCAGGAGGAATTAGTATGAGCACAATAGCTGAAAAACGTGTCCTATTGGAAGTCGATGATCTCAAAGTTTATTTTGATATCAAAGATGGAAAGCAATGGTTCTGGCAGCCGGCTAAAACCTTAAAAGCCGTAGATGGTGTGACCTTGAGATTATACGAAGGTGAAACACTGGGCGTCGTCGGTGAATCTGGTTGTGGAAAGTCAACGCTTGCCAGGGCCGTTATTGGGTTGGTAAAAGCCTCTGGCGGGGCAGTGACGTGGCTTGGGCAGAACCTGTTGGAGATGGGTGACAAGCAATGGCGGGATATTCGCAACGATATTCAGATGATTTTCCAAGATCCTTTGGCATCGCTGAACCCGCGTATGACCATTGGTGACATTATTGCTGAGCCATTGAAAACTTATTACCCCAAAATGAAGGACGGGGAAATAAAAGAAAAAGTGAAACAGATGATGATGCGGGTAGGGTTATTACCTAATCTGATTAACCGTTATCCTCATGAATTTTCAGGCGGGCAGTGCCAACGTATTGGGATTGCCCGTGCGTTAATCCTGGAGCCTAAATTAGTTATCTGTGATGAACCCGTTTCTGCACTGGATGTTTCCATTCAGGCGCAAGTTGTTAACCTATTGCAGGAATTGCAGCGGGAAATGGGGCTTTCCCTGATATTTATTGCGCATGACCTATCGATAGTGAAACACATATCAGATCGGGTATTGGTGATGTACTTGGGGAATGCGGTAGAGTTGGGAACGTATGATGAGGTTTATCATAATCCGTTACATCCTTATACCCGGGCGCTGATGTCGGCAGTACCGATTCCTGATCCAGATAAAGAACGTAATAAACATATTGAATTGCTGGAAGGGGAATTACCTTCACCGATTGATCCCCCATCCGGATGTGTATTCCGCACCCGCTGTCCAATGGCAGATGCAGAATGCGCTAAGACCCGTCCATTGCTTGAAGGTAGCTTTAAGCATGCAGTGTCTTGTCTCAAAGTTGATCCGCTATAGTGAGTGATGCGGAAAACATACATTATGTGACGCTGTCACTGATTTAAACTGACATAAATAAAATGCCCTCATCGTGAGGGCATTTATCTGTTAGTAATATTCTGAGGAGGAGGTGAATTGTTATTTTTTCCACAAGATATGATAGACAGGGTGAGACTTTTCCCGGCAAATCAAAATGCGGGCAAAAACATCATCAATTTCGGCATCTTCTGATTCTGCCAAGCCAATAATGACTTCTGAGAAAAAATCTGGATCCAATTTGAAATCAACATGCTCAAACCAAATATCAGAAGGTTCCAGTAATTCTGCTCCACCCCGTTCTTCAAATTGCAAATTAAACAATAGACTGTCAGCCGGATCGAGATTAGAGAGCGCTTCTTCCAGAAAGATATCGTAGGCTTTTTCAAGCGCCTCATCCTCAGTCATCCGGTTGTTAATATTCAACTGCATAGAATGTGTCGGTTGATTTTCCATGATGGCAGTATCCGAGATTAATAACAGAGTGAAATTAAAACATGTTCTGTATTGAATGAATACTTTTTCTGTCACGAATTATAAGAGAGGACTGAAAAAGTAGCATACACGTTCAAGAATACGACTCCAAACTGGGCGCTTTTCCCATTGATTGCTGGCAAGCAGCGTTGAACGCATAATATAGTCTTGTTGAACCAGCGTTAAATCACTTCCAAAGTGTTCATCGTCAATCACAACCGTGATTTCAAAGTTCAACCACAAACTACGCATATCCAAATTGACTGAACCGACCATGCTAAGCTGTCCGTCGACCAAGACACTCTTGGTATGTAATAGCCCATCCTCAAATTGATAAATTTTTACCCCGGCTTCCAGTAATTCAGTAAAAAATGCCCGGCTGGCCCAGCGCACAAGAAAGGAATTGTTTTGGCTAGGCACAATGATACTTACATCAACACCACGCAGGGCCGCGGTACAAATCGCATGCATTAAATCATCACTGGGAACGAAATAAGGGGTGGTAAGAATAAGTTGCTCACGGGCAGAAAAAATAGCAGTCATCAAGGATTGTTGGATTAATTCATCAGGAAATCCCGGCCCGGAAGCAATAACTTGAGCCGTATGCCCGCTGGCTTGCTCAAAAGGCATGATGGTGCTGTCAGGCGGCGACGGCAGATGACGCTGTCCGGTTTCCATTTCCCAGTCAAACGCATAGACAATTCCGAGAGTTGTCGTGACCGGGCCTTCCATTCTTACCATGATATCAACCCATTGCCCGACCCCTGCATCTTGTTTGAAAAAACGAGGATCAACCATATTCATACTGCCAGTGTATGAAATATGATTATCGATCAGAATAATTTTTCTATGTTGACGTAAGTCCATGCGCCGCAAGAACAAGCGAAAGATATTCACTTTTAGCGACTCGACAAATTCAATGCCGACCTTGCGCATAATATCAGGATATGGGCTGCGAAAAAATTGCCAGCTGCCGGCCGAATCCACCATGATACGACATTTAACGCCGCGTTTGGCCGCACGCATCAGGGCATCGGTAACCTGATCGACCAACCCGCCGTATTG
Source organism: Xenorhabdus sp. PB62.4 (assembly GCF_014467285.1). Taxonomy (NCBI): domain Bacteria; kingdom Pseudomonadati; phylum Pseudomonadota; class Gammaproteobacteria; order Enterobacterales; family Morganellaceae; genus Xenorhabdus; species Xenorhabdus sp. PB62.4. The sequence goes on along the minus strand of NZ_NKHR01000014.1, from coordinate 52,978 downwards.
CCATATATAAAAGACCATCTCAATATTATATTTGGCATTTTCAATATCATGAATAATGGCTTTCAGGGAGTTATCATAAGATGTCATTAATTGCATTTTATTGCCCCTGACACCTTTGATTTTTTGGCGACGTTCGCACAATTGAAATAGCGGCGTAGCCACCTCACTATTTTCATCGGTAAAAATATGGGAGGATTTTCTTAACTCCGCAAGCCACTTGGCGACAGATGAACGCATTTGTTTGGCTTGCTCAACTCTGCGTTTACCAAGGTGTAATTCACCAAATGATAGATAAGCAACAATTCCTACTAAAGGAAGAATGTAAATAATCAGTACCCAAGTCATTGCTGATGTCACTGGACGGCGTTTCATCAAAACACGAATGGTGATACCAGCAATAATCAACCAGTATAAGAAAATCGCCAGCCAGTTAAGTACAGAATAAAAGGTTGTCATACGTGGCAATCAATCCTGTTTATTTAAGTATTTCATACTGTCATTACCACAAGTTTCTAGAAATTTGAGCAAACGATCAACCTAATATCATTAATTTAACAGGTAGTCATCAAAGATAATTCTAGAAGTTACAGTGTATTATTGATACGCCGAGCTTTTTATGATTTCTTAATCTATCTTTCATCTTAGGACTGATTCTAATTCCTTCTATAGTGATGGTGTAAGATCAGTTAATACACCTATGTATTAGACGTTTTATATGACAAGACTATTAAAAGTGTTTGCAGTGATAGTGATTGTGCTGGTGTTATTGGTGTTGGCGGGGTGGTATACACTTCCACGCTGGCTACCATCGATTGCCGGTCATTGGCTGCCACAGGGAGTAACTCTTTCTTTGAGCCAACCAACATGGAAAAAGAATGCGCTATGGTTGGATAGGCTATCATTGAAGGCAAAGACATGTGAATGGATAAATGTATCTGGATTATCCATAGGCTATTCACGTCGAGAAAATACCGAAGGTCGTCATTGGAATATTCATGTTGCCAATATGGATACTCAAAGCCAATGTCTGGTTCACTTGCCTATGACTGAAAAACAGTCAGCACCATTATCTGTACAAGAGATATTATCCTATATCCCTGCAATTAACCTTGTTGTTGACCATCTTTCTGTTATGCCATGGCAAAAATTCTCCGGCAGACTCCAATTTGATTCCTCATCCCAGAGCCAAATGCTCTCTTATCAGGGTGAGAAATTAACGTTAAACGCAAATATTACAGATAAAAAGACGCTCATTATTAATCAATTTTTAATGAAATTGCCTGAACAGGAAATTAGCCTGAACGGAGATATTGCCTTACCTTTAGAGACTAAATCACTCCCTGAACAAGGGCAAATAACAGCTCATTTATCTGTGAGCCAATACCCGGAACCATTGTTGCTGGCATTGAAATGGAAGGGGAAGAGTGGATTGTTTACTGTTATTGAGGAAAAGAGACAACAATTACTCGCGGAGTTACCTTGGTCATTCGATGCATCTCAATTCTTGATCAGTAATGGTAAATGGCAATGGCTGGCAGCAAACCAACCGTTGTCTGGAGGGATTAATATCAGGCTTGAACAATGGAAAAAAGGGTTAGCAGGCATGTCTGTCAGTGGGCGGGTAAATCTGGTGACTCAAAATGAGAGGGGTAAAGGCAATGTCGTTTTGTCAGTACCATCAACACCAATCAATGTGATCAATGTACGTATTCCATTCCAGTTAACCGGGCAAGTCAATAGCGGGGAAATGATCATGACCATGTCATTACCCGCTATTGTCACTGGGCCTTGGGTGGCGCCCAAGATCACTTTTCAGTCAGGAGCATTGTTTCGTGCATGGGGAAAGGTGAGTGAGACTTTTACTGTCAAAGAAGCTCGTTTGCCTTTAGCAGGCACGTACCTGACTCGTGAGGGTTTTACTGGCCGTCTACAGGCCATTTTACGGGCGCAGGATAGCTATTGGGGAACATTCAAATTACATCTGGATGGGTATGCAGAAGATTTTATGCCCGATCAGGGAAACTGGAAATGGCGTTCTTGGGGGAATGGAAATTTACCCCCTCTACAAGCTAAATGGGACCTTGCAGGTACAGGAAGCTGGAAGCAATCACAGATAACAGTGGATGGATTAAATACAGGGTTTAATCGCATTCAATATGGTCTTGTGCAAATGAAATCACCCCGTTTAAGACTGACTAAGCCATTAGTTTGGGAACGTTCGGCAAGTCGTCCGGCATTTACGGGGGATTTGCAATTATCTTCTCAAAAAACCGAATTTCGATCTGGTGGTTTTTTACCGCCATTTGATTTTAAGGCCACATTGACTGGGCAATCACCAGATAATTTTATGCTGAATGGCAAATTACATTCTAAAGGTATTGGTCCGATCCCATTTTATGGACGTTGGGATGGGGAACGATTAAGGGGAGAAGCGCGTTGGCCTCAGCAGTCTTTATTGGCATTTCAATCCCTGATCCCACCCGATCTGGGAATTACAGTGCGTGGCGGTAAAATTTATGCTCAGGCTGCTTTTTCAGCCGCGAAAGGGCAAGGACTGCGCGCTGGTGGTCACTGGGTAGTAAAAGAAGCGAATATGTGGCTGAAAAACGGGGAAGTTGATGGTTTGGAGTTTGTGCTGCCATGGCGTTTGCAGGAACATACTTGGCAGTTGGGATTAACATCACCAGTCCAGCTTCGCATCAAAGCCATTAAGGGGTTGTTTGATATGCAGAATGTAACAGCCGATTTACTGGGTTTTTATCCACCAACCCATGTACAACCGTTGGCATTGACTAATGTGAATGTTGATATGCTGGATGGTCAGTTGAAAATGAACAAATTGCAGCTTCCCCAAAAAGAAGCTGCGGTATTGCGATTTAACAAACTGAACCTAAGCAAATTGTTTGGCGTATTAAAAGTGAAGCAAATAGCAATGTCAGGAAAAATCAGTGGTGAATTGCCAATCTTATTAAATGACGAAAAGTGGATTATTCAGCGAGGCTGGGTATCTAATGAAGGATATCTGACCTTGAGGTTGGATAAGGATGCGGTTGATTCTATAGGAAAAAATGACTTCTCAGCCGGTATGGCAATGGATTGGTTACGTTATTTAGAAATCAGCCGTTCAAAGGCCTATGTGACCCTCGATAATTTGGGAATTTTGGCATTACATGCTGAGATCAGTGGGGTTAACCCTGTGGTCGATAAAAAGCGGGAGGTCAGGCTCAACTACCGTCATGAAGAGAATATTTTTCAGTTATGGCGCAGCTTACGGTTTGGCAGTAATCTGGAAGAATGGTTACAGAAAAATATATCGGTGATGTAGGGATTAATCAGATGGAAATAAAATGGCAAGTAGGGTTGTCAGTAATATGGCAATGGATTAAAGATACTTATTTGTTTTGGGCTATTCCTGTCAACTGGGAGTGATAAATGATAACAAAAGTTGGATGCAGAATACCATCCGTCAGAATGGGCGTGGCGTTGGTAAGTGTAATGTTGATCAACATAGTCTTGGTGGGTTGTGTCAGGCTGGAAGTCGCGACACCTGATAAGCCTATCAATATCAATATGAATGTGAAAATTGAACATGAAATTCATATTAAGGTCGATCGGCAAATTGAAGACATGCTCAAAAACAACTCTAACTTATTCTAAGGGCTAGAATATGAAAAAAGCAGGAATGGTCTTTATTTTGAGTCTGCTATTCAGCTCTTTTGCTGCGGGAATGACATTGAACGAAGCAAAACAACAAGGGCTGGTGGGGGAAACATTCAGTGGCTATCTGGCACCCGTAAAAAATACCAAAGACGCTCAGTCTGTAGTTAAAAAAATTAACGAAGAGCGGGAAAAGAAATATGCTGAAATTGCGGTTCAAAACAATATGACAACAGATCAGGTCGCGAAAATTGCGGGTGAAAAATTGGTCAGTCGGGCGGCTTCAGGCGAGTATGTTCTTGGTATCAATGGCAATTGGGTGAAGAAATAAGCGCGCCGTTCGGCGCACTCAATCTTTATCAAGCGACCTTTTATTAGGCTACGGCTTTTTCGAGTTGCGCCTGTCCCATTTTTTCTATGACATCATCTATCGCATCATGGGCATTCTGATGTGCTTGGTTGGCAGGTTCTGCGCCGAATGCCAAACCTTCAGCAAACACAAATTCCACATCGGTAATGCCAATAAATCCGAGAAAAACACGCAGGTATGGTGTCATCAAATCTGTAGGACTATCTTTATGAATGCCACCACGGCTACTCAAGATAATAGCGCGTTTGCCTTTTAGCAAACCTTCAGGGCCTTTCTCGGTGTATTGAAAAGTCAGACCAGCACGGGCAACCAAATCAAAATAGGTTTTGAGCTGAGTAGGGATCGTGAAGTTATACATTGGTGCAGTGATGACAATAACATCGTGTGTTTTTAATTCTGCAATCAACTCATCTGACAGTGCTAATGCTGATTTTTGGCGTTCTGTCAATTCTGCATCGCTTGGACGCAAGGCACTGACCAATTCTCCATCCAGTACTGGAACCGGATTTTCAGCGAGATCGCGTGTGGTAATGTTGCTCTCTGAGTGATTAGCCAGCCATTTTTCAGCAAAATAGTCAGCCATTTTATTACTTTGAGAATATTGCGCCAGAATGCTGGATTTCAGAAGCAGTACTTTATTCATTCTTTACTTCCTTAGTTATCTTAAGAACTATAACTTTATTTATGACATCGACTGTGTTCTATTTTATATAGAGAATTGTTCAGTCAATAGCTCAATATTTTGAGGTAAGAATTCAAATTCATTGAATGATTGAAAAGGGTTTGAGTGAGTAAAAATTGTACCCCATTAAATATATAGAGATTGGGGTTCAAATTCATTGAATAGCGGGTGATTGCCCCATTAAGTTTATCGCCAATAAAACGGTAAATTGACTAAATTGAGAGTGTATATAAAATACATAGAGTTGCATAAGATATGTTACACTTCTCTGATAGTTAAATCATAAGAAATTATCCTCTGAGCCTGCAAAGACAGCGCTACTCAGTTAAAAACGTCACAAGGATTTATCACGTGGAATCACCTTTGACAGCACCACTTGCTGAATTATTCGCTGAACTTGATCACACCCCGCTGCGCGATCAGTTCCGTTTGAGAAAACGCCTGCATGGAGCAGCAAAAATCAAAAATCAAGCTTCCTTGCAGGCTGTGGCACAATCTATTTCTGCGGATATTGCGACAGCAAAACAGAAAGTGATTAACCGTCAGGCATCATGTCCTTCGATCCAATACCCTGAAAACCTACCTGTTAGCCAGAAGAAAGAGGATATCTATAAAGCCATTCGGGATAATCAGGTTGTTATCATTGCCGGGGAAACGGGTTCGGGTAAAACAACTCAGATCCCGAAAATTTGCCTTGAGTTGGGCAGGGGTATCAAAGGGTTAATCGGGCATACCCAACCCCGTCGTTTGGCTGCCCGTTCAGTTGCTAACCGCATTGCGGATGAATTAGAAACCCCGCTTGGCTCAACGGTCGGTTATAAAGTGCGTTTTAATGATCAGGTCAGTGACAATACGTTGGTCAAGTTAATGACAGACGGTATTTTGCTGGCGGAATTGCAACAAGATCGTTTGTTATTGCAATATGATACGTTAATTATCGACGAAGCTCATGAACGCAGTTTGAATATTGATTTTATTCTTGGCTATTTGCGTCAATTATTACCAAAACGCCCGGATCTGAAAGTCATTATTACTTCTGCAACCATTGATCCTGAACGTTTTTCCCGCCATTTCAACAATGCACCGATTATTGAAGTATCAGGGCGGACTTATCCGGTGGAAGTGCGTTATCGGCCCGTGGCAGGTGATGATAATGACAGTGATAGGGATCAGCTTGAAGCCATCATTGATGCCGTGGATGAGTTGGGACGAGAAAGCTCTGGAGACATATTGGTTTTCATGAGCGGTGAACGTGAAATTCGGGATACAGCGGATGCACTCAGTAAGCAAAATTTCCCTCATACTGAAATCCTGCCACTTTTCGCACGGTTGTCTAACAGCGAACAGAACCGGATATTCCAGTCCCATGTTGGTCGCCGGATTATCTTGGCAACTAACGTAGCGGAAACATCGCTGACAGTTCCCGGAATCAAATATGTAATCGATACCGGCTTTGCGCGCATTAGCCGATACAGTTATCGGACTAAAGTCCAGCGCTTACCGATAGAACCTATTTCTCAGGCATCTGCCAATCAGCGAAAAGGGCGCTGTGGTCGTGTTTCAAACGGAATTTGTATCCGTCTCTATTCGGAAGATGACTTTTTATCACGCCCGGAATTTACTGATCCTGAAATTCTGCGCACTAACCTGGCTTCTGTTATTCTGCAAATGACCTCTATTGGTTTGGGCGATGTCAGTGCATTTCCATTTGTTGAGGCGCCGGATAAACGCAATATTCAGGATGGTGTCCGTCTCTTGGAAGAACTGGGAGCTATTGATCCTGAATCCCTGTCAGAAGGAAATTACCGGCTGACTGCGATGGGGCAGCAATTGGCACAGTTACCTATCGATCCACGTTTGGCTCGTATGGTTTTGGAAGCCAAAGCACATGGTTGTGTTCGTGAAGTCATGGTGATTACTTCAGCATTGTCGATTCAAGACCCACGAGAAAGGCCACTGGAAAAGCAGCAAGCTTCCGATGAAAAACATCGTCGTTTTGCGGACAAAGATTCAGATTTCATTGCGTTCCTGAAATTGTGGGATTTTCTGATGGAACAGCAGAAAGCGCTTTCCAGTTCCCAATTCCGCAAGCTTTGCCGTCAGGATTATCTGAATTATCTTCGCGTTAGAGAATGGCAGGATATTTACACCCAGTTACGCCAAGTTGTTAAAGAAATTGGTTTACCGATCAACAGTCAGGAAGCGGATTATAAAAGTATTCATATTGCTTTGCTGACAGGGTTATTATCCCATATCGGGCAAAAAGACACGGATAAACAGGAGTATACAGGTGCGCGTAATGCCCGTTTTTCTATTTTTCCTGGCTCCGGTTTATTTAAAAAGCCACCTAAATGGGGAATGGTAGCCGAATTAGTGGAAACCAGCAGATTGTGGGGGCGTATTGCTGCACGTATCGAACCTGAATGGGTAGAGCCGCTGGCCGCACATTTAATTAAGCACCATTACAGTGAACCTCATTGGCAAAAATCGCAGGGCGCAGTAATGGCAACGGAAAAAGTCACCCTGTATGGTTTGCCCATTGTGGCGGGGCGTTTGGTGAATTATAGCCAGATTGATCCCCTGTTATGTCGTGAATTGTTTATCCGTCACGCATTGGTGGAAGGAGATTGGCAGACTCGTCACTCATTTTTCCGCGCTAACCTGAAACTGCGAGAAGAAGTTGAAGAACTAGAACATAAATCCCGCCGACGGGATATTCTGGTAGATGATGAAACATTGTTCAGTTTCTATGATCAGCGAATTGGCAAAGATGTTATTTCATCCCGCCATTTTGATCGCTGGTGGAAAATAACAAGTAAAGATCAACCAGAATTGCTCAATTTTGAAAAGAGTATGTTGATCAAAGGCGACGCCAATAAAGTCAGTGCGTTGGATTATCCGAATTATTGGCATCAGGATAATTTGAAATTCCGTCTGAGTTATCAGTTTGAGCCAGGAACCGATGCCGATGGCGTGACTGTGCATATTCCGTTGCCGGTATTGAATCAGGTTAGGGATGAAGGATTCGACTGGCAAATTCCGGGCATTCGTCATGAACTAGTTGTTGCATTGATTAAGTCATTGCCAAAGCCAATACGCCGTAATTTTGTACCTGCACCTAACTATGCGCAGGCATTTTTGGAGCGAGTCACCCAACCTCAGGCTACCTTACTGGATAGCCTTGAGAAAGAATTACGTCGCATGACAGGTGTGACGGTGTCACGTGAAGATTGGCAATTGGAACAAGTTTCTGACCATCTTAAAATCACATTCCGTGTTCTGGGCGAGAAAAATAAACTGTTAGCGGAAGGCAAGGATTTGTCGGAGCTGAAACTAAAATTAAAAGGGAAAGTTCAGGAAACACTTTCAGCAGTAGCTGATGATGGTATTGAACAAAGTGGGCTGCATATTTGGAGTTTTGGTGAATTGCCTGAACGCTATGAGCAGAAACGTGGTGGCTATTCTGTTAAAGCATTTCCGGCATTAGTGGATGAAAAAGACAGTATTGGCATCAAATTGTTTGAGACTGAATCTGAACAACAAAATGCGATGTGGGAAGGAACTCGTCGTTTATTATTGCTGAACATTCCATCACCGATCAAATACCTGCATGAGAAATTACCGAACAAATCCAAATTAGGGCTGTACTTTAACCCATATGGAAAAGTATTGGATTTGATTGATGATTGTATCTCTTGTGGTGTGGATAGATTGATCGCAGAAAATAATGGGCCAGCGTGGAATGAGCAGGCGTTTTCCTGTTTGCAGGATAAAGTCCGTGCCGATTTGAATGATGCAGTCGTTGATATTGCCAAGCAAGTGGAGCAGATCCTGACAGCGGTCTTTAATATCAACAAGCGCCTGAAAGGGCGGGTAGATATTGCCCTCGCACTGGCGTTATCGGATATTAAAGAGCAAATTTCCGGTCTGGTCTTTAATGGATTCGTGACTTCCCATGGTTGGAAGCGTTTGGCAGATGTTCTGCGTTATTTGAATGGCATTGATCGTCGTTTGGAAAAACTAGCGGTTGATCCCAACAAAGATAGGGCGCACATGAGCCGGATTGAGCATATTCAGCGCCAATGGCAACAATGGCAGGCAAAATTGTCTAGCCAGCAGAAACAATTGCCGGAAGTGAAAGAAGTTCGTTGGATGATTGAAGAGCTTCGGATTAGTTTATTTGCCCAACAATTGGGAACTGCGTATCCAATATCAGATAAGCGTATTTTGCAGGCAATGGAAAATATCACATTGTGATCTTGAAGTTTATGGGCTGCTTTTATTTTATGGCAGCCCATAAATTTGTTTTTGATTGGGAAGCGCTATCAATACATTTATAGTTACAACATACTTGTATACATAAACACTAAATCCCATATTTATACATTCCCTCATAAATATCTTATAAGGGAATTATAGAATTATAATTGTGTGGCGGCTTTCATGGCACGAACAAAAGTCATTAACTTTTCCAGCATCGCCTGAGGTTGGTGAAGGTTTTCTTCGATGATTTTTACAATGGCAGAACCTGAAATTGCACCTGTAGCACCATTATTGAGTGCAATTGTCACCTGTGAAGGTTCGGAAATACCAAAACCTTGTAGGCCAGGGGCTGCATGATATTCTTTAAGCTTATCGACAAGATGGCTCAATGGCTGCTTGGCGCGATTTTCACTACCAGTCACTCCCGCCCTTGATAGCAGGTAAGTATATCCACGTCCAAATGAAGCAATTTCACGCAGTAAATCATCATCTGCATTCGGGGGGCAGATAAAGATCGGGGCAATATCATATTTCATGGCGGCTGAGCGGAAAGGTAACGATTCAGATACCGGTACATCAGCCACCAAAACGGAATCAACGCCAGCCTCTTTGCAGCAACGGTAAAACTCATCAATCCCATTGTGGAATACTAAATTCGCATAGACTAACAAACCAATCGGGATATCGGGATGTTTAGCGCGAATTTTTGCCAGCAGGCTGAAGCACAATGTAGGCGTGACCTTGGATGATAACGCACGTAAATTGGCATTCTGGATGGTTGGGCCGTCAGCAAGGGGATCTGAAAATGGAATACCTAATTCAAGCGCATCAGCGCCACCAGCGATTAATGTATCAATGATTTCCAATGATAATTCAGGATTAGGATCGCCTAGGGTGACAAAAGGAACAAAAGCGCCTTGATTTTGATTTTCCTGCTTCTTGAAAAGTTGTTGATAACGTTCCATCAGATTTCCCCTCTGGATTTTAGAATATCGTAAACGGTGAAGATGTCTTTGTCGCCACGGCCAGATAAGTTGACAATTAACAACTGCTCTTTATCGGGTTCCTGACGGATCATTTTCAGAGCATAAGCCAGCGCATGAGATGACTCCAAGGCAGGAATAATGCCTTCATTGCGTGATAGTTCCTGAAAAGCAGCCAGTGCTTCGTCGTCAGTGATTGAGACATAATCAGCTCTGCCGATGCTGTTTAAATAGGCATGCTGCGGACCGACTGAAGGAAAATCTAACCCGGCCGAGATAGAGTAAGACTCTTCAATCTGCCCATCTTCCGTCTGCATAATCGGGGCTTTCATGCCAAAGTAAATGCCTAATTTTCCGTGTTTCAATGGAGCGCCATGTTCACCAGTCTCGATACCATGTCCGGCAGGTTCCACACCGATCAGGCGAACGGTATTTTCTGGAATAAACTCAGCAAACAGGCCGATAGCATTCGAGCCACCACCGATACAGGCAATAACTGCATCGGGCAGGCGTCCTTCTTTTTCTAAAATTTGCGCCTTGGCTTCTTCACCAATCATGCGTTGAAATTCTCGTACCATCGTCGGGTACGGATGAGGGCCTGCTGCTGTTCCCAATAAGTAATGGGCTTTTTCATAGCAGCCAGACCAGTCACGCATTGCTTCGTTGCAGGCATCTTTCAAAGTTGCTGAACCGCTATGCACAGGGATCACCTCAGCTCCCATCAAACGCATGCGAAAAACATTGGGGGATTGACGTTCAATATCTTTTGCACCCATATAAATACGGCATTTCAACCCCAATAATGCACAAGCCAACGCGGTTGCGACTCCATGCTGACCTGCGCCTGTTTCAGCAATGATTTCGTTTTTTCCCATCCGCTTAGCTAACAATGCTTGTCCCAGAACCTGATTGGTTTTGTGTGCGCCGCCGTGGAGTAAGTCTTCACGTTTTAGGTAAAGACGCGTTTTCGTACCTTTAGTCAAGTTATGACACAGAGTTAAGGCTGTAGGCCTGCCTGCGTAGTTTTTCAATAGATCTTGAAATGCCTGCTGAAATTCAGGATCTCTTTGTGCATCAATAAAAGCTTCTTCTAATTGATTAAGTGCAGGGATCAAAATTTGAGGGACAAATTGTCCGCCAAAGTCGCCAAAATAAGGATTCAATTTACTCATTATTCTACTCATCCATTTTTGTCTGAAAAATTAGTGATAACAGCGTAATTGTTGAAATACCTGTTTGATCTTTTGACTGCTTTTGATGCCTGGGGAAACTTCGATCCCAGAGTTAAAATCCAACCCATAACAACCAAGAGTTGCTGCCTGTTGGCAATTTTCTGCATTCAGGCCGCCAGCCAACATATTGTTATGTTGAAGTTGTGGATTAATTAACTGCCAGTCAAATGATTTCCCTGTGCCTCCTGGCCCATTATCCAGCAATAAATGATCCACATTAGGTATTTCGGAAAATTCCGCAGTTTTGGACATATCAATAGCTTTCCAAATTTCACAGTGTTCAGGTAATACAGTACGTAATGTATTGATGTAATCTTCGTTTTCATGCCCATGTAGTTGAACGGCGGTAAGCGAAAGTGTACGGGCGATATCACTGACAACATCAACGGGTTGATTTTGAAATACCCCGACATATTGTAAAGACGCTTCATTGATGATCTGTTGGGCTTTTTGCAGGCTCACTTTACGCGGTGATTTTTCTGCAAAAATAAGGCCACCGTAGACTGCGCCCATCTGCAATGCTGTTTTGGCATCTTGTGGGCGGGTTAAGCCGCAAATCTTGTTATTACCTAAAATCAGGCGGCGTAAAGCGAGATCTAAATTTTGCTGTGCCATTAAAGAGCTGCCAATGAGAAAACCGTGGGCAAATTGGCTTAATTCGCGCACTTGACGATGCTGATGGATGCCAGATTCACTGATAATGATAGTATCTTTGGGTAAACCAGCCGCCAGTTTGCGGGTGCGTTCCAAATCAATGGACAAATCGCGCAGATCCCGATTATTGATACCAATAACTTTTGCGCCTAATTCAATTGCCCGTTGCTGCTCATTTTCATTACTGACTTCGGTCAGTACACCCATATCAAGACTGTGTGCCAGTGCGGATAAATCACGATACGTATCGTCATCAAGGACGGAAAGCATCAGTAAAATAGCGTCGGCCTGATAATAACGGGCGAGGTAAACCTGATAGGCATCAATAATAAAATCTTTGCATAGAACCGGTTGGTGTACGGCAGAACTGACCATTTTGAGAAAATCATAATTGCCTTGAAAGTATTTTTCATCAGTCAAAACAGAGATTGCAGCAGCATAAGGCTGATAAGTTTTAGCAATGCGAACAGGATCGAAATCTTCACGAATTAATCCTTTTGAAGGGGAGGCCTTCTTACATTCTAAAATAAAAACCGTCTGATTATGGGATAAAGCCTGATAGAACCGACGATGACTCGGTACAATGGCATCAATAAAACTTTCCAGTGGCTGTTCTGCTTTACGAGTCATCAGGTATGCTGCTTTATCATCAACAATTTTCTGTAATATGCTGGTTTTCATGATTAAATCCTTGCCGCCAATGCTGTCACTTTTTCATAAGCATGACCGCTATAAATGGTATTGAGTGCCAATTGTGTATTTTCTCGTAGATCTTCGTACCCATGAATTTTCATCAAGAGAGCAACATTCGCTGCTACAGCATCGGCATGGGCTTTTTGCCCCCGGCCTTGCAGTAATAGTGCCAACATATCGCGATTCTCTTCCGGGGTTCCGCCTCTCAGTGAAGATATAGAATGACACGGTAAGCCAAAATCTGCGGCCGTTAACCGGTACTGTTGAATCTCGCCATGATTGAGTTCTGCAACATAGGTTGGGGCATGTAAAGCGACTTCATCCATACCGCCACTATGTACAACGGCAGCGCGTTGATAACCCAAAACCTGTAGGGTACGAGCTATGGGTTCTACTAATTCAGAACTGTAAACTCCAATGAGTGATAGGGGAGGACGAGCAGGATTAATCAACGGGCCAAGTACATTGAATAATGTCCGGGTTTTTAATTGCTGGCGAACTTGTGCCGCATGACGAAAGCCACTGTGATATTGCGGGGCGAATAGGAAACAGACGCCAATATCATCCAGAGCACGGCGTGAATCTTTGGCACAAGTATCCAATGCAATGCCGAATGCCGCCAGTAAATCGGATGATCCAGAACGGCTGGAAATACTGCGGTTCCCATGTTTTGCCACTTTAAGCCCACAAGCCGCGGCAATAAAGGCGCTGGCCGTTGAAATATTGATGCTGTTTGTACCGTCTCCGCCTGTGCCGACGATATCACAAAACGTGTAATCAGGACGAGGAAAGGGAACTGCATTTTCCAGGAATGCCTGGGCCGCACCTGCAATTTCTTGTGGTTGTTCACCATGTAGTTTCAGACTAATTAATACAGCAGCCAATTGTGCATCACTCAACTCACCATGAATAATGGCAGTGAATAGTTGCTGGCTTTCTTGCTGTGTCAGTGTTTGGGCACTGAATAATTTTTCAAAAATCAATTGCATTTTCCCATTCCTTCAAGTTTAGTGCCTTTAATTCGATACCTTCAAACCCAACATTTTTAATTCAGTGCCCACGCCAGAGTTTGTTCAAGCAATTTAGCGCCTTGGGTGGTTAAGATAGATTCGGGATGAAATTGGAGCCCACAAACCTTGTGTTCATCATGACGCACTGCCATGACGGTATCACCGCATGATGCCGAGACTGTCAGCATCGCAGGAACATGCACAGCGGCAAGAGAATGATAACGAGCAACAGGTAAGGGATTTGGCAGACCGGAAAACATAGCTTGTCCATCATGAGTGGCTGATGTTGCTTTACCATGCAAAATTTCTTGGGCAGCAGAGACTTTCCCTCCATAGGCTTCAATAATTGCCTGATGTCCGAGACAAATGCCAATCACCGGAATTTTGCCAATCACTTGCTTGACTAATTCAGGCATACAGCCTGCTTCTGATGGTTTCCCCGGGCCGGGTGACAGCATCAAAAGGGGAGAGTCCATTTCGTGGAGTTTGGCAATAATAGTGTCTGTAGCCACAGTATTGCGATAAATAATGACTTGATGACTATGGCTTCTCAGTTGGTCCACGAGGTTATAGGTGAAGGAATCAACATTATCGAGCAGAAGAATATTCGCCATTAGAATGTCACCTCTACTTGATGGGCTTGGGCAATAGCGCGAATGACGGCTCTGGATTTATTGTGCGTTTCATCTACTTCTGATTGGGGGATGGAATCCAAAACGATACCGGCTCCGACTTGCACAGCAGCTTGTCCGTTTTCCACATAAGCAGAACGAATGACAATGCAGGTATCAAAATCCCCTTTGCCAGTAAAATAGCCGACTGCGCCACCATAGCTACCGCGCCGTTCGCCTTCATGTTCTGCAATGAGCTGCATGGCCCGAATCTTAGGTGCTCCTGTCAACGTGCCCATATTCATGCAGGCCTGATAGGCATGGAAAATATCTAAATCATGGCGAAGCGTACCGACAACACGGGAAACCAGGTGCATAACAAACGAATAACGATCGACTTTGGTTAAATCGGCGACATATCGACTTCCCGGCTCACAAATGCGAGCCAGATCGTTACGGGCCAAATCAACCAGCATCACATGCTCAGACATTTCTTTCGCGTCAGTACGCATTTCCAGCTCAATCCGGCTATCAAGGTCAGCATTTAATTCTCCGTTGGCATTGCGCCCGCGGGGGCGTGTACCGGCTATCGGATAAATTTCTATCTGGCGGTTGTTGGCATCATATTTAAGGGCGCTTTCTGGTGAGGCACCAAACAGGCAAAAATCCTGATCTTGCATAAAAAACATATAGGGGCTTGGGTTTTGTTTTTTCAGTGCTTGGTAAGCATTTAATGGAGAAGGGCATGGCAAAGTAAAACGCCGTGACGGAACAACCTGAAAGACATCCCCTTGACGAACTGATTGCTGCAACTGCCGCACGATATCCGCGTATTGCTCATCACTCCGATTGCAATCAATGGTTATGTCAGACAGTTTGACAGGCAAGAGTGGCTGAAGCGGTCCTGAAATGGCAGAAGCCAATGTTGCCATACGTTCGTTAAGGCGTTGCCTTTCCGTACCGGATCCTCCAAACAGTACAGTTTGTAACGATGAGTGCTCATATCGATGGTCAATCATCAATAGTGTTTCTGCGAGATAAAAACAGAAATCAGGGCAATGCTGGTGGTTTTTTACGGTAGGTAATGATTCAAATCCAGCCACTAAATCGTAAGCAAACAACCCGCCAACGAAAATAGCCTCAGGGGATTCTGAGAAGGATGCCAGTGCTGCAAGAGCACGTAATGCGTCGAAAACTGAATCCGATTTTAGCCGACTATCCTCGTCCAAATTTTGTTCTGTAGCAGGAAACTGTGCTCGAATAGTCTGTGATTCCACACTCAACCGGGCTTTTTCTGACAGTAAATCAGCGAGAATAGGAAGTAGATTTTGACCGTTTTTGGTGAGCGCCTCAAAAGTAACTTGTCGTTTGTTGGCGGTAATGCGCATGGCACTATCAATGATCAACATACTTTTGAGACTCTTTTTACTGTGGATTTCAGCAGACTCTAACAATAACGTAGCGGAACGATTACCACAAAGTTGATGGAAAAGCAGTGTTGGATCTGTTTTATAAACCGTATCTATCTGATTTACAGAAATATTAAATTCTTTGCCAGTCATATTTACCCCCTTGTCATTACTTTCGTTCACAAAAACTCAAGTTATAAAAAAACCCGCTTCTTAGGCGGGTTTTGGCACTTGCATATCTGTACTTATGTGCGTGAGCCAACCGCCCTGAATGGGAAGTTGTGCCACCAATCACTGATTTGCATCGCTGCTTTTTGCATAAATATGATTTGCATAAGTACGATCATTGTTAAGTGTCTCATCTGCTGAATGGTATTTTTTGATTAAAATGTCCAAGATTACCTGCGTACTAGTAAACTGGTTCATTGCTGGCTTGTCAATGATTTTTTTGCTGTCTATAGTCAAACCTGTTAATCAGTAAATTCGCCCCTTTAATCCCACCCTCTGTGTTATCATCCCTACTTCGTACTTGATATCATTTGATAGGAATCACTTGATCGATGGTGTTCTTGTTTCCCACCCGACAAAGCAGGTAAAAAAACAATGGCTGAAGCCGCCAGTGAAATGACAAGGCGCTATGATCTGCATAGCCATACGACTGCTTCAGATGGGGTTTTATCACCTGAACAGCTCGTGGACAGAGCTATTTCTATGGGCATTGATGTACTGGCAATCACTGACCATGATACGACGGAAGGTATTCCATTGGCCTTAACTCATATTCAGCAAAATGATTTGCCTTTGACATTGGTATCCGGTGTTGAAATTTCGACATTATGGGAGAATTTTGAAATTCATATTGTTGGCTTAAATGTCGATATTCACTCTCTTTCTTTAAGAAAATTTCTGGTTAATCAGGTTGATTTAAGGCAACAGCGTGGCATTGAAATTGGGCGGCGATTGTCTAAAGCAGGTATCCCTGATGCGTGGGAAGGGGCATCCCGGCTGGCTAATGGTGGGCAGGTTACTCGCGGTCACTTTGCCCGTTATCTCATAGAAGCTGGCATTGAACCCACTATCCCTAAAGTATTCAAAAAGTATCTGGCGAAGGGGAAAATCGGTTATGTTCCTCCGCAATGGTGTACAATTGAGCAAGCAATTGAAACCATTCACCAGGCTGGCGGGCAGGCGGTGATTGCCCATCCCGGCAGGTACGATTTATCAATGAAATGGCTAAAACGGTTAATAGCTTGGTTTAAACAACATGGTGGTGATGCAATGGAAGTTGCACAGTGCCAGCAAGCCCCTAATGAAAGGCAACAACTTGGTCAACTGGCAAGAGAATATGGGTTGAAAGTGTCATTAGGATCGGATTTTCACCAGCCTTGTTCATGGATAGAGCTTGGGCGCAATTTGTGGTTACCCGGTGATGTTGTACCGATATGGGACGACTGGACGCGGCTTGGGACTGCATAGAAGTAGAGGTTATCGTTATGGGCCAGTTTTTTTATATCCACCCTGATAATCCACAAAAACGTCTTATTGACCAGAGTGTGGATGTATTGAAAAAGGGAGGCGTTGTCATTTATCCGACTGATTCAGGTTACGCCATGGGTTGTTGCCTTGAAAATAAGGATGCGATGACGCGTATATGCCGTATTCGTCAATTGGAAGGGCGTCACAATTTTACGTTAATGTGTCGTGATCTCTCCGAAATTGCCACTTATGCTCATGTGGATAATCAGGCGTTCAGGTTGATCAAAAATAACACGCCGGGCAATTACACGTTTATCTTACAGGCGACAAAAGAAGTTCCTCGCCGTTTAATGAATGAAAAACGTAAAACCATCGGCTTGCGGGTTCCTTCTAATCCTATCGCGTTGGCGTTGCTGGAAGAAATGAGGGAACCACTGATGTCATGTAGCTTAATTTTACCGGGAAATGACTTTGCCGAATCCGATCCGGAAGAGATTCAGGATACATTAGGTAAACAGGTTGATTTAATCATTCACGGTGGTTATCTTGGGCAGCAACCGACGACAGTAGTGGATTTAACTGGTGATTCACCAGTAATTCTTCGCGAAGGCGAAGGTGATGTAACACCTTTTTTATAAGGTGATTTTTTTATTTTAAATACGACGCCTGTGAAGGCGACAGCAGAGGTTGCTCAATGAGCGATAAAACAGAAAAGTTACAAAAAGTTCTCGCGCGTTCTGGTCATGGTTCCCGTCGCGAAATTGAAGGGTATATCCAACAAGGGCGCATTAGCATTGATGGCAAGACCGCAACGTTGGGTGATCGAATCGAAGTTAAACCCTCAGTAAAAATTCGTCTGGATGGGCGGATTTTAAATATCAAAGAACCACAGAAAACTGTTTGCCGTGTTCTGGCTTATTACAAGCCGGAAGGTGAATTGTGTACCCGCCATGATCCTGAAGGCCGTCCGACTGTCTTTGACCGCCTGCCAAAAATGCAGGGTGCGCGTTGGATCGCAGTAGGGCGTCTGGATATCAACACTTGCGGATTGTTGCTGTTTACCACTGATGGGGAATTGGCAAATCGCCTGATGCATCCACGCTGCGAAGTTGAGCGTGAATATGCAGTTCGTGTTTTTGGTGAAGTGGATAATGCAAAACTTCGTCAATTGACACAAGGCGTGCAGTTGGAAGATGGGCCAGCTTCATTCAAAACTATCGCGTTCAAAGGCGGAGAAGGTATCAACCAATGGTACAACGTTACCTTGACAGAAGGCCGCAACCGCGAAGTCAGACGTTTGTGGGAAGCTGTTGGTGTGCAGGTTAGCCGCCTGATACGGGTGCGTTATGGTGATATCAATCTGCCGAAAGGTTTGCCGCGTGGCGGTTGGACTGAGTTGGGGCTGGAGCAGACTAACTATTTACGTCAACTGGTCGGTTTAGGCGAAGAGGTTGTGACCAAAGTCGCCGTTGAACGCGATCAACGTCGCATCAAGGCTAACCAAATCCGCCGTGCAGTAAAACGACATGCGCAGGTTGCATCCCGTCCAGCGGGGAAACGCCCTGCAAGCAGTTCTCGTCAGAATGCAGGAAGAAAAACAACGCCTAAAGGCCGTTAATTTTCTCAAGCCGCTGTTTCAGTTGACGTCAGCATTGATGCTGATTCTATTTGAAACAGCGGGTTTGTTTACCAATCAACACCTTTTTGCGCTTTGATTCCAGCATCAAAAGCATGTTTTACCGGACGCATTTCTGTAATCGTATCAGCATATTCCAACAATTCCCGATGGCATCCCCGTCCGGTGATAATCACACTCTGATGCGAAGGCCGTTGTTTTAGGGCTGTCAGGACATCGGTCAGTTCCAGATAGCCGTAACTGACCATATAAGTCAATTCATCTAGTACGACAAGGTGCAATAAAGGATCAGATAACATCCTCAAGGCATGTTTCCATGCCGACTGGCAGGCTGCGGTATCTGTTTCACGGTTTTGTGTCTCCCATGTAAAACCTGTTGCCATCACATGAAATTCAACCCCCTGTTGTGCCAGTAAGTTCCTTTCCCCGCTTTCCCATGTTCCTTTGATGAATTGGATAATGCCAGCACGCTGTCCATGCCCAATCGCACGAGTGACAGTGCCAAATGCAGCAGTGGTTTTTCCTTTACCGTTTCCGGTAAACACGATGATTATTCCTCGTTCTTGTTGCGCTGCTTCAATACGGGCATCGACTTTCTCTTTCTGGCGTTGTTGCCTTTTTTGGTACTGGCTATTATCTCTGGTCATTATTCGGCAGGTCCTGCTTTGCGACCGGGTTGGGCATCAAAACTGATACCTGAATCATTGCGACTGTCATCGCCCATGACATAAAGGTAGACAGGCATGATATCCGCCGGTGTTTTTAATTTGGCTGAGTTTTCATCAGGAAAAGCACTGGCTCGCATATTGGTGCGGGTGCCTCCCGGGTTGATACAGTTAATGCGCAGGGGAGTATGTTGATATTCCTGTGCCAAAACTTGCATCAGACCTTCCGTGGCAAATTTGGAAACAGAATAGGCTCCCCAACCGCTTCTGCCTTCCCGACCGACACTGGAGCTGGTAAAGACTAAAGAACCACAGGTGGATTTCAATAAAAGAGGAATTAATGCCTGAGTCAGCATAAAAGTAGCATTGACATTCACTTGCATGACTTCGTGCCAAAGCTGGGCAGGCTGCTCTATGATTGGCGCGACAACACCAAGCAGCCCTGCGTTGTGCAAAACGCCATCTAAACGGGAATAACGCTGTGCCAATTCACGAGCAAAAGCCTGACATTCTTCTGCGGTCACAGTCAGCAAATCCATCGTATAAACATCAGCCGGTAAACCGCCATCGTTTTCAATCTGCTGTTTGACGGCTTTCAGTTTTGCGGTAGTGCGCCCGAGCAAAATAACCTGGGCACCATGACGGGCATAAGTCAGTGCGGCTTCGCGCCCAATGCCATCACCAGCACCGGTTACTAAAATGATTTTTTGTTGCAGCAGGTCACTATTGGGGTGGTAATCAAACATCGGGCAATTTTCCTGTGTTACTTGTCAATCTACTTATTTCTACATATAGATTGCCATCTCAAGATGGCATAGGCGTCTTTCATCAGAACAAAACTTAAAGTTTCCGTCAAATTTACCGGAATTGGCGAAAGAGTAGCACGCTAATTGAGATAAGGTTAAGTAAACTGTTAGAGCGTGGCTTTCAGTTTTTGGTTAGAATGAAACATATTGTTCATCATAAGTTAATAAAGGTGGATCTGTGGAATATTTGTCTCTATACGGATTGTTCTTAGCCAAAGTGCTCACGGTTGTTTTAGCCATCGTTGTTTTGGTGGTAGTTTGTATTGGATTAGGTGTACGTAAAACAATTCACAAAGGGGAATTGAAACTGACTAATCTTGGTAAGTCATATAAGGAAAAACAGCGTCAGATGCAACAGGCTCGAATGAGTGAAGAAGAGAAAAAAACCTGGCAAAAGGCGTTGAAGAAACAGCAAAAAAATGATGCCAAGCAGAAAAAAGCAGAGGCTAAAGCGGGGCTGAAAGGTTTACAGAAGCCGAATCTTTATGTCTTGGATTTTAAAGGCAGTATGGATGCTCATGAAGTTGATTCCCTTCGTGAAGAGATCAGCGCAGTACTCGCCGTCGCAGATAAAGAAGATGAAGTTCTATTGCGTCTGGAAAGCCCGGGGGGCGTCGTTCATGGCTATGGGCTGGCTGCATCTCAATTGGCTCGTTTACGGCAGAAAGGGATACGCCTGACGATTGCTGTGGATAAAGTGGCTGCGAGTGGGGGTTATATGATGGCTTGTGTGGCTGACCGCATCATTGCAGCCCCGTTTTCCATTATTGGTTCTATTGGTGTTGTTGCACAATTACCCAATATTCATCGGCTCTTAAAGAAAAATGATATCGATGTAGAACTGCATACTGCCGGAGAATATAAACGTACCCTGACTGTTTTGGGGGAAAACACCGAGCTGGGGCGGAAGAAGTTTCAGGAAGATCTGAATGAAACGCATAAATTATTTAAGTCGTTTATCTACCAGCATCGTCCATCATTGGATGTAGAGAAAGTGGCTACGGGTGAATATTGGTATGGCACACAAGCAAAAGAAAATGGGCTGATCGATGAAGTGGGTGTCAGTGATGATTTCCTGATCGAAAAAATCAAGCATTGTGAAGTTATCGGAGTCAGTTATTCCCGTCGTAAACGTGTGGTTGAACGTTTCATGGGCAGTGCGATGGAGAATGTTGATAAGTTATTGATGCGCTGGTGGCAAAGGGGAGAAAAACCACTGTTATAATAGCGTGAATCGTTATAGCAACCATTCCGTCTTAAGACAGGCGTTGTGAATATCATGTGATCATGCGGGTAAATAGGGGGAATTATGATTATGTCCTTTATTACCCGCATAATTATTGATAACTGGTTAGGAATAACGCGATTCGTTTTTTAATCGATTAGAGAATACTTTTCGGACAGTATATGTGCTAAATGTTTAAACATATTAAATACAGCGGTACTTTTTGCTGTAGGTAACCCGGATTCATCCAGAAAGTATTCACCTTTAAATACTAATACCCCGCCTTTTTGCTCTACACTTTCGGCATACATCCCTTGTATAAAATCTTCGTGGTTCTTAATGATTTCATTTGCTTTTTTCAGTAACTGTTTCCGCTTAATAGGCATTGTTTCAGTTTGCATCTATTATGCTCCTTCAAAAAATAAGTTGTTGCGCATCGTTTTTTATCAGGTAGAGTGTGGACTTTTCGTCATGCAGATGGAAGATTTTGTTTACAACGGTTAAATCATACTATTGCATGGTCTGTGTTGGTATATAAAATACCTTAAATATTTCAAAGGGTTTTGCGCTTAAACAAAAGTACAAGATAAAAATTAGTTGATATCTTGCAAATCTATCGCAATATAAAAAGAGATTTTATTTTATATATCGCAACATAACGCCGTGATTTTCGCCATCTGAACAGAAGATAATTAGGTAAAGGTAACTATGGCCAAAGCTCTTGTTATAGTGGAGTCCCCGGCAAAAGCCAAAACAATCAATAAATATCTGGGGAATGACTACGTTGTTAAGTCCAGTGTAGGTCATATCCGTGATTTGCCGACGAGTGGTGCAGCGAGTCAAAAGAGTTCAAGCTCATCTACCGATAAGAATAAAAAGAAAGCAAAAAAAGATGAGAAAACCGCGCTGATAAATCGCATGGGTGTTGATCCCTACCATGATTGGGAAGCGGATTATCAAATTCTGCCGGGCAAAGAAAAAGTTGTCGCAGAACTGAAAACGCTGGCTGAAAAAGCCGAGCATATCTATCTCGCAACTGACCTTGACCGCGAAGGAGAAGCCATTGCATGGCACTTGCGGGAAGTGATTGGTGGGGATAATGCCCGCTTCAGTCGGGTTGTGTTCAACGAAATCACTAAAAATGCAATCACTCAGGCTTTTGATAAACCGGGTGAATTGAATATTGATCGAGTTAACGCCCAGCAAGCACGCCGTTTCATGGATCGTGTTGTGGGTTATATGGTTTCACCGTTGTTGTGGAAAAAAGTTGCCAGAGGGTTGTCCGCTGGACGGGTTCAATCCGTTGCGGTTCGTCTCGTGGTCGAGCGAGAGCGTGAAATTAAGGCATTTGTGCCGGAAGAATACTGGCAATTACACGCAGATTTAGTGGCTAAAGGCGACATTTCCCTCCATATGGAAGTAACCCACGAAAAGGGAAAAGCATTTAAGCCAGTAAATTCTCAACAAACGCAGGCAGCAGTATCTTTGCTTGAAAAAGCGAGATACAAGGTGATCGATCGTGAAGATCGCCCGACTTCCAGTAAGCCAAGTGCGCCATTTATTACCTCAACATTGCAACAGGCTGCAAGCACACGGCTTGGGTTTGGTGTCAAGAAAACCATGATGATGGCGCAGCGCCTCTATGAAGCGGGCCACATCACTTACATGCGTACTGATTCAACTAATCTGAGTCAGGATGCTCTGGATATGGTTCGAGGTTACATCAGTAACCATTTTGGGGACAAATATTTGCCACAAAGTGCCAATATCTACAGTAGTAAGGAGAATTCTCAGGAAGCGCATGAAGCTATCCGGCCTTCTAATGTTGATGTTATGGCTGAAGAATTGAAAGATATGGAAGCTGATGCGCAGAAATTGTATCAGCTTATCTGGCGTCAATTCATTGCCTGCCAAATGATGCCGGCAAAATATGACTCTACGACACTGACTGTTCAAGCGGGTGATTTTGAGCTGCGTGCTAAAGGGCGTACTTTACGTTTTGATGGCTGGACAAAAGTAATGCCTGCTTTGCGTAAAGGGGATGAAGATAACACCTTGCCAACAATTGCAGTGGGAACCGAACTTGATTTGCAGGAGTTGATCCCAAGCCAGCACTTTACGAAACCGCCAGCACGTTTCAGCGAAGCGTCACTGGTTAGGGAACTGGAAAAACGGGGTATTGGTCGTCCGTCAACTTACGCATCGATTATCTCAACCATTCAGGATCGTGGCTATGTCCGGGTTGAAAATCGGCGATTCTATGCGGAGAAAATGGGTGAAATCGTCAATGATCGTTTGGAAGAGAATTTCAACGAATTGATGAATTATGACTTTACAGCGAGAATGGAAGATCAGCTTGATCACGTTGCTAACAACGAGGCGAATTGGAAAGGAGTTCTGAACGAATTTTTCTCCAATTTCAGTGAGCAACTTGATGTTGCCAACAAAGATCCTGATGAAGGTGGGATGCGTCCGAATCCAATGGTGATCACTTCGATTGAGTGCCCGACCTGTAGTCGCCCAATGGGGATCCGTACCGCGACAACCGGCGTGTTCCTCGGCTGCTCTGGTTATGCACTGTCACCTAAAGAGAGATGTAAGCAGACGATTAACCTGATTCCAGAAAATGAAATTTTGAATATTCTGGAAGGGGATGATGCTGAAACTAATGCCCTGCGCGCCCGTCGCCGTTGTCAGAAATGTGGTACAGCGATGGACAGCTATTTGATTGATAACCAGCGTAAGTTGCATGTATGTGGTAATAATCCTGCGTGTGATGGTTATGCGGTTGAAGAGGGCGAATTCCGCATTAAGGGTTATGATGGCCCTATCGTTGAGTGTGAAAAGTGTGGCTCAGAAATGCACCTGAAAATGGGGCGTTTTGGTAAGTACATGGGTTGTACAAACGAAGAGTGTAAAAACACGCGTAAAATTTTGCGTAATGGCGAAGTGGCACCGCCTAAAGAAGATCCGGTTCCATTGCCTGAGCTGGCATGTGAGAAATCGGAAGCCTATTTTGTGCTCCGTGATGGCGCTGCGGGAATATTCTTAGCCGCCAATACCTTCCCTAAATCACGTGAAACACGTGCGCCATTGGTTGAGGAACTTGTTCGATTCAAAGATCGGCTGCCGGAGAAGTTGCGTTATTTGGCCGAAGCACCTGTTGCTGACCCGGACGGGAATAAAACGGTTGTGCGTTTTAGTCGTAAAACTAAGCAACAATATGTCTCTTCGGAAAAAAATGGTAAGGCTACCGGATGGGCTGCATTTTTTGTTGAAGGTGCTTGGGTAATGAAAGAGAAATAATAACTTCAGTTATTAATTAGTGCATTATATCTTTATTTATTAGATGTAATTCATTGAGATCTATTCAGATAGATATTTCTTTTTTTACCAAAAACGTAACTTTTCTTTCTAAAAAGCCAGTCATAAAGACTGGCTTTTTTTGTATTTAAAGAAAATTTAAACACAATATATCTGCAATGAATGCTTGATTATAGTTACGCAACCTAATTATTTGTTATATAAATATACAACAGGTGTTATAGTGGTTATATGCCTAAAGATAAATATTCTATATGGTTATAAGTGAATAACGATTAGCAATATAGAAATCGATTAAACTACAAAATATTCGTACATTTGATTATTAGGGACAGTGCTGATATGAAACTACAGCAATTGCGTTACATTGTAGAGGTGGTTAATCACAACCTGAATGTATCTTCTACAGCAGAAGGATTGTATACCTCTCAACCAGGGATCAGCAAACAAGTCAGGATGCTTGAAGATGAGTTGGGAATACAAATATTTGCTCGCAGTGGTAAACATCTGACACACGTGACTCCGGCTGGTGAAGAGATTGTCCGTATTTCACGTGAAGTTCTGTCAAAAATTGATTCAATTCGTTCTGTCGCTAGTGAACACACTTATCCCGATCGTGGCTCTCTCTATATCGCTACAACCCATACTCAGGCAAGGTATGCTTTGCCTCCTGTTATTAAAGGCTTTATTGAGCGCTACCCCAACGTATCATTACACATGCATCAAGGTTCACCAACCCAGATTGCGGAAGAGGTGTGCAAAGGAAATAGCGATTTTGCGATAGCAACTGAAGCGCTTCACCTTTATAGCGATCTGATTATGCTGCCTTGCTACCACTGGAATCGTTCTGTTGTCGTGACGAAAGACCATCCTCTCGCTAACAGACAGAATGTGACAATTGAAGAATTGGCAGAATATCCAATAGTTACTTACACCTTTGGTTTTACCGGGCGTTCTGAGCTGGATGTTGCTTTTGACCGAGCCGGCCTGAAACCTAAAATTGTGTTTACAGCAACTGATGCCGATGTAATTAAAACCTATGTGCGCTTAGGGTTAGGTGTTGGTGTGATTGCGAGTATGGCTGTTGAACCCGTTCAGGATAGTGATCTGGTACGTATTGATATGCGTGATAGATTCAGTTACAGCACAACCAAGATTGGATTCCGGCGTAGTAGTTTCCTGCGCAGTTATATGTATGATTTTATATGGCGTTTCGCTCCTCATTTGACACGTGATGTTGTGGATAAAGCCATTGCATTGCGTTCCAATGAAGAAATCGAAGAAATGTTCAAAGATATTGAGTTGCCGATAGTGTAAATAAGATTAAACCACCTCCCAGGCAATAAGGAGGTGGTTGGTTTTTATCTTCTTCCTCTGTTTCGGCCACGAGGTAGTCTTGCAGAACCTCTGCCACTAGTCGATGGTAGATTAGATGGCCCCGGCATACCGCCTCTGCTTCCCATTGGGTTTTGGGTAATTGATTCATAGGATGGTGGCGCTTCATAAGGAGGTGGGGAGCCGTAAGGAGGTGGTGAGCCATAAGAAGGAGGAGCAGATCCATGAGAAGGAATATTATGTGAGGGGAAATGTCGTCTGGCCGGTTGCCCCCTGGCATTTCTGCTTGGAGCATGCGGAGGTGAGATTGGAGGCAGTGAATTAGATGAGCAAGGTACAAGACCACTCATTGCCGCTTCATAGTATTCTGAGGTTCGGGGTTGTTGTACATACTCTGGCTCTAGTAAGCTGGTAGCAAGCTCAAAACATTTTATCGCTCTAGCTTCATCAGTGTCATATGATAGGCTAGGGAGAATTTGGTTCTGATATGTATATATGGATATGCTACAGGAACCGCTATACCGTAGTATATATGTATTATTGCCACTTGGTATGAATCCCATACTTGTTAGTCTGATACGAATACAGTTATCTGGTTCTTGTGGCAGAGAGGGGTGCCTTAGTTGGTTGAAATTATTGAATATTATTTGTATAGATTGACCCTCATTATTTTTGGGATAGGCACTGACAAGCCTATGTTTGCACAGAAAAGTGAAATAATCTAATAAGCTCAGTTGGGCACTTGATAAATTATCCATATGCTTGCTCCTGCAAAAAATGAATAACTTTTTATCCTCCTATTTTTGCCAAAAAACAAGCGAATAATTCTTAATAATCTACTTTCTGCCTATTACCTACTAAAGAGTTATTTTCAGTGACACCGTAACAAAGGGCGGTAGCACAATTTCAGCATACAGGATGGAAGATGAGTGCTAACCAAAGAAAAAGAAGCCAGCAATCCAAAGCCATATGGTCATATGTAGAAATAAATTCAGAGATATTGTCTTTACCTGCCGTTTTTATCTTACGAGGTGTAACATAGCTTTGTCGCTCTATATAAATTAAGTTTAACTGTATAGATTAAGATTGCTGGCATGAATTTAATCATTTTTCTTAAAAAGATTAGCATTACTGAATGACGGTTTTTGATTACGCTTTAAACTCACCGCTGAAAAAACTATCAGAATCTTCTATTGAGGATTTTTTGTTCTTAAGAATAAAATTTTCAAAAGCTATTCTTATCTCGGGATCTTCCAGGGCTTGATAATCAAATAATGCAATACAGGTAGAATAAGTAAATTCGACATTAATATTTTCATTGGAAGCACAGTTTGATGTTATTTCAGAGTTGGTTCTATCAAAATCTACTTTATATAATTTGATTTTAGGAACATACACAACTTGATCACCGACCTCCATGACTTCAATGACACTGGCCAATGTGAGAGTGGAGTAATGATCATTATTTCGTTTTAACCCCATTCGTATGGCATCTCCCTGTTTTTGCAGAAAATTGGCAAAGTTTTTCAGATCTGGAGAATATGTATTCAAAATAATATCCATAATAAGTTGGAGTAAATTTGTTGCAATAGAGAGGCCTTTCATTTCATGATGATAAGTCTGACTCTCTATACTTCTAATGTTTATCAATGGCAATTTTGCCATGATATCACCCCAAAATTGAATATCTGTTTTATATTTTGAACCATTGTTATCAGAATATTTGGTTATATAGTCAGCGACTATTGAGGAAAGGGCTATTTGTGTTTTCTTTATTTCATTTAGTTGGTGCATAACACCTGTTTTATTGGCAGCTTGCGAGGTGATAACAAATTGTACAAGGCCATCCGTATCGCTAAATCGATAATCTGACAGGGAAAACTTATTATTAACTTCGACAGAAAAGAATTGATCAGCCTGTTGTATATAACTTAAATAATTTTGACGTTTTTCATTCGTTTTCATATTCATAATATATTCTCCAATCTCTATTGAACCAATTGAATACTTTGAATATACACTTCATATATTGAGGTGTAATTTGAAATCTATTAGCCAGTAGTATTCCAGCCACGTCAACTTCAATCCCATCAATCTCTTATGTTATAAATAAAACATATCTGTTTTGGAGATGCATCACCAAAATTTATCAATAAATGAGGATTTACAGAGGATTAGCAAAATGTGTGGTCACTGAATAACAAATATCCGCATATATGTTATGGTTAGATAGTGTACTGACCATAATAAGAATGGAGGAGTTATGTCGTTTAAATTAAAAACGGACTGTGCTTCAACGCTCTCTATCAGTAGTAAATTGATTGAGGGTGGATCTACTGGCAGTAAGATCTATCACTATTACAGCTTACCTTTATTATCTGAGCGATTGGGTGAAATATCCCGCCTACCAAAATCTCTGAAAGTTCTGCTTGAAAATCTTCTGCGTAATCTTGATGGTGAGTCCGTGGTGGAAGGTGATCTGGAAGCGCTGGTGGAATGGCAGAGAAACGCCCATGCAGATAGAGAGATTGCCTATCGTCCAGCCCGTGTGTTAATGCAGGATTTTACCGGCGTCCCGGCTGTGGTGGATCTTGCTGCCATGCGAGAAGCGGTGTTGAGACTCGGCGGAAATGTGGAGCAAGTTAACCCATTGTCTCCTGTTGATCTGGTTATTGACCACTCGGTGATGGTGGATAAATTTGGCACAGAGCAGGCGTTTACTGAAAACGTCCAGATTGAAATGGAGCGTAACTACGAACGTTATCTGTTTTTGCGCTGGGGACAGAAGGCTTTCAATCGCTTCCGCGTTGTGCCGCCCGGAACGGGGATTTGCCATCAGGTTAACCTTGAATATCTAGGGAAAGCGATTTGGTATGAAGAACAAAATGGTAAAAGTTTTGCTTATCCAGATACGCTAGTTGGAACGGATTCTCATACAACTATGATTAATGGATTAGGGGTTCTGGGATGGGGGGTTGGCGGAATTGAAGCTGAAGCCGCCATGTTGGGACAACCGATTTCAATGCTAATCCCGGATGTCGTTGGTTTTAAATTGACCGGAAAATTGCAGGAAGGGATTACGGCAACCGATCTGGTACTGACAGTCACTCAAATGTTGCGTAAGCATGGTGTTGTCGGAAAATTTGTTGAATTCTATGGTGATGGATTGTCCGATTTACCATTAGCAGACAGAGCAACCATTGCCAACATGTCGCCTGAATATGGCGCAACCTGCGGTTTCTTCCCTGTTGATAACATTACATTAGACTATATGCGGTTAACCGGGCGTAATGAAGAGGAGATTGCCTTGGTTGAAGCCTATTGTAAGGCTCAGGGGTTATGGCGTAACGCAGGGGATGAACCCATTTTTACCAGCACTCTTGAGTTGAACATGTCGACAGTTGAGGCAAGTCTGGCCGGGCCAAAACGTCCTCAGGACAGAGTGGCTTTGGGAAATGTACCACAAGCTTTCCAATCTGCCATGGAATTGGAGATCCAAAAAAACCAGGCCCATTCATCTTTGGTATCCGTAACTTTGGAGGATCAAACCTTTTCACTGCAAGATGGTGCAGTGGTAATTGCTGCTATTACATCTTGTACAAATACGTCTAACCCCAGTGTGCTGATGACTGCGGGTTTACTTGCCAAAAAAGCAATTGAGAAAGGCTTGCAGCGTCAGCCATGGGTTAAGACTTCACTGGCTCCGGGTTCTAAAGTCGTTACCAATTATCTGGAATTGGCAGGTTTTATGCCATATCTGGAGAAACTCGGTTTCAATTTAGTGGGATATGGTTGCACCACCTGTATAGGTAACTCTGGCCCGTTACCCGATCCGATTGAGGCGGCAATCAAACAATCTGATTTAACGGTAGGCGCTGTACTTTCCGGCAACCGGAATTTTGAAGGACGCATTCATCCGTTGGTGAAAACAAACTGGCTGGCATCACCGCCGCTGGTGGTGGCCTATGCGCTTTCCGGCAATATGAAAAAAAATCTGACTCAAGAACCCATCGGGAGAGATCAGGATGGCAATGATGTTTATTTGAAAGATATTTGGCCTGATAGCAGCGAAGTCGCGGCAGCGGTGGCACAAGTCAGAACGGAAATGTTTCATAAAGAGTATAACGCTGTGTTTGATGGTGACGAGAGCTGGCAATCTTTGGGTGTTGCCAGTTCAGCAACTTATTCCTGGCAGCCGGATTCTACGTATATTCGCCATCCGCCTTTTTTTAGTGATATGAAGGCTGAGCCTAAACCGGTAGCGGATATTCACCAGGCTCACATCTTGGCAATCTTGGGGGACTCGGTCACGACTGATCACATTTCACCTGCGGGGAATATTAAGGCTGACAGTCCAGCCGGGCGTTATTTGCAAGAACACGGGGTTGCACCAAAAGATTTTAACTCTTATGGCTCAAGACGCGGTAACCATGAAGTGATGATGCGGGGAACATTTGCCAATATCCGTATTCGCAATGAAATGGTTGCTGGTATTGAAGGGGGGTACACTCGCCATATCCCATCACAGTCTCAACTGACCATCTATGATGCTGCCATGCGTTATCAGGAAGAAAAGTTACCATTGGCCATTATTGCAGGTAAAGAGTATGGTTCAGGTTCAAGTCGTGACTGGGCTGCGAAGGGCACAAGGCTGTTGGGAGTCAGAGTGGTGATTGCTGAATCTTTCGAACGTATTCATCGTTCTAACCTTATCGGTATGGGCGTATTGCCTCTGGAATTTCCTCAGGGGATCAGCCGCAAGACATTAAATCTAACAGGTAATGAGAGAATTGATGTGGCTGGATTGGGAAACATTAATCCCGGAGAGACAATTGCAGTGAAGATCACTTATGCCAATGGGCAGGAAACTGTGATAGATACTCGTTGCCGCATTGATACTGGTACAGAACTGGCTTATTTCTATAATGATGGCATCTTACATTATGTGATCCGTAATATGTTGAAATAATACCTTTGATGTAAAATAGCTGCGATCAGATAAACGATACTAAAAAATAAAAACTGCGCCGACATAGACGCAGTTTTTATTTTTCATGTACGCTCTGGTTTTTACACGTGGCCCGTGTTTGAACTGTCTGAAAAAATAAACGTGTGCCGTTCTTCTTTCAAGTGGTTTGTTGCTGTTAAAAACAATATTCAAGCATTTTTATCCGCTCAACACTTCGTTGACGAGTCATTCTTATATATATCTATAATAAATAAAAAATACAGGTATAAAATATCAAAGTTTGCATGATTAAGATTATTTTATAGTAATTAAAATGACGATCCTGTATGTTTGATAATTATTGTTGGAGACAGATATCTTGAATGAATTGTTATTTGAGAGGTAATTTAATTTCATTAAAAATAAGGGCATAAAATGACTGTAAATCACTTTGATAAAGACGTGAAACCCAATGGATCTGATAATGGTATTCAACCAAAACGCCTTCTGGATATTAAATTTTCGGCAGAGGAAGGCCATTATCAAGAAGGTAACTATCATTTTGATCTCACTATTTACCTGCAATTGGGTCATGAAGATAACCGTATTATTGATCCCCATCAGCTTGATTTAAATCAATTATTTTTAGACATTGTAGACTGGGAGACCAGCAGTGCTCCTTCCAACCTTTCAGCGACACAGGTACAAGTGCAGCCCGATGATGACTTTCCCGGTGTCGCGGTCAAGTTTCATATTATAACCTTAAAACCCGGTGAAAATTATCAGCTCGGTATTATCGCCATTTATAACGGTAACTTTTTTGGGCAAAGTACAAAGGGCGGGGACTCCTTACACCAGTCTTATGCCTTTAAATCACCTGCCCGCTATAAACTGGCGTTTCTGGCAGCCCGGGATAACGCATTTGCCGATGGTGAACAGGCCAATCAGGTCAACGCCACACTCACCGCGCTGGATCCCACTGCGAGTGTAGATAATCTGAAATTAAACCTGACGGTGACAGGCGCGGCTTCCTTTCAGAAAGGCAGCCAGCTCCAGGCCTGTACCGTTCACACGGATGGATCAGGCCATGCGGTGGTTGATATCTATGACACCAATACGGAAGGTGAAGCGGTTACCCTTAGTGGTGCTCTGGACAGCGATAAAGACGTTAATGTATCAACGCCGCTCAATTTCGTAAAATTTTATAAGGTGACGGTTCAGCGCCTGGATTCCGGCCCTGTTTTAGCCGATGGAAAAGGGCATTTCCAGTTGGTGCTGACCATAGAGGATAAAGGCCAGCCTTATACCGGCGCTTTTGAAATAAAGGCCGGCCCACAGACCGCATTCTTTGTGCTCAATGGCAACCCGTTACACACCTATACGGATTATAAAGGCGATTGTCTGGACAGGAATGGTCAGGTTGTCATTTATTTCTATAACAAAGCACTTAAAACAGAAACAGGCACTTGGGATCTTCTGATTAACGGGGTTGTTTATAAAACCAGTTCGTGGGCGTTTCAGCACCCCAAACCGGACTATACGCTCACTTTTGATATCATGAAAAACCACGCCATAGCCGACGGTACGCAAGCCAACACCGTTCAGGCTGTTCTGACGGGAAGTGGTGCGGGGGCAAATATTGCCGGTCAGAAACTGGTGTTGAATGTGACAGGCGCGGCCTCTTTTCGGAAAGGCAGCCAGCTCCAGACCAGTACCGTTCACACGGATGGATCAGGTCATGCAACGATTGATATCTATGACACAAACACGGAAGGTGAAACCGTTACGCTCACCGGTGCCCTGGAGAGTGATAAAACTGTCAGGGCCGCTGATGCGCTGATTTTTGCCCCTGTCTTACCTAAGCGCCTGTTAGATCTTGCATTCTTTGCCGGCAAGGGAACCTGGCAAAGTAACACATATGAGTTTGATTTAACCGTTAATTTACAAATTGGCGATGAAAATGGCCAAATAATTAACCCGGGCCACATTAATCTGCATCAATTATATTTATCGGTGGTTGACTGGAGCACGGGTAAACCGGTCCCTCAGCTCAGTGCCAAGCAACTGCTTATACAACCTGATAACCATTTTTCCAGTGGGATTGCCGTTAAGCTGCTGATCAGTGTGCCGCATTCATCTGAAAATGAGGATTATAAACTCGGGATTATTGCCCGCTATAAGGGGGGGGGTTTTGGGCAAAGTACCCAGGAAGGAAATTCCCTGCATCAGTTTTACCCTTTTATTGTCTATGGGGCATCGAATACGCCTGAAAGTGTTGAGCTGTCTCTTGTTAGTTTACCTGGACAACCCTACCAAGCATTTAATACATATAATAAAGACACTCAGGAATATGGGTTTCGTTTAAGCTTTTATGTGCAATTTTATAATGCCTCAGGCCAGCTAATTTCTGTTAACGCATTAGATCAAACACGGCTGGGTTTTGATGCGGTTGATTTTTTAACAGGCGTTAAGCTAGCCAAAACTCATATTGAAAACAGTCGTGTCTTTGTTAAAGATCCACAAAACAATGCATTGGGAGTCGAAATCCAGATTAATACAACGTTAACGGATTTCCAACAAATCGGTCCAATTGTCAGATATGATAACAAGGTTATTGGCGCTGATTTGTATAGAAATCTTCCTATTATGAATAGTAAGGATTACGGTGTGGCAAATTATTCCTTTACGAATAAACATTGTGATATCTATTTGGATGAGGGGTGGGTATATGGGTATGCACCTACGGGAATTTTAGCTTATCTGTGGCCCTCTTATTCATGGGATAAGCGCCCCATTTTAGTCTCTGATACGAAAGGAAATTTAATCTCTGATACGGAAGGATGGGGCTTTAAGTTGGATTATATACCTGAAGGTGCGACTCGACTTGAAGTAGCTTTTAAAGATTATCGGGGCAATGTAGTGGATAAAAAATCTGTGCCCCTGCCAGGTCGTTAAATTACATGTATGTATATTGACTAATCAAATATGTATACAATATTTTTTTGTTGAATTATTACAAAAAATACAGGTACCAAATATAAAAGTTTACATGACTATGATTATTTTATAGTAATTAAAATGACAATCCTGTATGTTTGATAATTATTATTGGAGACAGATATCTTGAATGAATTGTTATTTGAGAGGTAATTTAATTTCATTAAAAATAAGGGCATAAAATGACTGTAAATCACTTTGATAAAGACGTGAAACCCAATGGATCTGATAATGGTATTCAACCAAAACGCCTTCTGGATATTAAATTTTCGGCAGAGGAAGGCCATTATCAAGAAGGTAACTATCATTTTGATCTCACTATTTATCTGCAATTGGGTCATGAAGATAACCGTATTATTGATCCCCATCAGCTTGATTTAAATCAATTATTTTTAGACATTGTAGACTGGGAGACCAGCAGTGCTCCTTCCAACCTTTCAGCGACACAGGTACAAGTGCAGCCCGATGATGACTTTCCCGGTGTCGCGGTCAGGTTTCATATTATAACCTTAAAACCCGGTGAAAATTATCAGCTCGGTATTATCGCCATTTATAACGGTAACTTTTTTGGGCAAAGTACAAAGGGCGGGGACTCCTTACACCAGTCTTATGCCTTTAAATCACCTGCCCGCTATAAACTGGTGTTTCTGGCAGCCCGGGATAACGCATTTGCCGATGGTGAACAGGCCAATCAAGTCAACGCCACACTCACCGCGCTGGATCCCACTGCGAGTGTGGCTAATCTGAAATTAAACCTGACGGTGACAGGCGCGGCTTCCTTTCAGAAAGGCAGCCAGCTCCAGGCCTGTACCGTTCACACGGATGGATCAGGCCATGCGGTGGTTGATATCTATGACACCAATACGGAAGGTGAAGCGGTTACCCTTAGTGGTGCTCTGGACAGCGATAAAGACGTTAATGTATCAACGCCGCTCAATTTCGTAAAATTTTATAAGGTGACGGTTCAGCGCCTGGATTCCGGCCCTGTTTTAGCCGATGGAAAAGGGCATTTCCAGTTGGTGCTGACCATAGAGGATAAAGGCCAGCCTTATACCGGCGCTTTTGAAATAAAGGCCGGCCCACAGACCGCATTCTTTGTGCTCAATGGCAACCCGTTACACACCTATACGGATTATAAAGGCGATTGTCTGGACAGGAATGGTCAGGTTGTCATTTATTTCTATAACAAAGCACTCAAAACAGAAACAGGCACTTGGGATCTTCTGATTAACGGGATTGTTTATAAAACCAGTTCGTGGGCGTTTCAGCACCCCAAACCGGACTATACGCTCACTTTTGATATCATAAAAAATCACGCCATAGCCGACGGTACGCAGGCCAACACCGTTCAGGCTGTTCTGACGGGAAGTGGTGTAGGGGCAAATATTGCCGGTCAGAAACTGGTGTTGAATGTGACAGGCGCGGCCTCTTTTCGGAAAGGCAGCCAGCTCCAGGCCTGTACCGTTCACACGGATGGATCAGGTCATGCGACGGTTGATATCTATGACACAAACACGGAAGGTGAAACCGTCATGCTCACCGGTGCCCTGGAGAGTGATAAAACTGTCAGGGCCGCTGATGCGCTGATTTTTGCTCCTGTCTTACCTAAGCGCCTGTTAGATCTTGCATTCTTTGCCGGCAAGGGAACCTGGCAAAGTAACACATATGAGTTTGATTTAACCGTTAATTTACAAATTGGCGATGAAAGTGGCCAAATAATTAATCCGGGCCACATGAATCTGCATCAATTAGATTTATCGGTGGTTGACTGGAGCACGGGTAAACCGGTCCCTCAGCTCAGTGCCAAGCAACTGCTTATACAACCTGATAACCATTTTCCCAGTGGGATTGCCGTTAAGCTGCTGATCAGTGTGCCGCATTCATCTGAAAATGAGGATTATAAACTCGGGATTATTGCCCGCTATAAGGGGGGTGTTTTTGGGCAAAGTACCCAGGAAGGAAATTCCCTGCATCAGTTTTACCCTTTTACTGTCTATGGGACATCGAATACGCCTGAGAGTGTTAAGCTGTCTCTTGTTGGTTCTGGAACACTAACTACAGACAATACACTTGACAATTCATTTTTCAATAAACTTCGTGCATTTAATACATATAATAAAGACACTCAGGAATATGGGTTTCGTTTAAGATTTTATGTGCAATTTTATAATGCCTCAGGCCAGCTAATCCCTGTTAACGCATTAGATCAAACACGGCTGGGTTTTGAGGCGGTTGATTTTTTAACAGGCGTTAAGCCAGCCAAGACTCGTATTGAAAACAGTCGTGTCTTTGTTAAAGATCCACAAAACAATATATTGGGAATCGAAATCCAGATTAATACAACGTTAACGGATCCCCAACAAATCGGTTCAATTATCAGATATAGCAATAAGGTTATCGGCGCTGATTTGGATAAAAGCCTTCCTATTATGAATGGTAAGGATTACGGTGAGGCAAATTATTCCTTTACAAATACTCCTTGTAGGATTTTTCCAATTGCAGGTCAAGGTAATTTTTCACAGGAAGGGTGCTCACCTACAGGAATTTTAGCTTATTCGTGGCCCTCTTTTTCATGGGATGGGCGCCCTATGATGATTTCTGATACAAGTGGAATGTGGATCAATGAAGACAGTTATTATATACCTGATGGCGCACCTCACGGTATATGGGAAATCGCTTTTAAAGATTATCGGGGTGAAATAGTGGACAGAAAAACTGCACCAATAGGATAGTGCCGGGGTGAAGTCGTGGACAGAAAAACTTCACCAATACTTCAAATAGAATGAGGCTAATCTAAGTTAAATTACATGTATGCATATTTGGTTAGTCAATATGCATACAATATCTTAGTTTTGCTAAACTTGATAAAAACAAGCTTACTTGAGTAACAAGTGCCCCATTCGGCTGGCCTTGGTATCCAAATAATAAGCGTTTTTCGGGTTACGTCCTACAATCAGAGGGACACGTTCGACGATATTAATGCCTGCTTCTATCATGATTTCAACTTTTTTAGGGTTATTGGTCAGGAGGCGGATGGCATGGATACCCAACAGTTTATACAT
Organism: Xenorhabdus sp. PB62.4; assembly: GCF_014467285.1. Taxonomy (NCBI): domain Bacteria; kingdom Pseudomonadati; phylum Pseudomonadota; class Gammaproteobacteria; order Enterobacterales; family Morganellaceae; genus Xenorhabdus; species Xenorhabdus sp. PB62.4. Next base: position 15,940 of record NZ_NKHR01000014.1, on the reverse strand, counting down.
ATCTGAGCAAAGGGTGAAATCTCTCTCATCAGCAGCAAAGCCTAACTGGTGGTTGGCTTCAACGGTGTCAATGCCCTGATCTTGCAAAGCATAAGCGCGGATTTTATTCAGCAGGCCGATATTGCGGCCTTCCTGACGATGATACAACAGTACGCCACGGCCTTCCTTGCTAATTTGCGATAGGGCGGATTCTAATTGAAACCCACAATCGCATCTCAGACTAAACAAAGCATCCCCCGTCAGGCATTCTGAATGGATCCGGGATAATACAGGCTCATCACCAGAGATATCACCGAAAACAAGGGCAACATGGTCATGACCTGTTTTGATCTCCTCAAATCCAATCATCAGGAATTCGCCCCACGGCGTAGGTAATTTCGCTTCAGCTACTCGTTTTAGCTGTATTTTAGTATTCATCATATGTTGATTTGGCTCGTTATAAATATTGCAACACCCAGAACAATCCCGGTTGAGAAATCAGCTAAAACCACGCAAAAGAATTTTTTCTGATTACAACACATGCACGCGGGGGCATTATAACAGAATTTGTTAATGCCCATGAATACAAAGCGTCAGGTTCCTTAATAATGAGTATATTAACATGCTAAACTATAAGCTGATTTTTGCATATGTGGCTTATCAGCTTGTTTGGAAAAAAAGGTAGGATTGAGCACAAACAAGTAGAATAATATCACAAAAAGAAGGAAATCAGCGTCTAGTGCAATAAATTGCTTCCTTTGCGTAGACGAGAAATGCTAACTTAACACGCCAGTATGTCTGTTATTTGGCATAATTAATCAGCAACAATAGATAGCAGGAAGAAATGTGAAATATTTTCTGATTTTATTACTGGCACTGGTTGTGTTTGTTATCTCAGTGACTCTGGGGTCAAATAATAATCATATCGTGACATTTAATTATTTGATCGCTAAAGGTGATTATTCTGTATCCTCATTACTGGCAGTGTTGTTTGCCGTCGGTTTTGTCCTTGGTTGGGGGATTTGTGGGGCATTTTACTTGCGCGCCTGTGTTTCTCTCCGACGTGCGAAACGTAAAATCAAACGGTTGGAAACCCAGTTGGAACAACCATCTGAGTCATCCGCAAAAAACGCATCAACCGTAGCATTAAACAAGGAATAATTCTCCATGTTAGAGCTGTTGTTTCTGTTGCTTCCTATTGCTGCCGCCTATGGCTGGTATATGGGGCGCAGAAGTGCTCAACAAGATAAACAGCAAGTTGCTGACCGTCTTTCTCGCGAATATGTTGATGGTGTTAACTTCTTACTCTCTAATCAGCAGGATAAGGCGGTCGATTTATTTCTTGATATGCTGAAAGAGGATAGCTCTACATTTGAAGCGCATTTAACACTGGGAAATCTGTTTCGTTCCCGTGGTGAAGTTGAAAGAGCTATCCGTATTCACCAATCCCTGATGGAAAGTGCCTCTCTGACGTTCGAACAACGTTTGCTCGCTATTCAGCAACTTGGCCGGGATTATATGGCCGCCGGCGTATATGACCGAGCCGAAAACATGTTCATTCAGTTAGTTGATGAAACTGACTTCCGTGAAAACGCCCTCAATTCTTTGTTAACCATCTATCAGTCAACCAGTGATTGGAATAAAGCGATTGAGATCGCTGAGAAGCTGGTAAAACTGGGTAAACACCACTTTCGGGAAGAAATCGCCCATTTTTACTGTGAGCTGGCGCTGCAATGTATGGGCAGTGATGATTTTAACGATGCCATCGGGTATCTGAATAAAGCGGCTCAGGCAGACAAAAATTGTGCTCGTGTTTCAATCATGCTTGGTCGTATTTATATGGCTCAAGGGGAGTACGCTAAAGCGACTGATGCCCTGAAACGTGTTCTCGAACAAGATAAACAGGTCATCAGTGAATCTCTGCCGATGTTGGAAGAGTGTTATCAGCATCTATCTCAACCGGAAGAGTGGGAAGCTTTTATACAACGCTGTGTAGATGAAAAGTGTGGTGCAATTGCAGAGCTTCATATGGCTGATCTTATTGAGAAGAAAGAAGGGCGCGATGTGGCGCAAAATTATATTAACCGTCAATTGGAACGCCATCCGACGATGAGAGGTTTTTATCGCTTGATGGATTACCATTTGGCGGATGCAGAAGAAGGGCGAGCCAAAGAAAGTTTGATTCTTCTGCGTAATATGGTCGGTGAACAAATCCGCACTAAACCTGATTATCGATGCCATAAATGTGGTTTTACTTCCCGCTCGTTATATTGGCACTGTCCATCATGTCGCTCATGGGATTCCATTAAACCGATCAGAGGATTAGATGGTCAGTGACACTGTCACGATATGTTTCTCTTCACTAGTAGTAATTCAATTAGTTATTCAAGTTCATTATTAAATGAAAGGGCCTAAAAATGACCTCCTACACAGCTCAAACTTTAGATAAACAGATTGACTCGCCTGTTATCGTTGCATTGGATTATGACAATCAGGACGCAGCACTGGCGTTTGTCGATAAGATTGACCCACAATCCTGCCGTCTGAAAGTGGGCAAAGAAATGTTTACGCTGTATGGCCCACAATTTGTTCAGGCGTTGCATCAGCGTGGTTTTGATGTATTTTTGGATCTTAAATTTCATGATATCCCCAATACAACCGCAAGAGCGGTCGCAGCGGCGGCTGAATTGGGAGTATGGATGGTTAATGTTCACGCAAGTGGTGGCGCGAGAATGATGACCGCAGCTAAAGAAGCTTTATTGTCTTATGGTAAGGATGCACCGTTGCTGATTGCGGTCACGGTGTTGACCAGCATGGAACAATCTGATCTGTTGGGCATTGGTATTGATGTAACTCCGGCACAGCACGCTGAACGCCTGGCATTATTGACAAAAGAATGTGGCTTAGATGGGGTGGTTTGTTCTGCCCATGAAGCACAACAATTGAAAACCGTCTGTGGGCAGAAATTCCAGCTTGTTACACCGGGCATTCGTCCTGAAGGTACGGAAGTTGGCGATCAGCGTCGTATCATGACACCACCTCAGGCAGTTCAGGCGGGGGTTGATTATATGGTGATCGGACGCCCGATTACTCGTGCAGAAAACCCGGCATTGGCACTACAGCAGATTAATCAATCTATTGGAATTGTTCATGAATAATAACTCTCGCTTAGTTTACTCAACGGATGGCGGCCGTATCCAAGAGGAGGAAATTAAACCTGTTCGTCCGAAAGGTGATGGCATTGTGCGTATTCAGCGCCAAACGAGTGGTCGCAAAGGCAAAGGTGTTTGTATTATCACGGGCATTGATGCGGATGACCAAACACTAGCTAAGCTGGCAGCCGAATTGAAGAAAAAATGTGGTTGCGGTGGTTCCGTTAAAGACGGTGAAATAGAAATACAGGGCGATAAACGTGACTTGCTGAAACAATTGCTGGAAGCGAAAGGGATGAAGGTAAAACTGGCGGGAGGTTAAACCCGGTTTCTTACACTACAGTATTACAGGCTATGCAGCAAATAAACTGTATAGCCTGTGACTTGCCAGATTCATCTTATTTGTTGGCTATTCCACTTTTTTTCGGCTTTGCGCATTTGGCGTCTCTGTTTTGAATCACAATACGTGCTGCTTTAGCATTTAGGTGATTCGGCTGAGTGCTGATACCGCCATAAATTTGCTATTACAAAACTGCCGCCCATCATTACAGAGGGCGGCAGTTTGTGTTAATAGAAATAACCTGTAAGGTTAGCCGATAGGGCGGGCAACGATGTTACGTGTCTCTATTCTGACCTCTTCAATACGGACATTGATGATGTCATTCAAACGGTAAGCTGTTTCACCTTTAATCAATACCGAGCCTGTTTCCTGGCTACATTGCAGTTCATCACGAACAGCATGCAAAAATGGCCCGGGAACAAATGCGACGGCACCATTATCAACCAGACGGACACGCATGCCGCCACGGGTAATATCGATAATTTCTGCCGGGAATGTTTTGTCTGTGCCTGCATGAGGGTGAAGGAAACGAGCATAGAGCCAATCACCAACATCGCGTTCTGCCAGGCGATTTGCCCGACGGCGATCGGTTAATTGCAGACAAATTTCTTCAGTCGGTTTTTCAGCGTCAGTTTGCTGGATAATCGCTTTCAACAAACGATGGTTGATAATATCGCTGTATTTACGGATAGGGGATGTCCAAGTCGCGTAAGCATCAAAACCTAATCCAAAATGCGGACCTGGCTCAGTTTTGATTTCTGCAAAAGTTTGGAAACGGCGGATGCGGCTATCCAGGAATTGTGTTGGTTGTTTATCCAATTCCCGGCGTAATTCACAGAATCCGTCTAATTCCAATAACGCTTCAGCATTCACATCAATGCCATGTTCTTTCAGGACTTCAACAACCTGTTCAATATGAGAAGAGTCAAATCCTGTATGGACATTATAAATACCAAAGCTTAATTTATCGCGCATCACCTTGGCAGCACATAAGTTTGCTGTGATCATGGCTTCTTCAACAATACGGTTGGCTAAGCGCCGTTGCTCAATAACGATATCAACAACATTGCCACCTTCATCAAGAATAAACCGATAATCCGGGCGCTCTTTGAAAACTAACGCGTGTTGATGACGCCAGTTATTGCGGCGGTCGCACATCTCTTTTAAAAGCGTGATTTGTGTTTTGACTGCATCTGATTCTGGAACCCAACCATCCTGGCCTTCTAACCAGTCTGAAACTTCGTCGTAAACCAGCTTGAATTTTGATTCAACCCATGCAGCGAAGAATTGAATGTCATCGCCCAATTGACCATCTTCCAGAATAGAAACCTGACAAACCAGAGCAGGGCGACGGACATTCGGGCGCAGGGAACATAAATCATCTGACAGCTCACGAGGGAGCATGGGGATATTGAAGCCCGGCAGATAGTTGGTGAAGCTACGCTGATAGGCAATCTTATCCAGTTCGCTGTCAGCTTTGATATAAGCGGTCGGATCAGCAATAGCAATAGACAGTTTCAGGCTACCATCATCATTTTGGGTAATGTGCAGGGCATCATCCATATCTTCGGTTGTTGCGCTGTCGATAGTGACAAAATCAAGGGCGGTAAGGTCGAGGCGTTCAATAGATTCATCATCTAACTGACAATCTGTCATGGTTGGTGCTTCACGCTCCAGACTATGGCGTGTCAGTGTTACCCACCAAGGAGCGTAATGGTCGTCGCCTTGAGTGATATAGCCAGTGACTTCGGCATGAAACCCACGATCGCCTTTCAGTGGATGCCGGCGCATTTCAGCAACAGCCCAATCGCCATTTTCAAAATTATGGGTAACTTGGTTTGTCGGGCGGCAAGGGATGGAATCTTTCAATAATGGGTGGTCAGGAATAATCCAGAGTCGGTTGTCATTTTCTTTCTTTTGGATCCTTCCTACAAAACGGGTCAGAAATGGTTCAACCAAAGTTTCTGGTTCGGCAATCTCTTTTTCTTTATCGGTGTGGATAGCAGCGGTAATTCGGTCTCCGTGCATGACTTTTTTCATGTGGGGAGGCGGAATAAAATAGCTTTTTTGGCCATCGACTTCTAAAAATCCAAAGCCTTTCTCAGTTCCTTTGACTAAACCCTCTACACGTGTAGTTTGAGCGTGAAGTTGCTGTTTTAGCTGCGCAAGCAGCGGATTATTTTGAAACATAATATCTGGAGAGTATGGAGTTATTATCGATAATTTTAGACAACAGTTTTACGCGAATCGACGGTATGGAGCAAGTAACATCTTATGAAAACACGAAAAACTGCGGGAAAAGGTCAATAATTATACAGTTTATAACAGTAGAAAAGAAAGAGGATTTTTTAGGAGGACGGTTAGTCGTTAGTGGTTTTTCTACATATACTCTTGTACGGTTTCGTTTCTGTATACAGCCTGTATTCAAATTTCCTGTAATAATAAATGCCTACTGGAATAAGTTTTTAATTATAGGCTATAGGATCTGTTTTCTTGTTTAAAAACTAAAAGGCGATTTGGGAACATTATTTTTTTATTTCATAATTTAATAATGCCTGATTATTAATTGCTTTTATCATCCAGCGGGGAGAATAATATTGGAAGACAGGTTGGGTTTTATTGTCAAGGCATTCTAAATAGCTAATCAATAAAAGAGTATTTTAGATTTATTTCTGGAAATACGATAAATTTAATGGTGTAAATTTTTTGTTAAAAATTATTGGTGCTGTGTTAATAGATATTGTTTTTCGGGGTGAGGTTTTCATGTAGTTTTCAGGTTAGTCAGTGATTGCAATGTATTTTTTTATTTTTATGGTGATAGGATAAGGTTTTGGAAAATATATTATATTTCATTACTATTTGTTATTTTGTTTTCCTTTATAAGTTAATTTAACTGGCGAATTTGTTAAAGGAAGGTCTTAATAGCATCTTAAATATAATAAATTCTATTAAATAATTCCATTCTTGAAATTTAAATGAAATTGCACTCAGCATATTTCTAAGGAAGCAGACATGGATCCATTTCAATTTTATTACCAGTGGGAATTGGATTATCTGCGGCAACTTGAAAAACTAACTGCCGAAGAAAAACCTCATTTAGCAGAAAGTCTTAATGGATACGATCCTGATATTGAAAGACTAAATCAAGGTTTTGCTGTTTTAATAGCTCGCCTGCATCAGAAAGTCGATGATGCTTTTCCTGAAATTACGCTACCTTTACTACAGCGGTTAAAAGCTCTGCCTATCAAGGGTATTCCAGCAACGAGTGTCGTGCAATTTAATAGTATGGAAGGATTTGATCTCACTTGTATATTGCCACGGGGATCAGAAATTTCATCCAATACCGATGTAACGTTTGTCACAAGCAGGGAATGTCACATTGAACCTTTGATATTGGTGGCACGGAAAATCACTTATCAGGCAGAAAGCAGCAATATTACGCTCACTTTCCAGTATACAGGCAAGGATGATTATTGGCCTATTTGCCCGATTAGTTTATTCCTCAGCCCTGATGAAACAGTGGCAGATACGTTGATGCTCGCTCTGTGTCGCAGCTTACAGAGCGCAGAACTGCATCACAACGAATTGAAATATCCAGCCGAACCACTTTGGTTTGAACCTTTGTCCGGGGCTTCTCGCTTGATTTTGTCACCCCCCATTTCAGTGGCAGGCAATTGGGCTCCGCAAATGCTGATGGAATCGCTTTACCTGCCTCATGTTCACCACTTTCTGACCTTATCCTTGCCGACAGCCATGTGTGATCGGTTATCCATGACGGAAAACCGACAATTCAGCGTGACATTGAAGCTCAATGAAGTATTACTCTTATCCGAAGCGCAATTGGCTGACGCTTTCCATCTCCATTGTGTACCCGTGGTAAATCTTGAACGTGAATCGAAGATAACACTTTCTTTTGCACTAGACACCGCCCGTTACCCACTGCCTCTGCCATCAGGGCAAGGGATTCTGCATCTGATTGACCTCCAGCTAAAAGATGAGCCGGGTAAAGAACGCGGCAAACGTTGCCAGTTTTACCCTATGAACCAATTTACGCATTTTTTTCGCGGCGCTGATGAAGAAACCTGGTTCTATGAATTGGATATTACCCGTGATGCTTTGGGAAAGTTGGAATATGCGTTGACGTTTTATGACAGCCATGCCCGGCCGATGGAACAGCCGCCAGAACAAGAGTTCACCTGTCATTTTGTGACATTCAATACTGACTTACCTGAACTGGCAGTGGGTGATATTTGTTTGGCGGATGAGGATATTCCTGATGGTTTGCAAATCAAAAACTTGACACCCACCGCTTCCAGCTATCCTCCCGTGACAGAGAGTTCACGATACTGGAGAGTCTTGTCACACCATGCCGCTAATGGTTTCTGGCTGAATTCAGTATCTGCGCTTAAACAACTGCTGCTGGATTACGATTTTTACGCTGATTTTGATCGTAATACCCACCGCAATATCCAGCGAATGACGGCAGGTATTGTAGAAATTCAATCCACACCCGGTGACTGGCTTATCCGTGGTATCCCTTACCGTTGTGTGCATGTTGAGCTGACACTGGATGAACCCGCTTACACCAATCAGGGGGAACTATTCCGGTTCGCCAATGCTTTGTACCAGTTTTTACCGTTCTGCCTTACCGAAGATATGCGCATACGCATGACCGTCATCGGGCAGGTTTCCAATCTCCGGTGGCTTTTATCACCTTGTCCGCTGCAAGGATATCGTCCAATTATGTAAGGAGATAAAAATGGATGGGCTAGTGTTTACCTGTCAGATAGGCGCCTTACCGGGCACGACCTTTCAGGTAGTGAATTTTAGTTTACAGGAAGGGCTGTCACAGCTTTATCATCTGTCATTGAATGTAGTCAGTCCCCTTAACAATGTGGTACTCAATGATCAATTGGGAACCTATGCCTCCCTCACAGTGACCCGCAATGGCAAGGTTGAACGTACTGTCAAAGGTATCGTGGCAGGGGCTGCGCAGGGCAATAGCGACGGACGACAAACTTACTATACCTTTACTGTCCGACCGGAAATGTGGCGGATGACTCTGCATCAGGACAGCCGCCTGTTTCAGCGCCAGTCTGTGCCGGATATTCTTAAACAATTGCTGAAAGAGCATCGCGTTAAGTCAGATAGCAAATTTTATGAAAACAGTGATCTCCATCCGGTACGGGAATACACCACCCAAAAGCGTGAATCTGCCTATGATTTTTGGTGTCGGCTGGCAGCGGAAGAGGGGATTGCTTTCTGGTTTGAGGAAGAACAACTCTTTTTCAGTGATTCCCATTTGGGCATGACCGCAGATCTTAACCTGACTTACAACGTTCAGCCCAATACTGATGATAAAGATACGACTGCTTGGCAATGGGAATACGGGGAATATCTCTATCCGGATGAGTATATCCACAAGGATTATAACTATCTGCGTCCTTCACAACCTTTGCAGACTCAGGCCACTTTGCCGCAAGGTGGACGCCATGCGGTATTTGAAAGTTATGGGCGTTTCCCGTGGAGTAAAGAAGGCAAACCATTAGGTGAAGTACGCCTTAATCAACTCAACAGCGAAAGTAAATTGGGTTCGGCTCACACCAATTGTATCCAGTTGCGCCCCGGTAAAATCTTCATCCTGAAATCACACCCCATTGCGGCCATGAATGATCGTTGGCAGGTGGTGACCGTTAATCACTATGGTTCACAGCCACAAGCGGCGGGTATTGCTGGTGAAGGCACAACATTGACCAATAGTGTCACTTTTATTCCGGGGAAAGAGGATTGGCGGCCACCGTATCGTTATAAACCCTTGGCTGATGGTGATGAATTGGCGACGGTTGTCGGGCCGCCGGGGGAAGAAATTTTTGTTAATGAGCATGGCGCCATTAAGGTGCATTTCCACTGGAATCGCCATGATGAAGCGGGGGATGGATCTTCTTGTTGGGTACGTGTCGCACAAGGCTGGAACGGTAATGGTTTTGGCTTTATGGCCATTCCCCGTATCGGTCAGGAAGTGATTGTCTCTTACCTTAATGGGGATATCGATCGCCCAATCGTGACAGGCTGTAACTACAATGGCCGCAACCGACCGCCCCTTAATTTACCTGCCGAGAAAACCCGTACCACCTTTAAAACCCATACCCATAAAGGTGAAGGATTTAACGAACTGCGGTTTGAAGATGCGAAAGGCAGTGAAGAAGTGTTTATTCATGCCCAGAAGGATATGAATACCAAAGTGTTAAATAACCGTACCACGCAGGTGCAGGGTAATCATACTGAAACGATTGACGGCAATAAAACCGTCGTTGTGAAAAAGAACAAACAGGAAATGGTGCAACTGAGCAGCACTGAAACCGTTGGGCAGGCCAAAACCCTGACGGTGGGTATGGCTTATACCATTACCGTAGGTGCCAATATGAAGACCTCTGTCTCCATGAGCCAAAACGAAACGGTCGGTATGCAAAAAAGTATTTCCGTGGGGCAAAAACTGACTATCTCGGCCGGTAAGGTGATCGAACTGAAATGCGGTAACAGCACATTGAGCATGGACAGCAGCGGTAAAATTACCATCAAAGGGAAAACGTTTCTGTTTGATGCCAGCGGCCCTGTGCAAATCCACGGCAAAGACATTGATTTGAACTAAGGAGATAGGACGGTGGAATTCAAAAATCTCACCCCTTTTTCGGTGATGAACTACCGGATGTTGGATACAGAAGATCAGGAATACGATGTTATTGCCATGAAAGTGGGTTATCAGCTATTGCCCGCAGGGAAGGGTGAATATCTGGCTGAACTGCTGCCGGTGATGGATTTGTGTGTGCAGGATCAATATCGGGGAGGGCTGAACATCTCGCAGGTATTGCAGGAAAATGATCTGGCACCGTTTAAGCCCAAGTGTGACGTAATTGTCAATGGCACCGCCTATGCGCCGGAAGGTAAGCCCTGCTCATCTTTCCCTGTTCGTTTGTCAGTCATGGATGCTAATGGCGACATTTTACTGGATAAGACACTGAATATTACAGGTGAACGGGAATTTTTCCGCCCCGATAACGGACAATGGCAGCTTTCTGATCCTAAACCATTTAACCGTTTACCGCTTGATTATCGTTATGCCTTTGGCGGGGAATGCCGGATTGAAGCCGAGGATGATAAAGCGGCGAAAGAATTAACAGAGGAAGATAAGCTCTCTCCTGAACAACGCAGTCAACACCCCGATGGCGAAAAGGCTCCCATAGCTCATGCAGTTTATGAATACAATCCCATTGGTACAGGGTTTGTTTTGCCGTGGTATGCGAAGGCGAAAGATCTGCCTCGTTATCCGGCACCGCGCATTATCCATCCGAATGCACCGATAACCGCACACCATTTTACTGATATGCTGGCAGGCCGTTTCTCAGCCACCGAGCCAGCCTGTCAACCGCAGGGTATGGGCGTTATTGGGCGGGCGTGGTTACCACGGCGAACACTGGCCGGAACGTATGATCAAACATGGCTGGAACAACGCCATCCCTATCTGCCACAAGATTTTGATTTCGGTTACTGGAATGGTGCCTCGCAGGATCAGCAAGTTGACTGGCCCTCGACCGATATTTCACTGCAATTGACTAACCTGACGCCTGATGGTTCCTTACAAACCCAACTGCCGGGGCATCGTCCTTTTATCCTGTTCCGCATGGAAGACGGCGCTCTTTTCCCCATATTGATGAACCTTGACACGCTAATCATTGATACCGATGCGATGACACTGGAGCTGACTTTTCGTCTGCATTTCAGCATTGATCTACCTGTCAGAGTGACCGAAGCACGGTTTGAAATAAATCCCAAATCTCCCTTAATCACATTTGCACCTGAACAGGAGCAGAATCATGGCGGATAACTATATTGCCCGTAAAGATACCCAATGGCTGATTATCAGTCTGGTTCCCGATGTATGTAAAACCCCGATGGGGCCCGCTACACCACCGATTCCTTATCCGGTTATCGCGAAACTGGAGGATTCCTCTGCGCCGGTCACATCGGTACGGGCGAATGGGCAGCCAGTGGTGGTATTCGGACAAAGTTTTGTGCCGCAGACATTGGGGGATGAAGCGGGTACGGCGATGGGAGTGAAAAGTGGCACGGTGGGGGGGAAATGTCACCCGGAAGAGCATACTCAAACTGTGCGGGCTGGTGGCAAACTGACGTTACGCCACGGGGATAAATTCTGGATGAATGGGGCATAAGGAAGGAAATATGGCAAAAGGCGAAAAAGATGATACTCCGACCGGTACGGGAAATACGCTGGGGACTATTGTTGGTCAGCCAAAGGGGGTAAAAAAGAATCCGAGGGAAGCGAATCCTCCTGTTAAGCTGGAAAAACCCCAAGAATTACAAGCCGAAAATCATATAAGGAGTAAAAGAGATCTTTGGGGTCTTATTCAGGTAACGCCTAGTTATAAAATTGGTAACGATTTTTTTACTAATGTAGCTCCTCAATTGCTTGAAGGGAAAAGTCCTATTGATATTATTAGGGATAGATTTCCCCAATATATGCAATGGGGTAAGGAACAATTTCCTGAAATTATTAAATGGGGGCAGGAACAAGGACATAACCTTGCTGAGGCAGTAAAGCACCCTGGAGAAGCAATAAAAGGATTTGGAAAGGAACTTTTTAATACTGTAGTCGATCTCTCGCAAATTATAGAGAAAATTCCTGAAATGGAAATGAAAGCACTAGGGAAGGGGCTCTCATTTGCTGGATTAGAAGGAGCAGGTTCAGCAATTTTTAAAATGGGTCAGTGGTATGGTGATACAACCCAAGGTTTTTTAAAGTCTTTACATATGGAATTAAGTAACCCTGCTCAGAAAGGCGGAGCTTTGATAGGTGAGGTTACCTCTTTTTTTATTGGCCCGGGTGAAGTAAAGACAGTAATTAAAGTAGGTGCGGAGTCAGTTACTTTTTTGTCAAAAGCAGTTAAAGGAGAAAAGGCGATAACTGAAGTTCTTGCAACAGAGAAAGTATTGAATGAAGCCAAGCCGCTAACTGATGCGGAAAAATTATCAACCGAAACTGAAGTGACAAGCGAAGGGCGAAAAGGAGTTCAAGTTAAGGGAAAGGATGAGAAAAGTGAATCGACTAAGTCCAAAAAAAACAAAAAAAGTGAAAAAGATCCAGACAACCCATTTGATCAAAATCATCCTTCTAAATGTGAAGGTGGTAGTTGTGGAAAAGGCGAACCTGTCGATATCACCTCTGGCGATTATTTACAAACGTTTTCAGTCATTGCAATTCCCGGCCTGTTGCCGATTACCTTAACCCGGACCTATCGTTCTACCGCCTGTCTGAGCGGATTATTCGGGCGAAAATGGGCCGATGACTGGTCACGTCAATTAGTGGTAAACGGCGAAACAGTCCATTTTACCGATGCCGACGGGCAGATTTATGATTTTTCTGTGCCGGAAAATCAAGTTTTGGTTCGCAACCGCCATCTTTTGCATTGTTTGTTGACCGGAGAGCTTGATGGTGAACTCTGTTTGCTCAACAAACAGAACCAGCAAACTTTCCATTTTAACCATATTGACGGCAATCGGCGTCGGCTGTCTGCTATCACAGATCGCCATCAGAATCATATTCAGTTTATCTATAACGACCAGCATCAGTTGATTGAAGTTATACGCAATGACGGTTTCCGATTAACACTTCACTACCAGAATCATCAACTGCGAACGGTGGATTACCACTTTCAACAGATACAGCAGCGTCTGGTCACTTGCCATTATGACCAACACGGCTATCTGGCAGAATGTGATGCCTTTCAGCAAAACCATCTGTGGCATGAATACACCGCACAGGGCTATATGACCCGCTGGCATGATACAGATAAAACAGATTTTTATATTCATTACGATGAGCGCGGGCGAGTTATTTCTACCCATTCTTCCGTGGGTTATTGGGACGATCGTTTTATCTATGATGATGAGGCTCGTGTTACCACTTATCTTGATGCAGAAGGGGGAAAAACCCTTTCCTATTACAACCAGAATAATCAGGTAATCCGTGAGATTGATCCGTTAGGGCGTGAAACACGCACGCAGTGGCGTTACAACCAGAAGGTTTGGGAAATTGATCCACTGGGAGGCTACACCACTTTTGACTATAACAATGACGGTGCATTAACCGAAATTATTCTGCCAACTGGTGAAGCTCTTTACTATGACTATGATGAACACGGCCAGCTTATTGAGGCTACTTTACCCACAGGCGATATCTGGCAATTTCATCATGATAAGCAGGGCAATCTAACCACTGTCACCAATCCACAAGGACATAAAGAAGAATATCAATACGGTCTTCACGGCGAATTACGGCAGCATCTGTTACCGGATGGTCGGCAATGGCACTATGCCTATGACGAACACCAACGGCTTGCTGCAATTATGACGCCAGATGGCCAAACAACCGGATTGGAACTGGATGAACTGGGACGATTGCGCCGTACTACCGATGCACTTAAGCACGAAACCCGTTACCGCTATAGCCCTGTTCATGCCAGCCTCGATAATGGCAGCCTGACAGAAATTGAATTGCCGGATGGCGTTACCCAGCATATGGAATATGACAGTGAGCGGCGTGTTATTGCGGTTACTGATGGAGAAGGCCGCACTACTCGATATGGTTATGGTGCTTTTGACCTGCTGACTCATATTACTCGCCCGGATGGTACGACATTACACTTTAGTTATGACCGACTCACCCGTTTTTGCTCTGTTACGGCATCAACAGGGGAAACCTATCGCTATGAGCGGGATGCTGCCGGTCAGATTATCCGTGAAGTCGATTTTACCGGCCGTACCATTGATTATCAGTATGATGCGTTGGGGCGTCGCATTCAGGCCAGTTACCCTGATAATCACTCACTGCGCTGGCATTACTCTTCGGCAGGTTTATTGACCCGACAGGAAACTTGGTATCAGGCGGGAGATAAGGAAGAACTGAAATCGGTTACCACTTATGAATATAACGCCTGTCGCCAGATTATCAGGGCAGCGAATGACGATGCGGTGGTGGAATATGAATATAATGAGTTTGGCTTGCCTATATGTGAACGCATCAATGGACGGGAAGTTACGCGTGAGTGGAACGATTTTGAACAAATAACCGCGGAAACTATCGGTGAGCATACCCTGCGCTTTGGTTATAACATGATGGGTTCTGTTAACCATTTTCAGTTTAACCAACATACGCCGCTGACTTTGAGCCATGATGCCTTGGGGCGGGAAATTGTTCGGGAAAGTGCAGAAGGTTTTATTCTTGCCAGCCGATATACCTCGACAGGGTTGCTGGCGCATCAATCCGCCGGGCGAGCCACAGCGCTGTTTCGTGAAACTTTGGCACAAAATGATCCCCATTTCCCACCACAGGCCACCGCGGTTAACCGTAGCTGGCAATATGATCGTGCGTACAGCGTCAGAAGGATTGATGATGATATTTGGGGACAGACTCGTTACAGTTATAACCAGAATGACCAAATTATTAGTGCTACATTTAATGGCCGGTTACCCTATGAAGAACAGTTTCGTTATGATGCCAATGGTAATCTGAATCAACATGTGCTGGTGGATGCACAAGGAGCAATTAAGCAATTTGAACAGCATCAGCAGGCAGGACGGGCCGTTAAGCGTGGCAATGTCACTTACCGTTACGATGATAACGGTCGGCAAATAGAAAAAACCGAGCATCGTGATGGCTTTCGGCCACAGGTATGGCGTTATCGTTGGGATACGCAGAACCAGTTAACCCACTGTGAAACACCGGATGGTTCACGTTGGCACTATCGTTATGATCCCTTTGGACGGCGTATCCGCAAACTGAAGGTGCATGATGGCAAACTGGCTGCGGCTAACTTGCAAC
This sequence comes from Xenorhabdus sp. PB62.4, assembly GCF_014467285.1. Taxonomy (NCBI): domain Bacteria; kingdom Pseudomonadati; phylum Pseudomonadota; class Gammaproteobacteria; order Enterobacterales; family Morganellaceae; genus Xenorhabdus; species Xenorhabdus sp. PB62.4. The sequence continues at coordinate 573 of NZ_NKHR01000014.1, read as the reverse complement.
GATGGCTGGATGGAAAACCGGATTTAACGGCAAAACCCGATACTATTATGGGGTATGACTACCTGTGGAGCGGCGACCAGTTAGTTGAAGAAACTCCGATCTATGCAGATGGTACACCTGCTTACGATCGCAGTATTTGTTGGTTATATAAGCCCAGAGCATTAACCCCTTCCGCCCGTTATGAAAAAGGCAAGCTACATTATATTGTCAGCGACCATCAGAGAACACCGCGGGAAATACTGAGCGAATCTGGTAAGTTGGTATGGGCAAGTCGGCTAACAACTTGGGGTAAAGCGGAACGAATGCCACTGTTGGCAGCGAATGATGAAGATTATTATATTAGCTGTAATTTACGCTTTGCCGGACAGTATGAAGATGAGGAAAGCGGTTTATATTATAATCGGTTTCGGTATTATGATTGTGATACGTCGCAGTATTTGTCGTCGGACCCCATCGGGCTGAAAGGCGGCCTTAATCCTTATGGCTATGTGCATAACCCCTCTAATTGGATCGACCCCTATGGGTTGGCAGGTGGATTTGGCAATAAAGGAGATAATGGGGATACCGTCACAG
>NZ_NKHR01000139.1:0-252 GCF_014467285.1 Xenorhabdus sp. PB62.4 | reverse complement strand
ATCGAATAGCCAGAAAACTGCTTTCTCACACGTTGGGTATTTTTGCCAATTTTAAACAAGGCAAAAGTCAACGCGACTTGCTTCAACAAGCCAAGGTTATAGGGTGTTAAAGTCGAGCATCGCGTTTCAAGTACAACTTTTTTATGCCCATGACATCTATATACTCGTAATAACGACCATGCGAACCCGCATCTTCTGAATATTGATAATTAGTTTGCCCCCTCCGTTTAGGATCATTCCCAACAGTCCATT
>NZ_NKHR01000138.1:0-252 GCF_014467285.1 Xenorhabdus sp. PB62.4 | reverse complement strand
CGACTATTTGGGCGGGTATTACAACGACATCCGTCCTCATAGCTTTAATGGGGGAATTTCTCCGGCTGAATACGAACGACAGTGGGAAGCGGCTAGAAATGTGTCCGAAAGTTCTTGACCACTACACCCGTTTTAGGTGACTCAATTAACGGACAGAAAAGCTTTTTTCATATTAAAATCCACGTCATCCCGCAGAACACGCCAAATAATCCGGGTCAGTTTGTTGGCTAAAGCCACCGTGGCTTTCATGAA
>NZ_NKHR01000137.1:0-253 GCF_014467285.1 Xenorhabdus sp. PB62.4 | reverse complement strand
ACGATTCAAAACGTAATGGTCGAGTAGGATGGGAAAGACTATGGGAAGGATGGTTCATATTACAAACCATCCTTGAGGGTTACTTGCTTGCACAGTCTCTTGAGCTATAGATGTGATCAAGAGACAGGCTTCAATGAGCCATTTTGTTTCTTAGGTTATTCATCAGGCCGATTGGCCGTTCATGTCATCAATAATCAGTCTTCGCAAAACCAGATAGGTAACGTGTATTTCACTGTTTAATCATCAAGTTATT
>NZ_NKHR01000136.1:0-253 GCF_014467285.1 Xenorhabdus sp. PB62.4 | reverse complement strand
AGCGTGCCCCTGAAAGGCAGCTGGCATACCACCCGTGACCAGCTTCAGCAACTGGCGGACAAAATCCTGTTGCAGGAGCGTACCCGTGGCAGCTTCACGCTTTCCTACCTGAAAACCGCTGTCTATGTGTAGTGGTCAAGAACTTTCGGACACATTTCTAGCCGCTTCCCACTGTCGTTCGTATTCAGCCGGAGAAATTCCCCCATTAAAGCTATGAGGACGGATGTCGTTGTAATACCCGCCCAAATAGTCG
>NZ_NKHR01000135.1:0-255 GCF_014467285.1 Xenorhabdus sp. PB62.4 | reverse complement strand
GCGAAGCTGATATCTCCGCAGTTTGTTCGTCCTTTTGTCAAAAGTAACAAAAATGATTTCGTTGATGCAGAGGCGATATGTGAAGCAGCATCACGCCCCTCAATGCGTTTTGTCCAGCCGAGAACGGAGACGCAACAGGCGATGAGAGCACTGCATCGTGTCAGAGAATCACTCATCAAAGATAAGGTAAAGACCACTAACCAAATGCACGCCTTTTTGCTGGAGTTTGGTATCAGTCTGCCAAAAGGCGAGGCG
>NZ_NKHR01000134.1:0-255 GCF_014467285.1 Xenorhabdus sp. PB62.4 | reverse complement strand
GAAACGCTGGCGAATACCCTGAAAAAGCAGGGACTGACCTATAAACGAACCCGCCTGTCGCTTAAAAAAAGCGCAACGAAACGGAGTTTGCGAAAAAATCCGCCTTGCTGAGCAAAATTAAGGCCGGAGCACAGTTAGGCCATTACCGTCTGGTCTATTTTGATGAGGCCGGTTTTGCCGCGTCTCCTCCGGTGCAATATGGCTGGAGTCCACGGGGTAAGCCCCATGAGACTGAGCCTCAAGCCCATGGCAGAT
>NZ_NKHR01000133.1:0-257 GCF_014467285.1 Xenorhabdus sp. PB62.4 | reverse complement strand
CTGAGCGGCCTGCCCTTTTGCGAGATAAACAGGTAACCGCTGTCATAGTGCGCCGCTAACTGTGGCCGGACCTGCACCAGATAGCGTGTCAGCCAGCCCAGCGCCCGCTCGCCGATGGGCACCACCCGGTCTTTATGGCCTTTGCCCTGATTGACCACAACCGCCCCCCGTTCGACGTCGATATCCCCCCGCCGGAGCTGGCGCAGCTCCATGCGCCGGAGGCCACTGCTCCAGAGGATTTCCAGCATCACCCGGTT
>NZ_NKHR01000132.1:0-309 GCF_014467285.1 Xenorhabdus sp. PB62.4 | reverse complement strand
TTGATATCAGAACGCGGGTCATCGATCTTACTGATAAAGTTAAAAATACTCATTATTACGATCGCTATTTTTATGGAATAGCGTGATCTTATCGTTTTAATGAGAGAAAGAGCTATAAGAAGTTATATTCTGGTCTTTATTTAACCTAAATAACCTTACTAAATATATGAGATCTCACCCTGTGCATCTCAGGGGATTTTGAATAGCCGAGTGTTTTACGATTCAATCGTTTAATTCTGTTGCGAAGTGTAAGATTTTCACGCTCGATACGTTGCGTGAAACTTTTCCCGACGAGGTGTGTATTTTCAG
>NZ_NKHR01000131.1:0-314 GCF_014467285.1 Xenorhabdus sp. PB62.4 | reverse complement strand
TCTTTAAAAACAGAGGATAGATCATTCACTCCTTTTAAATAAAACCATTGACGAGCAAATGGAAAATCTATAGATCTATTTTTTTAAGAAAAATCTTAATCTGTTTGGAATTAAGTCATTGAAATACGTTATAAACTTTACCATCATATACTCACCTGCAGACAAGCAACTGTCATTACTCAACGACAGCAATCATGAAATCACACTATCAAACCAAGCGGCGCGACTGCTGCTTGAAATGGTCACTAACAGCAATGAAACTCTTCATCGGGAAGATTTATTGAAAAGGGTATGGGAGGATTATGGTTTTACAC
>NZ_NKHR01000130.1:0-317 GCF_014467285.1 Xenorhabdus sp. PB62.4 | reverse complement strand
ACTATATTGAACAAACCACTCATAATATTCTTTGCCCGGATACCATAATTGACGGACAGCAATGTGTCCATGATGAGACATATATAATTGTGAAGTACACGAATTACTCACAGTCACAATCATCATGCCGTAGTGATAAATTGGCTTTCCATTTATTTTCGGAAAATCTGATACAGTTTCAGGATTTGGAATAGCAATGTTATATATCCCTGGTGTATTACAACTGGCAAATGTTCCACCATTACCCAATTCTCTAACAATAGATTTTGACCATGCATCAGCGGCCAACTTTTGGGTTTCCGCCAAACCGAGGTTTT
>NZ_NKHR01000013.1:0-125698 GCF_014467285.1 Xenorhabdus sp. PB62.4 | reverse complement strand
TTGATATCAGAACGCGGGTCATCGATCTTACTGATAAAGTTAAAAATACTCATTATTACGATCGCTATTTTTATGGAATAGCGTGATCTTATCGTTTTAATGAGAGAAAGAGCTATAAGAAGTTATACTCTGGTCTTTATTTAACCTAAATAACCTTAATAAATATATGAGATCTCACCCTGATCCGCTTTGAGCCATGTAAGTCCCTCATCAATGTATAGTGGTGTTTGCCAATTACTAAATTCTAAGTTGAACGTTCTCAGTTTTCCGGTCAAACTTTCCTTGGTATCTTCAATAGATTGGCTATTAAGAAGAATCTCAATAGCGAATGATGGTTTTTTGGTAATTCCATGTTTAGCCATATCAAAAGGAGAACCACCAATGAGATAATTTTTTAGATATTTTGGCTTTAAGCTTGGAAATTTTCTCTCGTCAATCTCACCGTTTATATTGCAGGTGTCACTTATAAATTGCTGATTAACATGAAAGAAGGCATCCTCAAAGCTGCGAGCATGATAGTTAGCGCCCTTTTTATTAGCTTCTAGAATCTGATAGACACACATTACCTGCCCATTGGGGCTGCTTTCCCATTTATTATTAGTTTTGTTCTTATGAACAGTCTTTTCCTTGCGCGTCAGATTAATAAAATAATTGAGTTCGGAATTTACGCCGAAAAAGAACTGAATAGATTGGTTTGTAGTGTGTGTAGCGCCCTTTACCTCATGAGCACACAGTTTTTCGATAGGTTCCCCTCCTTTATTCTTTTTAGGTTGAGCTTTAGCTGAATCAATATCCGTGATAATAAGAGTTTTTATTCCAATAAAATCTAAGAAAATTTCGAAAATTTGTGAGTGCGCACCAACTTCAACTACTGATACATTTTGCGAAAGTAAAGGTACTGGAGACTTAGTGCCTGTTTTCCAAGCTTCTGCTTCATCGAATTGATCCTTTTTTCGCATCATAGCTGGCAATAATATTCGTTCTGTTTCACCTTCTACTAGGATTGCCTTATCTGCAAAAAAAAGCTGTGAACGGTGAATTGTCAGATATTGTTTCAGGAACTTATAATGCTCATGGTGTCCTGCATCCTTATAACGTACCTTGAGATCCTTAAGATTTTTGGAGTGCGTTCCTCCATTATATCTCTTGAAATACTTGATATCTTCGAAATCAGATTCAGTAACTATATGAGCCGAGTGGGTAGATATTATTGTCTGCAATGGCCTCTTGATATTATTAGTATTAGTTATAGTTCTACCTATCAAGCTTTTGATGTTTTTTATAAATGTTGCTTGCATTTGTGGGTGAGTGTGAGCCTCAGGTTCTTCTATAAATAGCAAATTTATATCTGCGGGCTTTGGAGATTTGCTTCGTTTAAATTCATTTAGAATAATTTTGATATCGAAGATAATACTAATTAGATTCAGGTAACCTAAACCATTAAAATTTTCGGGTAAGGAATAAGCCCCTTCCCCTTGCCTGTACATTACTGTGGTGTTTCCCTCCAGTAATTCGCGATGCTGCAAGGTTGATTTGATTTGAATTTGAGTATCATCCTCCCTGATACCGCCAAATATTCTGACATCATCAATAATGTCTTCGAAAAGATTGGAATAAATGTTATCCAGCTGACCATCAGTGATTTTTAGTGCTTCTTTGAAACTGTCAAAAACATCTGCTTCACCAGCATTGGTTAAAGTTGCTGAATAAATTTTTGCTGACATTGCCGATAAGCTTCGGTCTGAGTCTTTGTTTGATACAGACCGTCGAGCATTGATACGTTTGAAGGAAATAATGTCGTCGAATCGAATTCCCTCTTTGATTAGATCGATGTAAGAATCTTCTTGAACTTCTCGTGTTAAATGATCGTACTGGATACTTCTGCGTGCAAGCTTAAAGTAGTGGCTATGATTTTCTCGGAGAAAATCAAGTATGGGTTGGGCTTTCGCTCCTTTTTTATCGCGTTTATTGCAGTGAGCTATATAATCTCGTTTGAGAATTTCAAGATTATCTGGGGAAAGATGGTATAGAAAATCCAGGACGATCCAGTTATTTTCGGGATCAAGATCCATAATTATCTTATTTCCGACATTGGCAAGATCGTCATTATCATCATACTCGATAAATAACCGAAGTGAGATTTCCAAAGGCTTAGTGGGAAATGATTTATCTTCAATAATTTCAATAAGATAATCTTGAAATTCAATATTAAAATCATCGAGCTCAAAATGTGGATTTGTGCTATTAAGAAACCGTTCAAGTACTAGAAGTAGTGATGTTTTTCCTGAGTTATTTTTGCCAACTACGATTGACATGTATTCTTCAAGGTCAACATGAAGATCTTTTAGTGAACGGAAATTTTTAATTTGCAATTTAGTTAGTTTCACAAAATAGTTCTCAAAAATTCTCAAAAACTTAAATTTAATTTAATATATAAAAAATACAAGCTAACTCAATATCAATTGCTTATTTTATAACCTACAGTTAATAAGAGCGAACTCATTCAGTATAGATAAAAGAATGTTCTTATATAAGAACATATAAGCTAAGTTTGAGTAATGATTCAATAGCACACATCACATTTATGAATATGAGTAATAGAAAGATATACACTGCTTCATCAATACAATATGCTTAAATTTTTTAACTAAAATTGATTAATCTCAGAGTTGAATTTTCCGTCCAAGGCAAACCCATATATTGGATGTTACTGTGATGAAAGAAATTGCCGAACAGGTAATTATTATTAGGGCGAAAGTCGTTATACCTACAGCATGATCAATGAGTTACAACTGTTTTGTGATCGACCTGTTTTGTGATCGACTTCGTAAAAATGATAAATTTTGACATGTAACCCTGAGAGGGAAATGACAGCTTAATTTATCCATCTTTGAACCTCATAGTTCTTTTACCTTAGCATGATAATTAAAATCAGTAAGATACGAGAAATTAGAAGCAAAGAATTATGGGGGCATTAATAGGGGCATAAAATCAATAAATAAAAATAAATTCAATATATTCAATTAATTATACTTATTTACCAGTCTCGCCCTGGCACCAAATAAGTATCCCCCGGCATAGCCCTGTCTCTTCTACACAAATCCCTCGATTGAATCGAGGGATTTGTGTAGAAGAGACAGGGCTAGCAGGGGGTTTTCTATATACAATAATCTCCGGCACGGTAGAGCCGGAGTTTTTCTCCGGCCTCCTGTGGGAAATAACTTTAACGGTAATGTAGGGCACATGATAACGGCCTCTCGGCTAATGCAAGCCTGCCACTCAGAACGAAACGATATCCGCCGGATTAAGTGTGCTTATCACACCCAGAGCGCCTTTGATTAATGGAATAGCCACCGGAGAGAGATAAGAGCCCAGCGGAATACCCTTGTGATCGATACGGGTAAGCATGGTAAAATCATGGTTGCGCCCGGTGAGATCGTCGCTGATGGCTTTGCCAATACGCACCGTCTGCGCTACTCCATGACCGCTCCAGCCATGCACCATATATACAGGGACACTATCACCACTTTTACGGGCATCGGTGGCTCCGTTCAGGGTCAGATCGCTAATCCCGCCCCAGGAGTATTCCAGTTCGGGTTTTTCCAGATGCGGGAACACAGTTTTGATACGATAAAGCAAATAATTGTTCACATCACGTGGTGACCAGGAGTTGCCGGTGCCCTGTCCACCAAACAGCAGGCGGTTGTCGCGCACCGCGCGATAATAGTCTATCTGTAACTGTGTATCGTAGACCGGCAAATCCGATGGGATTAGCTCTTTGATATCCACCGACAACGGCGGAGTTACCGCCACATAGGTGAAAAAAGGGACTGTAGTGGAAGGGCCGGAGATAAACTCACCGGTGGAGCCATGCACCCCCAGTACTACGGCTTTACTCGCCCTGATAACTCCCCGTTCAGTTTCTATGACTGTGCTGCCGATATCTTGCCTGATGCCCTTCACTTTCGTGCCGTCATAGACTCGTCCACCCAATTTGGCAAAGCCATAAACCAGGCCTCGCAGCAGCGCCAAGGGCTGAACCTGCCCACCGATGCTGTCGATATTGGCACCATGATAGATACCTGAACGCACATACTCTTCCTGTAATTCGTGTGGTCCAATCACCTTCACCGCAGTATCTCCCAGCTTACGCCGGGCATCAGCATTAGCTACTAATGGCCCCATATGGCCTGGGTGTATCGCTGCGGTAATATGACCATATTTGCGGTCACATTCAAAACCGTAACGCTCGCGAAGTTCATCCACAAGATTCATCGCTTCAATCGATGCAAAACGCCATAAACGTTTGGCTTCATCGGGTGAAAATTCTTCCAGTATGGTTTCCGCTGCCCAGCGGGCAATTCCGGGGGTTATCTGCCCCCCATTACGGCCAGAGGCTCCCGACCCAATATTATCCTTTTCAACCAGAATCACATCCACGCCCGCTTCAGCAAGATGCAATGCAGTGGAAGCACCCAGCAACCCACCGCCAATGACTACAACCTCACAGCTCTGATCTCTGGAAAAGCCTCCAAAAATCGGCCAATCAGCCAGGGAAGCTTCATAATAGTTGGCGGGCATGGAGTTGGCCCCCATATCTCTATGCCAACTCCAGATGCGCGGATCCAACCCCAACTGACTTGTTCTGTGCTGTGCATCCTGCAACAGCGTCGGCCGGAGTTGATCAATATTGACGGCCGGAGCATCAGCCGCAGTTAAGGTCCGGGCGAGCAGAGATGTAGTAGGAAGTATGGATGAGAGTACTCCCGCCCCGGCGAGGATCGCGGCAGTAGAGATAAAATCTCTTCTGTTCATTGCCATTTCAGCACTCCTTTATGACCGGAAATTACCCGTTAGTCTGGCCCGGAGTATTTCCCTGTGAGTGAATCCGGTTTTCTGAACTGTATTTATTACTGTCCGCCTGCCCTTTCAGAGTGGCGAGAATCAGTAAGATAACAGTGCCAACAAACGGAATAAGATGTAACAGTAGCCACCAAGCACTACAGTTGATATCGTGCAGGCGGCGGGCATTTACCGCCAGCGCAGGCAAAAATGTGATCAGCAAATAGATAGCGCTGAACCACCCCATATAAATTTCGGGATTGGCAACAGCAAACAACCTTTCCAGGAAAGAAATGATGAGAACAGCCAGGATCTGAAACAGAACGAAATACCAGAACTCCTTACGCTGGGCCCGCCCCCTGAAGCAGGTATAATTTTTTAATACATTTAAATACCAGTGCATTGTTATCCTCTCTTTTGAACCAGCGGCTTACCCCTGCCGTCACGCGCATTTTGGGTTAATCTTTCCTTAGTTGTCTCCGGTTACAGTTGTCTCCGGTTACGCGGCAGAATAGCCATTTGAGGGAAAATGCTGAGCAAACTAAACACTGACTCACTCAGCATCACTCTTACACTGACGCAGCATCGTCTGTTAACGAAGTGATAACTTCGTCGTTGGAACAACTCCTGAGTTTTCAGCCATTACTTTCCCTACTTACGGTTCAGATCGAGCAGCACAGATTTCAGGATGTTGAGCGCCTCATCAAAAACATCATTTTGTATGGTCAGAGGTGGTAGGAAACGGATCACGTTGCCGTGTACACCGCAGGTCAACAGAATCAGCCCACGCTCTAGCGCTTTCTGACGCACCGCATTGGTAAAACCGGCATCGGGTTCCTGACTATCCGCACGGTTAAATTCCACAGCAATCATCAATCCAAGCCCACGCACGTCGGCGATCTGCGGGACGCGCGGTCGTAGTCCATGCAGACATTGTTTTAACCGCTCTCCTAGCTGTGTCGCACGCGCAGCCAGCTTCTCTTCTTCGATCACATCCAACACCGCATGGCTAGCCGCAATCGCCACCGGATTACCTCCATAGGTTCCCCCCAAGCCCCCTGGCACCACAGCGTCCATCAGCTCTGCTCGCCCCGTTACAGCCGCCAGCGGTAATCCCCCCGCCAGACCTTTTGCCATCGTGGTCAGATCGGCCGAAACTTCATGATGCTCCATGGCAAACAGTTTGCCCGTACGCGCGAAACCGGTCTGGATCTCATCGGCAATGAGTACAATACCGTAGCGATCGGCAATTTCGCGCAGGGATTTGAGCAGTTCGGGAGGCGCAGGATAGAAACCACCTTCTCCCTGTACTGGTTCAATGATGATGGCAGCAATGCGAGTGGGCTCGATATCGGTTTTGAAGAGATCCTCCAGCGCGTTCAGCGTCTGTTCCACGCTGATACCGTGCAGTTCTACCGGAAACGGGACACGGTAAACGTCGCTAACCAGCGGGCCGAACCCCATTTTGTATGGCGCAACTTTGCCGGTTAATGACATACCGAGGAAGGTACGGCCATGAAAAGCGCCGCTGAAAGCCACCACACCGCTGCGTCCGGTAGCAGCACGCGCGATCTTCACAGCATTTTCTACTGCCTCAGCGCCGGTGGTAACAAAGACAGTCTTCTTCACAAAATTACCCGGCACCAGACGGTTCAGTCGTTCGGCTAACGCTACATAATTTTCATAAGGTACGACCTGATGACAAGTATGGGTAAACTGTTCCAGCTGCTCTCTGGCTGCGGCAATGACGCGCGGGTGACGGTGACCTGTATTCACCACGGCGATACCGGCGGCAAAATCAATATAGCGTTGCCCCTGAGCATCCCAGATTTCAGCATTTTCCGCACGTTCAGCATAGACTTGTGTGGTCACGCCAACGCCTTTTGCGATAGCCGCATTGCGCCTTTTAGCTAACATAGATTCAGTCATAAAGTAGAAACTCCTCAGCAATCTGAATAAATGGGCTTCAGCAGACAAACGCCCTGTGTGATTCAGTGTGTGATAACGGTAGGATCACCAGACGCAGTGAAGGTGCTTCACCATCGGCCGATCGGTTAACGCTTTGGTCTTTCAATAGCGAGCCTGAACGTACTCCCGGCACTGTTGAAGTCACGACACGTGCATCGTCATTAATTATTAATGCTGGCTTACCGATAGCGCTCAGAGCCGGAAGAAGTAACCGATCCAGCGTCGAAACCAGCATATCCACCGCCGCAACACCGACAAACTCCTCATCGATAAGCACCGGATGGGCTATGGTAATTGTGTAGGCACCGTTGCAGACATAATCCACATAAGGGCCATCGATGACGGGAAGGTGACAACTGGCCGGCTGCCGGAACCACTCAAACAACCGGAAATCCAAGCGCCTGCGCTGCTCCTGATTATGTTCCAACTGTGCATACTGAATGGTATTCCCTTCCTGCCGCCACCACTCCAGCGTCCAGTAACCTCCCTGCTCCTCAACCGTCTTCGTTACTGCATAGCTGGCAAATCCCGCCCCGTTACACCAGGCGTTGTTACGCAATACGTCGTGGATATGTTCTTGTAATGCACCGCGCTGCTCCCGTGCCAAGCGGACACCTTCCGTATGATATAACGGCCGCTCCAATAAAATACGCGCTGCCTTATCTGCCAGAGCTGCGGTGGCCTGCTGCGCCGCGACTAAGATATCGTCCAGAATGCCTCTGGCCCGTTCTACGTGTATGTCGTTGTACATATTCCTTCCCCTATCTTGGGATGAATGCAGCCACGTTACTCGCGATCAGATCTCTGTAAGAATGGCGCGTCAGTATCCATACGCAATTTGTATTCAAGCAGGTGATCGGTAATTCGGATAATCATTTTCTGCGCCAACTGATAACAGGCGAGGTCATCACCTTTATACAGAGAGGCCAGAAGTGTGCGCCAGGCGGCGGAAACCTCGCTGTGAACGACCGTCTCTCGGTACAGAAATACCATCAAAGGCGCCCATTCGACCTGAATCTCCAGCTCCTGATTGGCAAGTCTGGCCGACTGTGCCTGAGATGCCAGGGTTAACAGACAGCGCATATCTGCTTGTATACGAGCATCCGGCTGCGTTGCAGCTGCAAAGCTGTCGATCAGTTGCCCAAGTTTTTTCAGTTCACCCGGCGTTGAACGTTGAGCCGCAAGCTTCGCGCTGTGACCAATTACTGCACAGTGAAATTCGCTGAAATCTGCCAGTTCGCCTGAAGCCATCAACTGCAACGGGTGATATTTCCGCATTGTCTCAACGGGAACCTGACACACAAAACTACCGCCATAACGTCCGCGCCGAGTATCGATCAACTGCCTGGCGCGCAGCGTATTCAGGGCATCACGAACCGTTACTGGTGACACACCCAACAATCGCGATAGCTCGTTCTCGTTAGGTAACTGCTCATCGGTCTGCAATATCCCGGAGATGATCGCGTTGCTTAAACGTTCCACAACCTGTTCGGTCCGGGTAGCCTGATCCAGCGGTGCGTAGACGATAGAATATGTCGTCATTCTCTAATTCCTGATTGAAATGACATGAAATTTCAGCATGTCTTCATACAACGCTAAAAAATACCGTGGCGATGCAGCGCTTGCGCATCCTCTGGCACCGGAGAGATAGCATCCCAAAGCTCAGCCACTTTGCCGTTCTCGACACGCCATAGCTCAAAGTAGCTGTGACGTGCTCCGGCAATACTTCCCTCTGAGTGAGTCAGAACAAACTGCCCGTCGGCTACTGTACGGTGGATTTTTGCATAATGCAGGCCCTGCCCTTCATTCCTGAGTTGCTTAAGAAACGCAATGACCTCATCTGTTCCATCGGGAATATCGGGACTGTGCTGGCGAAACGCCTCACCATTGGTGTAGTTTCCAAATTCATCATAATGCCCTTCGATCAGGGTACGCGTGAAAAAGTTAACCACCAGTTCTCGGTTTTTCTCTCTGTCATGGTTATGGCCCGTTTCAATCGGGCCGTCTAACTGAGTTCGGCCACTGGCATTAGGTGCAGACTGCGGCACTAAGCCATCCCAGTGCTCCACGATTAAGCCATTGGCAACCCGGTACAGATCGAAACCGACCAACGGCTGATCGTCTAACCCCGTAAAACGGCCGTGGATAGCAACCAGATCTCCGTCCTGTAGTACGCGATACGTTTCATGGTGCAATTCAGGATGTGTCTGAACTAGCTCACGCAGACCAGTAAGGCCATCTTTGACCAATGGGGAATGTTCAATGAAATTCGGCGCAAAATAACGCTCAAGCGCCCCCACATCACGATCAGTAAACAGCTCGTGGTGCGCTCGTGACACTATGTTTTGTGAAGAACTGTTTTGTGAAGAACTGTTTTGTGAAGAACCGTCGCGTGAAAAACTGTCGCGCGAAGATCTATTTTGATTCATTATGGGTGTCCTGTATTAGTCGTTGGAACTCATTACGTGTTTGATACGCGTATATTCATCGAAACCATAAGCCGACAAATCCTTACCGTACCCAGAGTTCTTGAAGCCACCATGCGGTGCTTCAGCCGTAAGAGGAATATGGGTGTTAATCCAGACAGTTCCAAAATCAAGCTCACGAGACAGGCGCAATGTGCGGCCATGGTCGCGGGTCCAAACACTGGAGGCCAACCCGTATTTCACATCATTAGCTTTCTCGATAGCATCCTGCTCTGTCAGGAACTTCTGTACTGTGATAACAGGGCCAAAAATCTCGGTCTGAATCATTTCATCGCTCTGCTCCAGGCCGGTAATCACCGTAGGTTCAAAGTAATATCCCGAACGATCGGCCTGATGGCCTCCTGTTTCGATACGGGCATGAGCAGGCAGGCGCGCAATGAATCCTTTGACCTGCTCTAACTGACGGATATTATTCAGCGGCCCATACAGCGCCTCTTTATCTTCCGGATCGCCAAACCGGGTGGCTTTAGCTGCCGCCACCAATTTAGTGACGAAGATATCGTGAACAGATTCATGCACCAACACACGTGAAGCCGCCGTGCAGTCCTGACCAGCATTGAAGTACCCCGCGGTAACAATGGTCTCTACCGCTTTGTCTATATCCGCATCGGCAAAAATAACTACTGGCGCTTTACCGCCCAACTCCAGATGCGCTCTGGTGAGATTAGCCGCTGCCGAAGAAGCAACCTGCAAACCTGCACGTACGGAACCGGTGATGGAAACCATAGCCGGCGTTTTGTGTGAAACTACCAGAGCACCTGCGCTGGCATTACCCAAAACCACATTGAAGGTGCCGGCAGGGAAGAACGGAGCGGACAGCTCAGCCAGCAACAGAGTACTCTCCGGCGTAGTATCACTCGGTTTAAGCACCACGGCATTACCTGCTGCCAGCGCAGGAGCTATCTTCCACACCGCCATCATCAACGGATAGTTCCATGGGGTAACCTGCCCTACTACGCCCAGCGGTTCACGCCGGATACTGGTAGTCATACCAGAAAGATATTCCGCTGTAGCCTTACCTTCCAAAAAACGCGCTGCACCGGCGAAGAAACGGATATGATCCACCGAGGTTGCAATCTCCTCGGAGGCAATCAGGTGCTTGAGCTGCCCTGTATTGCGGCTTTGCGATTCAATCAGGCGTTCAGCATTTTTTTCTACCGTATCAGCCAGCGCTAGCAACGCCTGCTGACGTGCCGAGGGGGTGCTGCGTCCCCAAATTTTAAACGCCTCTTTGGCCGATGCGTAAGCATCATCAACATCCGCCGCGGTCGCGTTAGGAGAACGCGCATAAGATTCACCAGTGACCGGGCTTACCAGATCAAAATATTCGGAACCTTTAGATTCAATATACTGACCATTAATGAAATGCCTGAGCTTCGGTACTGACATCGCTACCTCCTGATAGATTAAATGTATAAGATATAACCTATGATTTAATATATTTAATGGTTGCATTTTAGTCAAACTTGTAGCGGAAATGTAAAAATAAGAGGCAATTTAGATACATACATGTAACTTTAAGTATTTCTGTCAGAAAAAAATATTCAGATCTGTGAAGAGGATCGAGGATTTCATATTTACGGACCGGATGTTACGGATCGGGTTTTACGAAGAGACAGTACGAACAAACCGGCTGGTTCAGTTCGTGACTCCTGAAATGATGATAGACTCAATTCCAACCTCAACTACACCCATATTAAAGGTAAATGTACAATGAGTAGATTTCCAGAAAATTCAATTATTGTTAGAGACATATCAACTAATACTTTAAAGATTATGGTTACAAAAAACGGAGATATGCTAGTTAATAAGATGAAGTTACTAGGTTTTTCTCTAATGAATGATGAAATTAGAGAATATTATAAGGATGATGATAGATATTATATAGACCCCTTTGCAAATTTTATGAAACTATCGGTAGATACGGAAGAGGAAAAAATAAAAATAATTAAATTATTAATCAAAGAAGAAGCTCTCTTTTCATGCGGACGTAGTTGGTCCCCTGAAGAAGTCATGGATTATTACAAAAATGATAAGAAGCTTATATCAGAAAAATATAAAACTATACATTGGTATGGTTCGGAAAAGTATTACATTAAAGAAATAGAATAATATTTGTTTAAAAATAAAACTGGGAGAGCTTACGGTCTTCTGGTTTTATTATCACATCAAATTTTTACATTGACATTGATCTATAAAAAGAGCTAACTATAATATAATTATAAAAGAATTTAATGAGCCGTGAAGTGAAAATAATTAACTAGATTTTTAGAAATTTAAGAGATTTTACAATGAAAGAACTATCTTTAAATATTACAAGTATTACTTTGGTATCAAAGAATTATAACAAAGATTCAAATGTAGTTACTTATTATTTGGATATAGGTGGAATTAGCAAACATTTTCAGGCAAAACTTCATGGTGGAGCAAGTGTTGAAATTTTAAACGATTATGAATTATCTAGATTACCTTATAAATCTAGCGAGTTAAGTACTCAAGAAAAATTAATTGTAAATTGATCGCTATAACCTTCCAATAACGTATTTAGCTCATACTCCATGGTATCTTGAGTCCAGGTGATAAAACGTCGCCAGTGATATTTGGCTTGTTTCCAGACGATTTCAATCAGGTTCAGCTCTGGGCTGTAGGCGGGAAGATAAAGTAAAAGCAGGTTGTGCTCTCGTAACCAGCGATGTCTGGTTTTTTCCGCGATCCCATGGTGGATACGCGCATTATCTAGCACTAAAAATGTCAAACGGTTGTCTCCTTGTTTGGCGACCTGCTCTAAAAAATCAATCACATCAGCTCGTGTGATACTGCCTGACGCTGTCTGGTAAAACAGCGTGTTGTCCGTGTAATTTAACGCCCCCAGAACTGACCATCTGCCATGGGCTTGAGGCTCAGTCTCATGGGGCTTACCCCGTGGACTCCAGCCATATTGCACTGGAGGAGATGCGGCAAAACCCGCCTCATCAAAATAGACCAGACGGTAATGGCCTAACTGTGCCCCGGCCTTAATTTTGCTCAGCAAGGCGGATTTTTTCGCAAACTCCGTTTCGTTGCGCTTTTTTTAAGCGACAGGCGGGTTCGTTTATAGGTCAGTCCCTGCTTTTTCAGGGTATTCGCCAGCGTTTCAAGCGTACAGGGCAGGGAACCATGCCTTGCCTCAACGCACTGGGCTATTCGGGCGAGCGTCAGGGACTCTGCGCTGGCCGCTTCGACCGCAGTGGCAATCATTTCAGGCGTCATAGCGAGATACCGGCCGCCAGCATGACCGCCTAATAATCCCGCAATCCCGGAATTGTGCCATGTGTGAACCCAGTTGTAGATAACCCGGAGACTGCATCCTATCTCAGCGTTGATCTGGGACGGCTTGATGCCTCTGGCAAGCATGAGCAAACCCGTTCCTCGCGTACGGACGTCCCGGTGTGGGTGATTCAAGGCCAGTTGTTGCAATGTAATTCGTTCAGGCTCAGAAAGTGTTATCTTCGATTTCATAAGAACAGGTGGAAAATCGGGTTATCGGGTTATTGATTATAACAGTAATGCAGATAATTTATCTTATTAACTTACAACAAATGGATCTGAAGATATGAAAAATATACATTTTTATGGTGATGATACTAAAACTAAAATATTCATAGATGGTAAACCCTATTAATAATAGTATATTTAAAACAACTTTACTGTTTTTTTAAGAAATAATTTAATACTTCGAATAGAAAGTTAAATTCATGTAAATAAAAATCCACTGAATTCAGTGGATTTTTATTTATTAACGAATTTATTGATTAAGAATAAACTAATTTTCTATGTTCTTTTCAAATATAAAAGCAACCTTTAGTTAGGCCTTCAGAGATATACAGTTTGGTTGCCAACACGCTCAGCTTAGGACCTTCAGTTGCAATCAACTGAGAAACATATTCAGATAGGTTTTCGATAGTTGTTTCTTTTCACAGATGTGAATATTCACGTCTTTGGTATTAGCCAAGGTCGTAGTTTCCAAAGCCATCTCTATGAAACCGTGTTGTTCAGTAATATAGCTGATGACATTAAAATGCTCATTAAGTACGCTCTGAATAACCAGGTTTTCTTTGTTAATGAAAATGCAATTGGTTAAACGTTTAATCCGACGGTAATATTCTTCGCTGACTTCTATTACTTTATCCATTGGAACTTATAGATCTTTCTGGAAGTACAAATAAGATAAATGGCCGTAAGCAATGTTCTTACAACCATAAGAAGAACTGTTTTCAGGGAGAGCATAAAAAAACCTTAGGGCATTTTCATTCAGTAGGCGATAGAATGAGCAACTAAACGTACTGATCGGGCATCTCATCATGAAAGCCTATGTCGTTAAAAGGCCCTTCGAGGTATCAGCCCTATGGTCTGGCGCCGCTTCAGAATGTCAGTCAATACTTCTTTAGCCGATTTTCACTATATTATTCTGATCGCTCAGGGATTACATTTCCTGATAATCCTGACAAAATCGCGCTTGATGACTTTAAATTTGATGCCGATGATCGTACTTATGAGTACAATTTTTTCGAGAACTGACTTCACAATATTACATTAACTCAATCTTGATTCGCCTGAACTTAAATCTGTTGTGACAAAGCCATAACGGGTATGTATGATCGATATCCATAAAGATATGGTGAAAAAAACAGCAAATGCAATGGAGCTAACAAGGTATCATTGCTTACTCCAGACGCGAATAGCAGTACTCAATGATGATTTAAAATTCCGCTTTGAGCGTGAGTATCCGGGAATAAAATTAAGTGAAGAAACAGAGAATTATTTTACAGAAGTGGTTGCTACATAAGTGCCCCACAGTTTTTTTATATTCTCTCTGATAATGGCGGCTCCGAAAGCCGTTTGCCTGTCGAACAAAGCGCAGATCTTATCGACTATCTGACCGCCAGCTTGTTACGTGCGATCGCCCAAATTGTGGCCTATGCCCGGGGGTATTGGCAGATTATTTTCATTCTTGCCGGTATGACAAAATGGTTTCACCATCAGGCTTCAACTACAAGAAACCCATGAGTGCGATGCCAATAAGCGGCAACAATTTATTGATGTCTACCGACACTACGCAGGTTTATTAACGGCTTATATCAATCAGCGATAAATAGGTAATATATTAAACTGTGCCAATAATTGGCAAATGATACCGAATATACCAAATGCAATGACTGTATAAATTAATCCTTTACCGCCCCATACTTTAAAACCAGATTCAGAAAATTTTTTTCGGACTTTTAACACCATCACTGCGGGACAGATAATCGCCCAAATACAAGCTGCCATACCAGCATACGCAATAGCAATTAAAAATCCGTTTGGAAAAAACATACATAACAACAGAGGAGGAGTAAAACAAATCAGTGCTGATTTAAATCTTCCACCAGCATTATCCTTAAAATTAAGCGTAGCTAATATATAATCGAATAATCCAATTGCAACGCCTAAGAATGAGCAAAATACCGCACTGATTGAGAACCATAATAAAAATGTCTCGATATAATCACTATTTAACACAGTATAAAGAGAATCAATAAACGCGTCTAAGTTACCGCCTTTGTTAATAATGGTAATAAATTGTTCTCTTGGTAAATTCCCCATAGTGCCGATCATCCAAAGTAAATAAATGATCAACGCCAACACACATCCGACAATACAACTTTTTATTACTTTTTTTTCATTCTGATTATAAATTTTATACAAACTACACACATTTCCATGATAACCAAATGAAGTAATCGCATATGGGATGATAATGAAAACAAAAGGATACAATACTAATTGATTACTTCCCTCTACCGAAAAACTAAAGAGTAATGAACTTTTTGCTTGTATAAACAAGCCTGAAAAAGCCAATACAAAAAGCACTATTTTAATGAAAAGAAATAACGAAGTAAGCCGGCTCGCACATGTTCCTCCCCACCATATGGCTGCACCAAGAACAATGGAAAATATAATAAAAATCGCTCTCAGGTTGATATTGTATCCATAGAGACGCGAAGCTCCATAAATAACAGATCCAGCAGCAGAAATATAGGCATACATTAATATATATAAAACAAAAATTAATGATACATTAGCAATATAACATGCCCACTTTGGTAATAACTCTTTTGAAATATAAAAGTAATTTGTTCCTGCACCATACTTCGATGTACATTCAAGAATATATATCCCTGAATGAAACATAATAAAGCAAACAATAAGTAAAACCAAAAGAGAGTTAATAAACCAAGCGCCTGACATTATGGTCGGTAAACTAAACATTCCGGCCCCTATCATTGCACCACCCAGCACAAAACCTCCCACAATAATTGAGGGCTCTTTATTAATTAAATAGCTCATTGTTATTTCCTTAATAGAATAAGGATGAGGCTCTCGTGCAATACGAGAGCCATTATTAATGATGGTTATTTGATAGGTTTTAATCTGGCCGTAAAGTGTCTTAATACCGGAGGCTCATATTCAAATTCAAGCCCTTTAAGGGTTGGGAGTTTATCTTTCAAGCCAATTAATGCATCTGCAATATAATCCATATGGTCATTGGTATATACCCGGCGAGCAATAGTCAGGCGCATAAATTCCATAGCAGAAGGTTTCTGTTCTCCGGTTGCCGGATCACGTCCTAAAAGAAACGAGCCAATTTCTACCGCACGCACACCTGATTCCAGATAAAGTGCATTAATAACAGTCTGCGCCGGGAACTGATCACCGGGAATATGAGGAACTAATTTTTTACAGTCGACAAAAACAGCATGTCCGCCAGTAGGATACTGAATAGGAATGCCACCTTCCCGCAGACGATCTCCCAGATATTTCACCTGACCGATACGATAATGCAGATATTCTTCCTTCGTTCCTTCTTCTAACCCTTGAACCATTGCTGCCATATCACGCCCAGCGAGTCCACCGTAGGTGACAAATCCTTCCATAGGAACACAACGTTGTCTTGCTAAAGTAAAGGTATTTTCATCATTTTTAATACATACCAATCCACCGATGTTTAATAGTGGATCTTTTTTTGCTGACATGGTTAATGCATCTGCATATTTGTACATCTCAAGAATAATTTCTTTGATTGTTGCGTCTTTATATTTAGGATCGCGCTCTTTAATAAAGTAGGCATTTTCACAGAAACGCGCTGAATCCATGACTACAAAAATATTATGTTGTTTGGCTATTTCATATACTTCTTTTAAATTACTCATTGCGACCGGCTGACCGCCTGCACTATTACAAGTTACCGTTGACACAATAGCAACCACATTA
This sequence comes from Xenorhabdus sp. PB62.4, assembly GCF_014467285.1. NCBI lineage: Bacteria > Pseudomonadati > Pseudomonadota > Gammaproteobacteria > Enterobacterales > Morganellaceae > Xenorhabdus > Xenorhabdus sp. PB62.4. The sequence goes on along the minus strand of NZ_NKHR01000013.1, from coordinate 109,109 downwards.
TCCCCACCGTGTTCAGCAATAGTGGATTTTAATTTTTCAATATCAAAATTACCTTTCCAATCATAATAATTTTCAGAGTCGAATGCTTTTTCAGTGACAATGTTAATTGCCTTACAACCGTTTAATTCTACGTGTGCTGCGGTTGTATCAAAGTGGAAATTTGAAATAAAAACAGGCTGTTTCGCTTTACCTTCTTGTTGTTTTATTTTTAACAACACCGGGAAAAGAATATTCTCTGCCCCACGTCCCTGATGAGCTGGAATAACATAATCGTAATCAAATAATTCTTTTACCTTATCCTTTAAATCGTAATAATTTCTGGAACCTGCATAAGCTTCATCACCAGTCATCATCGCAGCCCATTGCTGGTCACTCATCGCATTTGTTCCGGAATCGGTTAATAAATCGATATATACCGCACTGCTAGGAAGTAAAAATGGGTTATAGCCTGCTTCTTTTAATGCCTCCTCACGCTCTTCTCTTGATGGAATGCGGATATTTTCTACCATTTTAATACGGAACGGTTCTACGATTCTTTTAGCCATAACAATACCTTTAATATGAAATTAAATAATTTAAGTAAAATTTTCTGACTCTTTTTGCATGAGCAAAAAAAGCGAAATTAAAATGAATAGAGGAAAATAAATCAGGTATTATTTTTGAGGGAAAAAGAAGGCGAGTTCGGTATCAATATTAAACCATTTCTTCATATTGAAGAAACCTCTTAATACTATTAATACTTCATAAGACGAGTACATACTTTTATCCTTCCATTTTGGAACTAGTATACTTTTCGTAACAATGTATATAACAGTTAAGACCATATAGTAATAGTATCAATGTATAAATTGAACAATAATCACATTATTAGTAAATTACTCATAAATAATTTAGATATACGTCACATTAATTTTCCTTGTGATTACTCTGGTTTATTGATAATGATGAATGCTCAGATAGGCTAACCCGCCCGAAAAACACCACTATCCGTGATCTGGTCATTTTGCCAAGCAGCGTTGATCTTGAGTCACAAAAGAGATAGGCGCTGAAGGAGAAACTATGAACAATAATGTCCAGAGCAGACAGGACAGTAACAAAGTCATCATTGGTGTCGATGTCGGTACCCAAGCCAGTGAACCCTGGGTGCAGTTGCCGATAGTGTTTCTGAGAGTGTCAGACAGGCGGTGGCACATTTTTCTGCCATTGACCGCACATATCAGCCAAATGAGGCCTATCACGAACGCCATAATATCCGGTTTGCATCATTTCAGTGCCTCCAGCAGTGTGCCAGAGAGCTTAAAGGCTAGTTACAGTGCATCCAAGAGAGCCTGCTTTTACAGGCTTTCTTATTGAGTGCCGGGCATACATGACAGCCAAGGAGTAAAAGTAACCCATTGACGCAGCAAGAAGTTAAAAATGGGGTGATGACACTAATTAGCTATCCTAACAAGAACCCCCTTAAATTATTCATATATTATCAAAACGCTGTAAATGTTTTGCCATTAGTCCCTGAAAATAAAAATATCTTATTAAATAATAGATTAATCGTGTTCAATTACGAACCGCTACGAAACTTATCTGCTAACGGTATCAGGCAAAAGTATCGCAGTGAGATACACCGTACTCGACTATGAAAAACAAAATACATAAGAAAGTCTTGTGAAAATAACTCAGGTATCTGTGATACTGAATGGGCATTACATATCAGATACTATCGCAAATGATTATACTAAACCGTTATGTTGTTCAAATTCCACCCAGAAAACTTTTATATTCTCAAGTAGTTATTGACATACTATTAGTTATACAACATTATTAATATGTAAACTAATTGATTTAAATGTTGCATGTTTTATAAGTATTGGTCACAACTGCATCGCTGTTGTGTCTTTGTTGTTACTGATAGAGGTTATGCAAGATTATGATGAAAGATCATTATGTGAAATTCTTTCCCTGCACTCATCATTTATGGCTGCAAGAATACAAAAACACTTTAACTCACTATTCATATCATTTAGAAAAGTTTAACTTTTATTCCTTTAAATCCAACTTTAAGACAAACATCAAACCCTTTTCCAAACAACGCCTAGCTCCGGCCAAAATCAACTGCCATTCATCATCAACTGGATAATTTATACCGGAAAGGTGATCATAAAATAATTTTCATCGCTGTATTTTAATTATCATACAGCGATGAAGATTATTTTATTTATTGCCATCCAAAATCAACCAAGTTTTCTGAATTATTATTTTAATTCACTTATACATTGTTGAAATAAGCAAGGTGGACTTTATATGTAAAATTAAACATTAGCGCTTTTCCATTAATCATAAGCACCTACATTTATCATGCTGATGCTAAATAACATACCTGAGTGATTAAAAATATCACTTAGTTCTATTTCTATTAATTTTCCGACTGAAACAGAAAGAAAAAAATGTTATTGCAAAAAATTGAGTATCACTTTTCTTATAATGCCGATAAGGTAGCGATTTATTCTAAAACGGAAGCCATGACTTATGCACAATTGGCAACCAGTTCTTATAATATCGCGAAATCCATTAATCAGCGATTAGCTGAACCTGATTCTCTTATCGCCATTTTAATGAACAGGCAGCCTGCTATTATTGCAACGCTTCTTGGGATTATGCGATCAGGCAATGCCTATTCCATTGTGGAAGCAGGCAATAATCATCAAGAAACAATGGCAAGGTTGAATGCCATTCAACCGGATTTCATTATCACTGACGAAGATAATGAAGCGTTCGCAGAGGAAAGCGGTTTCCGTTGGATAACTTACCGTACAGCAGCCTCTGACCAGAATGAGTCGGGGCTTCCATTAATGCCAGATGGTCACACTGTAGCCTATGTATTATATACTTCAGGTTCAACAGGAACGCCTAAAGGCGTTGAGGTTAGCCATGATAACCTAACCCATTATTGCCGCTCATTAACTGAACAATTAAACTTAGCGCCCCATTTAACATATGGTCATGTCAGCACACTGGCCGCTGATTTAGGTAATACATGCCTGTTCTTATCCCTTTGGTCTGGTGGTTCATTATACCTCGCCAGTGAATCAGAACGAAAAGATCCTGCTGCCCTTGCCCGCCTGATCGCTGACAAAAAAATCCAGTTTTTAAAGATAACGCCAACCCATTGGCGACCTGTTCTAACCGCATTACAGGCTCAAAAGTATAATGAACCACTTTTAGAATACCTGTTGTTGGGGGGTGAGGCTCTGCAAACAGAACTGGCTCAAACCAGCCTTGAACAACTGACAACACGACGTTTAGTCAATCACTATGGCCCGACTGAAACGACTATCGGTGTCACAATCCATCAAGTTTCGCTTCAGGAGTTACACGCTACCTCCGAATTAACATTACCGATTGGTCAACCTTTCGGGTGTACTCAAATTGTTTTACGTGGGAATGATGGTGAATTCAGCGACAAGGGTTTCATTGAAGGAGAATTATTCATCGGTGGCCCTTCTGTAGCAAAAGGTTACAGAAATTTGCCTCAGGCCAGTGCGGAGCGCTTTGTAGAACTCTCTGGCTATACCGGCCGGTATTACCGTACAGGCGACCGGGTTCGAAAAGAAGCTAACGGGACACTACATTTTCTCGGCAGGGTTGATAGACAGGTTAAAATTAAAGGTTATCGGGTCGAACTTGAAGCAGTAGAACGAGAAATACGCCACCTTGGCGGTGTCGATCATGCTGTCGCATTCTGTCATCGTTACAATAACCACGATTATTTATTATGTGCTTACTCAGGCATCGCAAACAATATTGAGGCAATGCGCCATACTCTCAGTGAGCGTGTTCCTTCTTATATGATCCCTGCCCGCTTCGAATATCTTGGCAATATGCCGATGACTCCCAACGGCAAAGTAGATTTAGCATCTATCAAGAAAATATTGATTGAAAATTTCGAACAGCGTCAGTCTAAAGAATCAATAGGCCCTGTCGGTAACCTTGCCGATAAATGCGAACAAGACGTTATATGCGCATTTAAAAAACAGCTTCAAGGCGTAACATTCACAATAAATGATGATTTCTTCCAATTAGGGGGAGATTCGCTTGATGCTATTCAACTGGTGTCCGATTTACAGCTTCAGGGCTATCCTCTCACCGCCCATAGTTTTCTTGCCCAACCTTCGGTACAAGGCGTGTTGACGAGTTTACGCAACTCGAATAATCATAAAACAACTCAACGTAAGAAACGCAGTGAAGCAACTTCTTGCTCTCCTTCGCAGCAATGGTTCTTCCGGCAAAATATGAAGGAGCCGAACCGTTGGACTCAGGCACTCGCTCTGGAGGTCGGTACCAAACTTGACCACCACAAACTGAATACTGCGTTCATGCAACTTGCTACAGAGCACCCCATGCTCACAGCACGTTTCTTCTGTAATGAGTTACAAGAATGGCAATTTATTGCCGGCCAAACCAGCCAACAGCTATTTATCCACGAACGGCTTATCCACGATAACACGCCTGTCCGCTCTTGGTCAGAAAGAGAATCAGCCGTGTGTGAAGCTTATCAAAGGCTGGAATCACAATTAGACCTTCACACAGGTCAACTCTGTCGCGCTACCCTGCTTGATTTCTGCGACGGCCCATCAATCTTACTGCTGATCGCTCACCATTTAGCTGTTGATATCATTACATGGCGATTGTTATTGGATGACCTGATGAGGCATTACGCCGTTGAAGCAGGGCTGGAAACCTCAACAAAGTCGTTCAATATCAGCCAGTTTAATGACTGGTGTCAACATTTGGAATCTGAACGGAATTTATTTGTTAATGACCTCCATTACTGGCAATCACAGCCACAGATGGAAATAACGGAATTAAATCCCGGGCAAGAAAAAGATTCAAAAACACTATGGCTTGCCCTGACTGAACAGGAATCCAGTCATGTTAATCAAGTTGCAGCCGAAAAATGGAACTGCACGCTGGACAGATATCTGCTGGCCGCATTCCTTGAAGAAGCAGCGCAACTCAACGGAAAATCAGTTATCAATGTGGATGTAGAGAGTCATGGTCGTTTGTCACTGCGCTCTGATATTGATGTGTCACGTACGGCTGGCTGGTTCACGTCCATTTTCCCGCTTACGTTCGACATAACTCAAGAAACAGATGACACATTAGTCTCTATCGTCAACGACAGGATGAACGCACTCCCTCATCTGGGTACAGCTTACGGTTTGTTGCCAATAAATGGTTTGTTACCAATAAATGGTCTGTTGCCAATAACAGGTACTGCTCCGGCAGCACTCTGCTTTAATTATGCCGGGCAATTTAAACTTGGCATGAGGAATGACTGGCAGTTAACGCCAGCCGATGTTGCTCTCCCATCATTAAGAGGAACAACGAATAGCCGCATACATGAGTTAAAGCTCACTGGTCGTATGTATAAGCAGCAATTATTGCTGGACATCAATTTTAACAGTCAACAATACAATGATGAGCAAATGTTAGCGTGGGCACAGCGCTTACATATTCGTTTGTTACGTCATACGCCTGTGAGCGGTAAAGGAAAACACCCCCCCATTCTGGATAACAACAACTCTGCTGGCGCTATCTGGAATCCACTGCCTGCTTTATTAACTCGTACAAAGCAAGAAAAACAGCGTCAATATAAACATATACTTCTTACAGGCGCGACGGGCTTCATTGGTATCCATGTTCTGCAAAAACTACTGGAACAAACGGATGCCTGCATTCACTGCTTAATTCGCCCCCGTACAGAAACAACCGCAGAACAACGTTTACAAGAAGCATGGCAAGTATTCTTTGAACCAGAAACGCTGCAATGCCATCAAGATCGAGTTCAATGTCTCTCTGCTGATCTGGTTCAGCCGAATCTTGGGTTAACGCATTTAGTCTGGGAATCTTTAGGTCAAACCATAGACGCAATCTACCATTTTGCGGCTGATACAAAACTTGTAGGCAGTGGCAATACCGCTCATGACAATATTCTCGCTCCGGTAAAAGGTTGTATTCACCTTGCGGAAACCGGCAAACCCAAAGATCTTCACTTTATGTCAACGCTCGCCGTGAGCGGTACTCGAAAAGGTAAACAGACAGGCTATTTCGATGAAACAAGTCTGGAAATAGGCCAAGAGTTTCAAAACAGCTACGAGCGATACAAATACGACGCGGAAATTTTGGTACGTAATTTCGCTTATCGGGGTAGCCAAACATTTATTTACCGTACCGGAAATGTAACCGGACATTCTCAAAGCGGGAAATTCCAACGAAATGCCGCAGAGAACCGTTTAGTACAAAGCTTAAAAGGCATTGTCGCCCTGGGTCAGATCCCGCTTTCTTACGATGAGGAAATTGTTCTCAGTCCAGTCGATATCGTTGCCCATGGATTAGTTGCCCTATCGCTAGACACATCTCTAAATGGTGGAACTTTCCATCTGGATTCTGAATACACATTACCAATACATACCCTTATTAAGGTATTGGAACGCTATGGTGCTCAAATCGAAAAGGTGAATAGCCCTTCTCTGGAACACTTATTCCGTCAATCAGGCAGGTTAGATCATAAAGATATTGCCATCGGCTACTTCTGGTCAGCACGGGGTAATCGAAACATCCAATTCAACCATAGGAAGACACTGACGCACTTAGAGCGTCACGGTATTCAATTCAAACAACTTGATCGGGAATGGGCCGAGAAATTCATCAAACATTTGCTGGATCAGCACGTTATCCAACCATCCCTGATTCATTCAACAAAAGAAAAAGCCACTGCTTGTCATTCTGAAACTTTAGGAGCGTTATAATGAAAAACCATCAAATTATTGCTATCTCCGGTGCTACCGCTGGCATGGGCAAAGCGGTGTTAGATCTCGCCGCACAAAACCAAGCCAAAGTTGTCTTCAGTGGCCGCAGAGCTGAGCGTATTCGTCAAATCGAAGAAGAACATCAGCAACTGGGACATCATGTCGTGGGACTGTGCGCCGATGCAACAAAAAGCAATCATTATGACCAACTCCATTCGCTGGCAGAACAAAAATTCGGTCAGGCTCCCACCGCTTTTGTATTGAGTGCCGGACGCGGATTGCCGGGGACACTGACCACGTCCGATTCAGGGCAATGGCAAGATCTGATTAATACCAACGTATTAGGTGCCATGCACCAATTGCGCTCTTGCGCGGCTTTGTTCTCACAACAAGCACTCGTAGAACCCAAAGTCCGGGATATTGTGGTGATAGGTTCAACGGTCGGCCGTACCGTATCAGCCGGAAATCCCGTATACGGCGCCACTAAATTTGCCCTGCATTCTTTAGTTGAATCACTACGCCAGGAACTGTGCGGAAAACTCATTCGGGTCACATTAATCGAACCCGGTTTTGTCCATTCAGAGTTTCAGGCTACCGCCGGATACAATATGGAATGGTTCGAACAGATAGAACGCGAGCAAGGGCCTTTCTTACACGCTCAGGATATTGCGGATGTTATTCATTTTGCTCTGGAACTTCCTGCCCATGTCCATGTCGATGATTTTCGCATTCGTCCAACCAGACAACGTGCCTGATTGGAAACGGAAAATTTTGACGCAATAAGTCCCCAATAATCTAAACATTGCCGTAAAGATACGGCTGGAAAATTAGAAAGATAAAATGATGGAACACATCTCATGCTCAAAACGACAATTAGTCGTTGAATTATTTGAAAGAAGCGCTGAGTGCCACGCCAATAAACCCGCTTTAATTAGCGCTCATGATACGCTGACCTTTAATCAATTAAATCAGCACGCAAACCAGCTCGCTTCTTTCCTGAGCAAAAAAGGCATTACCAAGGGAGATCCCGTTCTGTTCTGCTACGAACGCGGAGCGAATGCCATTATTTCATTAATTGCATTACTAAAAATTGGTGCTTTCTATGTACCAGTAAATCCGGATTTTCCAAGCGATCGCATCGCAATGGTTGCTGAAGATGCGCAAACACACTTTGCGCTCACAGACACTGCAACATCTCAGGCCCTTGATGGATTGGATATTGATGTCATCAACATCAGCACTCTTACACAACTAGACCTTTTTCCAACAGAAAATCCCGGCACGATATTGTCTGAAACAGACATTGCTTGGATCATTTATACCTCAGGCTCCACAGGCCGCCCCAAAGGCGTCATGGGCACGCATCTTGGGATGATCAACCGGCTGGAGTGGATGTGGCAGGCTCAACCCTTCCAGCCTGACGAAGTGTGTTTTCAAAACACCGCATTCACGACGGTAGATTCTTTCTGGGAAATTTTTGGTCCCCTTTGCCAAGGTGTGCCACTCCAGCTCTTACCTGACAACGTCGTAAAAGATGCCAATTTGTTGGTACCTGCACTGGCACGTTACTCTATTTACCGAATTTGCCTTGTGCCTTCCTATCTCAGCACCATGCTGACTATCTTCCCTGATCTCGGACAGCGTGTGCCAACCACCAAACTTTGGGTTGTGAGTGGGGAGCCATTAATTATCGATATCTGTAAACGGTTCTACGACAGCATGCCGGATGGCTGGCTATCTAACCAATATGGGCTGACCGAAAGCTGTGCAGATGTGACTTATTTTGATACACGTTCACTGCCCTTCACGCAATATGAAAGCGCCGGAGAGTTTTCTGTACCTATCGGTCGCCCAATAAACAATGTCCATTTACTTGTTCTTGATGAGAAAATGGGGCAAACGCCGATTGGAATCGAAGGCGAACTCTATATTGGCGGAGACAGTGTATCAGCGGGTTATCTCCGCCAACATGAACTCACCCGGCAACGGTTTATACAGATAGCCCCTGACACGGATATGTCCCAACAACTGGGTTTTCACGGAATTTTACTGCGTACAGGCGATCGCGCAGCCTGGCGCCAGGATGGTGAACTGGTCTACCTTGGTCGTGGGGATGATCAAGTGAAGATGAACGGCTACCGTATCGAATTGGGTGAAATAGAATCTGTGTTACAACGTCACCCCGATGTTCAGGACTCCGCTGCCACTGTTCAGCGAAACAGTCAAGGCCACCAACGCCTGACCGCATTTGTCACCATTAAGCCGGATGCCATCGCGCGTTCACATGCAATTCTGGCTGAAATACGCCAGTTGGTGGTTGCCAGACTGCCGGCCTATATGGTGCCCGGCCTTATATCATTTCTGGATGCCATACCGAAAACCAACTCCGGCAAATTAGACCGTAAGGCACTTGAACATCTGGTCGTTGATGTTCTTGCATTATCCCCCGATGAATATGTTGCCCCATCGGGTAAAACAGAAACTTGGCTCAGTCATCACTGGTCAAAATTATTGGATATCACCACTATCAGTGCTGAGGCCAATTTCTTTACTCTGGGCGGCCACTCTTTGCTGGCAACACAATTACTGTCAGCCATCAACAAACAGTTTGGCATGGCGCTTAGTCTGCGGCGCTTCTTTCAGGCGCCTACAATCCGTGCCTTAGCGGCACAGATAGATGGCGCTTCAAAAACAGAACACCGCTCAGAAATAGTGATTCCGCGTCAGGCGATATCTGAAAAATACCCGCTGTCTTTCCCTCAGCAACGACTTTGGTTCCTGTCACAACTGATGCCTGATTCAGCGGTTTATCATATCCCCATCGCCTTTGAATTGAACGGCACTTTAGATATCAAACGGTTACAACAGGCCTTCGTTCATGCCGCAAAACATCATCCATTGCTGCGTGCGCGATTTGTGCAAGAACATAATCAAGTGGTGCAAATCTTAGCTAATGCGATGACGGAGCTAAAAGTCCAGCATTGTGAAGAGCTGGCAAACCTTGATGGCGCCAGTCTGCAAACCGAGTTGGCCCAATTGCTCAGTATTGAAGCTACACATGCCATGGATTTGGAAAATGAGGGCGGATTGAGAGCAACCTTATTCCAGATTCATGAGCAGAAGCATTATTTGGCACTGACTTTCCACCATCTTATTACGGATGGCTGGTCACTCAGCTTGTATCTTCGCCAACTGGGCGAAGCCTACAATGTGCAGTGTGAGAAGACTTCACTTTCTACACTGCAAGATATCAGTTATTTTGATTTTGCCGTTTGGCAACAGACGCAAATCATGTCATCGGATATCAACAAACAGCTTGATTATTGGAAAGCGCATCTGCAAGACAGCGATGCCCTTCTGCCTCTTCCAACAGATAGGCCTCGTCCTAAATCCACCACTTATCGTGGCGCATTGCACCAGAGCAGAATCAGTAAAGAGACGCTGGAATCTATCAAACAGTTAGGTTTGAAACAGGGTGCAAGCCCTTTCATGTCCTTAATTGCTGTTTTTTCCTGCTTGCTCGCCCGTTATAGCGGTCGGGAAGATATTATTGTGGGAACTCCGGCAGCCAACCGTCATTATCCGGGGGTAGAAAATGTATTTGGCCTTTTCGTCAATACCGTTGCTATCCGCAGTGATTGCCGTGGAGAATTGACTTTCCCTGCCCTTCTGGAACAAGTACGGGATACCACACTCACCGCTTTTGAAAATCAGGATGTGCCATTTGAAAAAGTGGTAGAAGTTCTGCAACAAGAACGTGATCTCAGCTTTAACCCTATATTTCAGGTGATGTTCGATTATCAGCACCGGGATGAACTCAGGCTACAAATGCAAGGCGTTCATAGTCAGCCATTGCTGGTGGATTCAAACAGTTCTCGTTTTGATTTATCGATGACAGTATTGGAAGATGATGATGGTGCCCAGATCAAACTGGAATACTCAACCGATCTGTTTCAGGCAGAGACCATGAAGCGATTCTGTGCAAACTTCAATACCCTATTGGATGCCATCGTGCAGCAACCAAACGCTGCGCTGCACACTCATTCCGTCACGAATATTGAAGAAAACAGAACGTTATCACAATGGAATGAGACAAGTGCTGATTTCGATTTGGAGCGTAATGTCAGCGGATTATTCAGCCAGCAGGCAAGTATTCGTGGTGATGCCATCGCCGTAGTTTGTAAAGATCAGCAACTGAGTTACACAGAGCTCGACAACCGTTCTAACCAATTAGCCCATTATCTTCGCACCAAAGGGGCAGAGCCTGACAAATTGGTGGCAGTGTCGCTCGAACGATCTGTAGATATGGTTATCGCGCTGATGGCGGTGATGAAATCGGGTGCGGCCTATGTCCCGATTGATCCTGCATACCCAGCAGACAGAACCGAATACATGCTAACCCAGTCCAATGCCATTGCTTTAATCACCTCAGCTTCATTGAAAGATCAGCAAAACTGGCCGCAAAATAAAACGCTATTAATCGATACCGATTGGCCTGTTATTGCTGAATCAAGCAATTCTGCATTACCCGTACTTAGCAGGCCAGAAGATCTCGCTTACGTTATTTTCACATCTGGCTCAACAGGTACGCCAAAAGGTGTTCAGGTCATCCAACGCGGACTCAGTAATCTGCTTCTCGATATGCAACAACGGTTGAGAATAACAGCAGAGGATACCCTTTTGTCAGTCACGACAATTTCATTCGATATCGCTGGCCTGGAGCTATATCTGCCATTAATTTCTGGTGGACAGTTACGGATTGCAGATAAAGAGGAAGCCGCTGACGGTGAACGGTTGGCAGAGCTTATCACAACCAGCCATTGTTCAATGATGCAAGCAACACCGGTGACCTGGCGGCTCCTGTTAGAAGCGCACTGGCAATGCCCGACTGGATTCAAGATCCTTTGTGGCGGAGAAGCACTCAGTGAAGAGCTTGCTCATTCACTCGTCAGCACAGGGGCTGAGTTATGGAACGTATACGGGCCAACAGAGACGACCATTTGGTCTACCGCGGAGCGCCTATATCCTGATTTTGATAAAATCACCATTGGTCGCCCTATTGCCAACACCACTATCCATATTTTCGATAACCAGATGCAGCCAATACCGATTGGGGTGATCGGGGATCTTTATATTGGTGGTGCTGGCTTAGCACGTGGCTATCATCAACGTCCGGATTTAACCGCGGAACGTTTTATTGAACATCCCTCTTTAGGTCGTCTCTATTTTACCGGCGATGTTGCCCGATTTTTAGCCGATGGCCGCATTGAGTATCTTGGCCGTTCAGACAACCAGATAAAATTACGGGGTTTCCGAATTGAGTTGGGTGAAATTGAACAGTGTCTGGAACAAGCTCCGGCGGTAAAACAAGCAGTGGTTGTTCCTGTCAAAGGCCACTCTGGCGATACCAGTCTGGTTGCCCATATTATTCCGAAACATGAACACGCCTCAGCCGCAATGGATTTCAGCCTGTTCTACTTCTCTGCGGGTTTCGAGACATCGGCAAAAGAGAGCTATCAGCTCTATCTGGAAAGTGCAAAGCGTGCTGATGCCCTTAACTTTAAGGCAATATGGACACCAGAACGCCATTTCCATGCTGTAGGCGGCCAGTTCCCTAACCCTTCTGTTTTGGGCGCGGCTATCGCTATGATCACGAATAATATCCAGATCCGTGCAGGCAGTGTCGTTCTGCCACTTCATAATCCGATACGGGTTGTTGAAGAGTGGGCGGTTGTCGATAATTTGTCTAATGGTCGGGTCGGGTTGGCTTTCGCTTCTGGCTGGAACCCGAAAGACTTCGCCATACTGCCTGAGAACTTTGCTGACAGACGCGAAATCATGGCCGAACACATTGAAACGGTCAAAGCGCTGTGGCGTGGCGAAGCAATCACTGTCAAAGATGGCATCGGTAATACTGGCGAAGTCAGCGTATATCCAAGACCACAACAGGAAAATCTGGAAACGTGGATTACCGCAGCAGGCGATCCCTCTACTTTTGTAGAAGCGGGAAAAACAGGAGCCCATTTACTGACTCACCTTCTGGGACAATCTGTTGAAGTCCTACAGGAAAAAATTGCTCTTTATCGACAAACCCTGCGGGAATATGGACACAATCCAGCCGAAAAAACCATCACCTTAATGCTTCACGCCTTTGTCTGGAAGGATGAATCAGACGCGGTGGAAATCTGCCGCAAGCCTTTCTCTGACTATTTGCGTGCTCATTTATCCCTTGAGAAGATGGCAAAATCCTTTGGTAAGGAGGAAATGTTCGAAACAGAAGAAGAAGCAGAATCCATCATCGAACTTGCGTTTGAAAGATATTCCAAAACGTCTTCACTCATCGGCAGCGTTGAATCTTGCCTGAATATGGTACGCCAATTAAAAGAGATCGGGGTTGATGAAATCGCCTGTCTGGTTGATTTTGGCATCCAATCATCACGGGTATTGGAGGGGCTTGATTATCTGGGGCAATTGCAAGAGAAAGCCAAGACCTTGTACTCAGTAGATCGCAACCTGCTGAAAGAACACATGCGCAGCCAGCTTCCTGATTATATGGTTCCGGCACACATTATTGTTGACCAAAGTTTCCCGATGACGTCCAACGGTAAAGTGGATCGCAAACGCCTTATTGAGGACACACAAAAACAGGGGCTCACCCATATTGAGGAAGAAGAACGCCCTGCACAAACTGATACTGAGCATCGCTTAGTATCACTATGGAGTGAAATACTTGGTTTAGAAGTACGTAATATCGGCGCAAACTTCTTTACTCTGGGAGGGCATTCATTACTCGCCGCACAGTTGATCGCAAAAATCCGCAGTTCGATGCAGGTTAATTTGCCTCTGCGCGCAATTTTCGATGCCCCAACGATTTCTCAATTGGCCCAGAAAATTGAAGGATTGCTGGACAATAGCGTAAATCCGGCTTCCCCAACTCACACTGAAAGGACATCAAATTTACTCTCTTGCGCAACTTCACATATTGCACCTTTATCATTCGCTCAAGAGCGGTTATGGTTCATTTCCCGACTGCAACCAAACTCACCGCTATACAATGTTCCTATCGCCTTTGTCTTAGAAGGTCTGTTAGACAAGCCAGCATTTGTTCGGGCATTTCGTGAATTGTTGGTATCTCATGAAGTTTTCCGTTCAACGATTAATCAGGAGAATGAGCAACCTGCGTTGAATATCAGCGCCAATGCCCCTGATATCCTGCAATTTGTTGATGGTAAAGCGTTCGCCAATGATCAGCACTGGCTGCGTAATCTCAATATGTCGTTGCAAAGCGAAGCAATCCAACCTTTCGATATTGAGCATGGGCCACTTATTCGGGCCAGCCTGATAGAGATAAGCGCCACTCGCAATGTCTTTTTCATGAATGTTCATCATCTGATCTGGGATGGTTGGTCACGAACCATCTTCCTGCATGAACTTGGACAACGATACAGCGCTATCATCGAAAACAGATCGATCCCCATCGATAAGCAAGGACTGTGTTATAGCGAGTTCGCTACTTGGCAACGTCAGTATCTATCTCATCCGGATCTTCAACATCAGGCAGATTATTGGCGCACTAAGCTATCCGGTGCCCCGGATTATTTGGCCTTGCCAACAGACTATACACGTCCGGCACAATTGGGATATCACGGAAAAGTACTCAACTCCCGGATACCTTACGAAACCTATATGCAGTTACGTAAATTAGGCGAACAGAGCGGTGCCACTTTATTTATGATGCTGCTTACCGCCTATAAGGCCCTGTTGTTCCGCCTGACTACCCAAGAAGATCTTGTTGTCGGCGTTCCCATCGCCAACCGGCATTATCAGGGTGTTGAAAAGACCATTGGCCTGTTTGTTAACACCGTTGCTATCCGCAGCCAGTGTGCTCCTGAGATGCCGTTCAGCCAATTCTTGGAAGTCGTCAAGAACAATACACTGGATGCTTATGAACATCAGGATATTCCGTTTGAACGAGTCGTGGAAATCTGTCAGGCCAAGCGCGGGCTTAACCAGCATCCGGTGTTTCAGACGATGTTTGATATGCAAAACGAAAACGAATGGCAACTGGATTTGCCTCATGTAAAAACAACGTTCTTCGAAGTCGATACGCAAATCGCCCGCTTTGATCTATTACTTGCCGTCAAAGAAGATAGCCACGGGCTTGAGCTGGCTTTTGAATATTCGACAGAACTGTTCCGTGAAGAGTCTATCCGTCACTTTGCCGACAGTTTCGCTGCCTTACTTCAGGCAATCGCGAATACGCCAAAACTGGCGCTGGCAAACATACCACTGCAAACAGGTTCGCTGTCCATACCTACGGCATCAATATCTAAGGCCGAAGGTAATGTTGTGTCGATCTTCAGGCAACAAGTCAGCGCTAATCCTGATGCCATTGCACTCATCACAGGGGAACGCTCAATCAGTTATGTTGAGTTGGATGCAAAATCATCAGAACTTGCAGACTTCCTGCAACTCAAAGGAGTTTCGTATGAAACGCCTGTCGGTATGTTGTTACGCCCTTCGCCTGAAGCCATCGTTACGATTCTGGCAATACTCAAAGCGGGAGGAATGTACGTCCCTGTTGATAATGACTATCCAATAGAAAGAATTAATCTCATCCTGAACGATGCGAAAGTGAGATGTCTGATTACTGACGATGACACAAAGGACAAATGTAAAGCGTTTGAGGGTGAAATCATCTATCTAAACTCAATTAACGAGTTGCCTTACGCTGAAGGCGCTATTTCTGAGCAGATAAGAGATATCAAGCGGGACAATCTGGCCTATGCTATTTATACCTCCGGTTCCACAGGTCTGCCCAAAGGCGTTTGTGTTGAACACCAAAGTATTATAAGGCTGGTGAAAGAAAACGGTTTTCTGGATATATCGCCAGAAGATCGGATTGCTCTCGCATCCAGTCTGGCATTCGACGCTGCCACATTTGAGATTTGGGGAGCACTACTCAACGGTGCTACGTTGGTCATTTTGGATAAAACAACCGTGCTGGACCCTCACAAATTGTTTTCCGCCATTCGCGAAGCGTCTCTCAGCGTGATGTGGTTGACATCCAGCCTATTCAACCAACAAATCTCCGCTGTCCCGGATATGTTCCAGCCATTGCGTGCTCTCATCATTGGTGGTGAAGCCCTGAGCGTTCCGCATATTCAAGAATTGTTAAATAGCGGACAAGGGCCAGAAAAACTTATTAACGGTTATGGGCCAACTGAAAATACCACTTTCTCAACAACATATGATATTACCAGCCATAAGAATGACTTCGTACGAGGAATTCCTATCGGGCGCCCAATCAATAACACTTGTGCCTTTATTCTGGATAAGCAATTAAACCCATGCCCTGTTGGTGTTGTCGGTGAATTGTATTTCGGGGGACAAGGTCTGGCTCGTGGTTATCTCAACCGACCGGAGTTGACCCGCGAACGCTTTATTGAACTTCGCACAACAGACAACCTCTCTTTGCGGTTGTACAAAAGTGGCGATTATGCCCGATATCTCTCCAGCGGTGATATTGAATATCTTGGCCGGTCAGATGATCAAGTGAAACTTCGTGGTTTTAGGATCGAATTAGGGGAAATTGAAGCCGCCATGCTGACATATCCCGGCATTCACGCCGCGGTTGTTGTCATGCTCCAAGAGGAAAATGGTGATAAAGAGCTGGCAGCTTACTTTTGTACCAATGTAACGCCAACACCTGAGTGGATCGGACAGCTCCGCCAGGCGCTTTCAACACGCATTCCAGAATTTATGATCCCGACATCTTTTACGCCTGTTGATGAGATCCCGCTCAACGCCTCTGGCAAACTTGATCGTCGGCGTTTACCTGCGGTTTCTCGTCTGCAACTCAAAGACAATGCTTACCAAGCACCCCGTACTCATATTGAGCGAGCGTTAACCGAGTCTTTCCAAGAGGTTTTGGGACTGGAGCAAGTAAGTATTACCGATAATTTCTTCCAGATTGGAGGCCACTCATTACTCGCCCTGCGACTTGTTGTCGCTATCGAAAATAAGTTGGGTAAGCCTGTACAAATCATAGATATTTTCCAACATCCAACACCAAAAGAGCTGGCAGAAATCTTTGATGAAGTGACGCTGGATCCAGACAAAGAAATCTTGTTAACCATTTCAGAAACGGATTCCGATGAGGCTATTTTCCTTGTGCATCCTGTTTTTGGTTTGGCGTTTCCATATCTTGCCCTGAGTAAGCGTATGTCGGGCAAACGGATCTTTGGATTAAATAACCCTACCTTTGGTCAAAAGCAGGGGCGTTTTATCAGCATAGAACAACAAGCTGAGCACTATGTTGCCGCAATTCGTAAAGTACAACCCAATGGGCCTTACCATTTAGGAGGATGGTCTTATGGTGGCGTAGTTGCTTATGAAATGGCTCAACAGTTGCGTACCATGGGTCAAGAGGTTGAAATGCTTGTCCTGATAGATAGTTTCTTTGCATCAAATCGCTATTGGCAACAACCTGATGAGATCGCGTTGCAAGACTTTATGTCTAAGGAGGGCGTTGATCCTGAAAGTACATTTGGTAAAGCGTTCTCGGTTGAGTTACAGCATAATCCAGAACTGCTGATGAACTATCAGCCACGTCCTTACGTGGGTCGTGTCGCACTGATACAAGCGTCACAGGAGCGAGAACACAACAATCCGCTTATTTTTGACAATCTTGTTAATCATTGGGAAGCGTTAGTTGAGGGTGAATTTAACACCTATCGCATTAACGCTACCCATGATGATATTTTTAAGGAAGATAATATCGAGGAAACAGCGGATATCCTCAAACAGATATTTGCCCAACAAGGTGCTTTACCTGAAACCCATATACTCATCAGTGAAACCGAGTAATCAGTAACAAGGTAATAGCTAAAAAACAACTGCCCCACAGCCATTCTCCTGTGGGGTATATTTATAAATTTGAGCAAGGATGTAAATTTGAATAGATACCTTCGAATAAAAAATATGATTAAGCCCCCTAATTGGCTGGATGATATACGCTCCATTCTGATGCTTGCGATTCCGTTAATTATTTCTCAATGCGCGCAAAGCGGAATTTTATTCATCGATACATTATTGATGGGGCAACTCGGGCCACAGGCACTGGCAGCAGGTGCATTGGCTATTTCGGCATTTTACTTATGCTATATATTGTCATTCGGTGTCATCTCCGCGGCTGGCAATTTGGTTGCCATCTATCATGGCGCAGGCCGACGCCGTGATATTGTTTCTGCCATTCGTTGTGGATTACTTCTTGCACTGTTTTTATCTTTTGGAATGGGAATACTCTTGTGGAATATTACCCCACTAATGTTGATGCTTGGACAACCACCAGATACAGTAGAAATGGCTCAGGAATTTTTGTACATACTCGTTTGGGGGATGCCATTTGGCCTTTTATTTCTCGCATTGAGAGGATTCACCGCCGGCATTGGTAAACCGGGCCCTATTCCCTTCATTATGTTCAGTGCACTTATCCTCTCTGGTAGTTTAGGGTGGGTTTTATCGAAAATGATGGGGATATGTGGTATCGCCATTGCTTCTGCTATTACATATGGTTATATGGGAATCATATTTGTTGTGATCCTATGTCTGCATCCCGACTACAAACGTTATCCAATCTTTACCCGGTTAACCCGCAAAGACTTAGCTACCATGCCCGAACTCCTTAAAATTGGGATACCTACCGCGGGAACTCTTGGTCTGGAAAATAGTTTGTTTAATGGCTGTGCCTGGCTAATGGGAGCTTTAGGTGCCATCACTTTGGCCGCTCATCAAAGCCTCATGCAATTGGTCATCACAAGTTTCACGGTGCCACTGGGTCTGATGTATGCAGTTTCCATGCGTGCAGGGCAGGCCTCAGGTGCTGGAAACTGGCGTAAAGTACATAACTTATCCTGGATTGGAAATGCCTTAATTTTATTATGGTCATCATTGGCTATCTCAGTCTTATTACTGATCCCAAATGAATTATTGTCCCTTTTTCTACCTTCAGATGTAAATCAGGCAACTGAGGCCAAAAATATAGCATTAATGTTAGTGCCGTTTGCTGCCCTGCTATGCTTGCTGGATGGTTGGCAAACAATGGTATGTGGACTTCTCCGTGCTCTCAAGGATACACAAGTTACGGTTATTATTTCTGGAGTAAGTTATTGGGGAATTGGATTACCCATCGCATGGTGGCTATCGCAGTATTCTCTCGGCCCTGCGGGTGTATGGTGGGGCATGTGTACCGGGTTGTTTATCGCTTGTCTTGTAATGCAAATCCGGTTGCGAATGCTGTTACGGCATCAGAAGACAACGTTCTCTGCAACAGCAAAATGCCCTGCTTCAAGAGCGACTGCACCCCTGCCTACAGCAGGACATGATTGCTAGCTCCAAACCCATGCGGAACCTCTTAAGGTTGCCCGAACAAGTGATCCCCAGTGATGCCAGCATCTTACAAAATTGGATAGTTCTGGATTGGTACATTTAAACAGTTATATGGATAAGATTAAACAGCGTCTATATGTTTATGATGCTTTAACAGCAGAAGGGTTAATTTAAATCTGAAAAAGATATTTTTAATGCCATAAGCTTCCGGTGACTTACTACCGGAAGCTGAATATAATTTATACCCTTAATCTTCCAAGTTGCCGCTTTGCTGGCTGTGCTCACCCCATACATAATTTGCTATGCCCGGAGATTCGTTCTCTTGCCGTTGTGCGACATACTTAAATTCACTGGGTATATCATCTTTAACGATCAGTCAATTTGTGATGCTTTGAATTGATGTGTTGGTTTAACTATCTTATCTTGAGCAGCAACGAGCTGTAATTCAAACTCCTCACTTTTTTGCGTTTCCAACATCACTTCATAAACTGCCGCTGCAATATGTTCTAATGCAGCTTGTAGTGCTACGTTTGTCAAAGACGGGCTTTTCAATAGATTGACGAGGAATAAGCCACTGGTTAAGTCACCAACACCAACTGGTTGACGCACTCCTGTATCAATCAATGGGCGACTAACATGCCAACTATGTTCTTTAGTCACTAAGAGCATTTCAAAACAATCTGTTCGGTAACCTGCACGGCTTAAGTGCTTAACTAACACTAGCTTAGGACCTTTTTCACATAATTCACGCGCTGCGGATATGGCTTGTTCTACATTTTCAATTTTCCGCATAGCCAGTGTTTCAAGTTCCAGTAAATTGGGTGCAATAATATCACTGGCGGGTAATACCTTCTCACAAAAAAATTCAGCAACACCGGATGCAACAATACATCCCTTTTCTGGGTGTCCCATGACAGGATCGCAGAAATACCATGCTTCAGGATTAGCTTTC
Organism: Xenorhabdus sp. PB62.4; assembly: GCF_014467285.1. NCBI lineage: Bacteria > Pseudomonadati > Pseudomonadota > Gammaproteobacteria > Enterobacterales > Morganellaceae > Xenorhabdus > Xenorhabdus sp. PB62.4. Next base: position 88,964 of record NZ_NKHR01000013.1, on the reverse strand, counting down.
TTAACCTGCTTCACAATATCGAGAATATGATTCCCCTGCTCCGCAGAGCCGATATAACCACTCAGAACAGCATTGCAAGATGCCAATTTATCAATTTCGCTAATTCCCTGCACAATTTCTGTCAGATGTTCTGGCGGCATTACACATCCACGCCATTGGGGATATTGGGTATGGTTAGAAAACTGAACCGTATTTAATGGCCATACGTTCACTCCCATACGGCTCATAGGAAAAACAGCCGCGCTGTTTCCCGCATGACCAAAGACTACATGAGACTGAATTGAAAGAATATTTTTCATTATAAGGCCTAATTTATATTTTAAGATCCGTGAGTAGCTGATAAAGATGCCAGATACTTAAAGGGCAACATCACTGTTGCCCTTTAATAACATCTTTATGAATTATTTCCAGTCGATAAGGCAATAATGTTTTTTACCACGACGTAACAAAGTATAACGCCCGAACAAACGATCACCGTCCGTAAATACATACATAGGCTCAGATTGTTTTTCGCCATTGATGGAAACTGCATTGGAACTGATCATAGTACGCGCTTGCCCACGGGAAGGAACAAACTCAGCAGAAACCAGGGCTTGTTGCAAGTCAGCCCCATTTTCAAGTTCAATCGCTGGCATACCGTCCTGAGCCAGTTGAGCAAAGTCATCTTCAGTCAAATCAGCCACAGCACCGGAGAATAAACTCTCAGTAATACGCTTAGCCGCAGCAAGACCTACTTCCCCATGGACTAATTTGGTAACTTGCTCTGCCAATATATACTGCGCACGTGGTGCTTTACCGCTATTTTTATCTTCTTCTTCCAGCGCATTAATTTCTTCAATGCTCATGAAAGTAAAGAATTTCAGGAAACGGTAAACATCTGCATCTGCTGTGTTAATCCAGAACTGGTAGAATTTGTATGGACTGGTTCTCTTCGGATCCAACCAAACTGCCCCACCTTCAGTCTTACCGAATTTAGTGCCATCTGATTTAGTGATCAGTGGTACTGTCATACCAAATACTTGTTTCTGGTGTAAACGACGAGTCAAATCAATACCTGAAGTAATGTTGCCCCACTGATCTGAACCACCAATCTGCAATTCAACACCATATTTTCCATTCAGGTTAGCAAAGTCATAGGACTGTAACAGGTTATAAGAAAATTCTGTGTAGGAAATACCAACATCATCGCGATTTAAACGTTGCTTCACCGCTTCTTTGTTGATCATCTGATTAACGGAAAAATGCTTACCAATATCACGCAGGAAAGTCAGCACATCCATTTGACCAAACCAATCATAGTTATTGGCTAACTCTGCACCATTTTCACCATCAAAACTAAGGAATGGCGAAACCTGCTTGCGAATTTTCTCAACCCATTCTTTGACTGTTTCTTCTGTGTTTAATTTGCGTTCAGTTGCTTTAAAGCTAGGATCGCCAATCAAACCTGTCGCACCACCGACCAACGCAATAGGCTTATGCCCAGCAAGTTGGAATCGTTTTAAACACAGCAAGGGAACCAGATGGCCCAAATGCAAGCTGTCAGCGGTAGGATCGAAGCCACAATAGAGAGAAACCGGACCTTGCGCCAGTCTCTCAGCTAACGCCTCTTCATCCGTTACCTGGGCAACAAGGCCCCGCTCTTGCAGTTGTTTTATCAGGTTATTGCTAGACATTAATGACTCCATCGGTTTGTATACTTTACCTATATACCTATATAAGTATCTCGTTATAAATCACGTGCTATAGCATAAAACGCCAGTAATATAAGTGCCAGTATTAAAAACGGTAATTACACCCTTTGCCTTTCAAATCACTGCATTATTGACTGCAATTCGAAGGTCATTGAGGTTCATTCGGTACAGGGCATTTTGTATAAGGTAAGGTTGTTAAGGCGCTAAGCGATCAATATGCCATTTATCACCTTCACGCTGATACAAAAACCGATCGTGAAGACGATGGGCGCCTCCCTGCCAGAATTCCACAGAATCAAATTCAACTCTGAATCCCCCCCAAAAACTGGGTAAAGGAACTTCTCCATTAAGAAACTTTTGCTTCAGCTCCAAGAACTTACCTTCCAAAATACCTCTGGCAGAAATTCGTGAAGATTGTTGAGAAGCCCAAGCGGCAATTTGGCTATCTCTTGGACGGCTATGGAAATATTTTACGACTTCAGTAGGTGACAGCTTTTCCGCCTTACCGAGAAAACTGACCTGCCTTTCCAATTGATACCATGGGAAATGGAGGCTAATTCGATTATTCTGGGACAGATGCTTCGCCTTCCGACTACCAAGGTTGGTATAAAAAACTAAGCTGTGAGCGTCAAAATGTTTTAATAGAACAATACGCTGGTAAGGTTGACCATGTTCATCTACTGTAGCAATACACATTGCCGTCGGATCGCTTAATTTAGCCTCACAGGCCTGCTTTAACCAATGTTCAAAAAGTTCAATGGGTTCTTTAGTAAGATCTTTGCGCCTTAATCCACCGCGTATATATTCGCGGCGCAATTCCGCAATGGCTGTTTCATTATGTTCAGACATTTCTAACTCTCGATTTTTTAATGAGTATTAGCATATCATTGCTATCTACTGGCTAACTTATAAAGCGAACTATATAGAACTAACTATATAGCCACGCCAAATAGCTACCAACTGATTTTTATCTCATTACAGGGTAAATTGCCCCTAAAATCGTTTCCCTGTCAGCTCCCGTTACTGATGGCAAATTACCAGACAATCCGGACATGGTTCGGAATGCCAACCAAGCAAATGCCAGTGCTTCCATGTCATCACCACTCAATCCATATTTGTCTGTCGTAGCCACTTCAGAATCTGGCAATAAAGCTGATAACCGGCTCATCACAAGCGGATTTCTGGCCCCACCACCACAAACCAGAAGACGCTCACATCCACCACTCAATTCAACTTGCTGGGCAATACTTACAGCCGTTAATTCAGCCAGTGTTGCCTGAACATCCACAGGTGAAATATCAGGAAAATCAGCCAACTGCCTTTCCAGCCATGCCATATTAAAGTATTCGCGTCCTGTGCTCTTTGGTGCAATACGTGCAAAATAAGGGTCAGAAAGCATTTTCTGGAGTAAAGATTCATTGACAATGCCTTCACTGGCCCACAACGCATCTTTGTCATATGGTATTTGCTTATGCTGCCATGTCCAGGCATCCATCAACATATTCCCAGGCCCGGTATCATATCCCTTAACCGCAGAATTAGGCAGAAGCGCGGAAATATTCGCAATACCACCAATATTCAAAATAACACGCCTCTCTGCCGGGTGACCCAATACCGCCATATGGAATGCAGGAACCAAAGGTGCTCCCTGCCCACCATAAGCCATATCACGTCGTCTGAAATCACCTACAGTTGTAATATTGGTCAATGCTGCCACACGATTATTGTCGCCAATTTGCATAGTAAACGGTTTCTCTCCATCTGGCTCATGCCATACCGTCTGCCCATGACACCCGATTGCAGTAATATCGCTCGCGGTCAGAGCTACCTTATCCAACAACCCTTGCACAGCCTCGGCAAAAAGAGTACCAAGTTCATAATCAAATCTTCCCACCATTGATAATGTCGTTTGCTGCCCCTGACAGATGGAAAGCAATTTTTGTTTCAGTTCTTGTGGGAAAGGATGGTTATAACTCACTTGCTGAGTAACGGCTTTATCACTAATCTCCGCCAGAATAACATCAACTCCATCCATGCTGGTGCCAGACATAACACCAATATAACGCCCTGACTTCATAAATATTCCCCTATTAAAGAATGGATTACATTTAATCTTGAGTAAACTATAAAGCACATCGACTCGGACTATATATGTTTAATGATTATTATCAGAGATAAAATCTGAGTTTTGGAAAGCTCTTCACAAAACATGCTAAACTTTTGGTCAGGAATTATTCCTTTCGGAGTTGATTGTGGACACTTATTATATATGCAGATATGAATCATTAGTGGTTGGCAAATTTATTCTTCCTGCCGCTAGCAATAGTATCTGTTACTAACAATAGTAGCCGAATGCTTGGTTATAGGTTTATTATCAAGCTTCTCTATCAGGTATTAAAATAGGAGTGACTATGTTAAAACGTTTCCTGGTTGGTGCAGTTGTCCTTACCACATTGTCTGGTTGTGCAGACATGGGAGCGCTTTCTAGTGATACTTATTCCATTGATCAAGCCAAACAAGCTCAAACTGTAACCTATGGCACCATTCTGTCTGTACGTCCTATCACTATCAAAGGTAATCAAGCTGGCGATCCTAATATGTTAGGTCTCATTGGCGGCGCTGTTTTAGGTGGGTTGTTAGGTAATACGGTCGGTGGTGGTTCTGGTCAAAAGCTTGCTACAGCCGCAGGTGCTATTGCCGGTGGTCTGGCTGGACAAGGCATCGAAGGTGCTATAGACCAAACGAAAGGTGTTGAGTTAGAAATTCGTACGGACAGCGGAAAAAATATCATCGTAGTACAAAAACTAGATCAGGTCAGATTCAACAGAGGACAACGAGTCAGAATTGCTAACAGTGGAGATTCTCTGACTGTATCACCACTCTGAAACATTCAAGTAGCACAAAACTAAAAAATCGCGGATTGCCAGTATCTGGACCGCGATTTTATATTATTAATTAACTTTTATATGACCTGTTTATGTAATTGGTTAATATTTTTTTCGATTTTTTTTATTACGGAGGATAGAAGAATTAACTCATCATGAGTAATTCCCTCCAAAATTTCTTTCCTTGTCAAATCAATAACACTATCCACTTCTCTGATAAAAGTTTCAGATTCTCCGGTTAATTTGATTCTTTTGGCTCGCCGATCATTGGCACATGTGTGACGCGTAATCAGTTTCTTTTCTTCTAATTGATCAAGAGTTCTCACCAGAGATGGCTGCTCAATACCAATAGCTTTCGCGAGCTGTATCTGTGACTGCTCTGGTGGCAGCTGACTAATATTGTATAGAGTAACCCAATGCGTCTGAGTTAATTTCAACGGTTTCAAACGATGATCAATTAAAGCGCGCCAAACACGAACTAAACGTGCCAGGTCTGATCCCAATGTCAATTCCAATTACCCCTCCTTATAATTAGAGACTCATATAACATCAATGAATTACCCAATCAGTTTATTCATATGAATAATGGATACGCACCCTATATCATTCTTACATTAGCAGAGTCAGAAATTTTGCTAATTACCTAATTAGTGTCGCGTTGGCTTGTTACTCAAAGTTGACATCTTCGTCGCCCTAAAGAGCGAAGTTTTACGGCGCACCGAATAAAATCGCGCATTAATCCACCAACGATATAAACTGTATAAAATAATCCTCCAACTAAACTATTGTAAGTTTAAATATCAACTAAAAAAATACAATCCCCCAAAATATATACATTTCCACTCGGTTAAAGTTCTATAAGAATAACCGCCATCCAAATACTAATCTATATATTTTTACATTAATATCATTTTTCTCTTAATGATAGCGTCAACTTTAGAATAAAAAACATAAAAAACAATAAGATAACAAAGCAGCACTTTTATTGTTCAATAAATAATTCTTTAATAAGAAATTTTTACTGAAACATTTCAATTATCCAATGCGAGTGATATTTTAGAGCGACTTATGTCAAATAAAAGATATTTAATACAGGCATTACATCATTTATTACTGGTAATATTTCTTATTTCCACGGTAATTATGAAACCTTATTCATATAAGAGTTCTTTTTCGGCAATTCAGTATAAAACTAAAATAATCCTGGATGCTCTGGTATAATATTTCTTTCTTTCGCTTTTATTTTTAACTCCCTTAGATATCTATGATGACATAAGTGCAATATTTTTCTTTTTTCACCATCTGATAATTTCATCCATATAAATCGCTCCTCTCTGCTCCGATAGCATCCTCGACAAAAACCGCGGGAGTCAGATTCACAGATCCCTCGGCAAGGGTTTGGAATAGCAAAAAATTCTAATTGTTCAGCCATCTCATCCTCCCGCATTCAGGTTTATAAGCCTCTTCTCCACAAAGAGTTTACTATGTTGACCAGTATAAAACCATATTGTAACAATTTATAACAAAAACAATAACAAAATAAAACAAAATAAAAGGACAAATTGAATCATTTTATCTATACACGTTGTAGTTGTATCAACTATAAAAGAGAGCTGCCTGGATTTCATTGGATAAGCCCGTAATCACTCAACATCTGTTTGAAATTACTATGTTTTTCATTTTTCTTGTTTTCGTGCATTCAAGGCTATTTTGTCATTATCAGCACCCCATGCAGCCCCCTGAACAGCATGAGGTACCCAAGCAGAAGAGTACTACTATAGTATAGAAAAACGCCTGTGGGCAGATAGTACTATGCGTTACCGTTGCCATTTGAATATTCTCCTAAATAAGAAAATTACACCTCAATCAGCAAATTGATATCATGACTGTATCAAGAGACGTTTTTATCAAGTGCGTAATGATTGCTGAGGCGCAGACTGGCGCGGAACTTCATCTTAAGTTGGAGGGAATAGAATGAGAAAAAGCTTGATGGTTACCGCTGCCTTCTGGGAAACAACCAAGTAGATGGTAATAACAAATATTTTGAGCTATTTTTTATTAATAGCCCAATGCTCCAGTAGCTACGTATTTTCTGGTCGGCTAATTAACCAAACACCTAATAAGATAAAAGCCACTCCTGCCGTTTTCAGCAATGAAACTGTTTCATTGAACCAAGGCAATAAAGCCGCCATTAAATAGACAAAAGCATAACTCAAGCTAATAATCGGATACGCTTTATTTAATGGCAGATATTTCAAGGTAAAAAACCAACATAACATGGACAGTGCATACCCCGCCAACCCGGCCATAATCATCAGCAAAGGAGTATGATTTGCCCAAAGCCAATCGATATCCAGCCAATGTGCTGACAACGAAAGTTCTGGCAAACGGGCCACTCCCCATTTCAATAGCAATTGTGCTAAAGTGACCAACAAGGCGCTCGCTATTCCCCAAAGATAACCTTTCATTAACTCAGGCTCATCAATAAAATTCCCAACATAATCGCAAAAACGCCGATCCAGTGTCTTAGCCCCACTTTTTCCTGATATAAAAATTGCCCAATCAGAGTCACTACTACAAAATTTATACTGAGCATAGGATATGCAATGCTCAGCGGCAAAAATTGTAATAATCGCAGCCAAAATATCATTCCTATGCCCAATAGAAGAATAGCACTGGACAACCATATCGCCATAGATACCCCTTTATAGGGGGTATCTTTTTTTTGCCAACAAATAACTGCCTGTTTCTGACATAGTTGTCCGGCACAGGTTAGTAAACTAACCAAAAATAATAATACTATGTTGCTGCTCATGGTTGTTTCTGATAAATCACTAGGACAAAACGATAGTTACTGCGTATTCTATCTGGCTTAGGTAACTCAGGAAGCTCCCCTTTTGAAGACAACAGGAAAACAATCGCAACCTGACCTTCTTTACGCGCATTCTTTAACCATTCAGGAAATTTTTCGTGTGTTACATATCTATATTGGCTATCTGGGTAATTAAGCCCATATTCCAATTCGCCCGGACGATCAAACATATAAATGTCATTGCGTTTTAATTCCCATGCAATCGCCGCGCCTACCCCAACGGACTGAGACAGAATATATTGACTATCTGCCAATTCTTTTTCATTTTGTCTAACAAAATGCTGAGGAAGTTTGGAGTTAATGGTTTTGTTAGGCAGTGCAGCTCCGATTGATAAACTGAGCACGATGGAACAGGCCGCAGCCCATAACCAATATTTACCATTATGAATGAAGCATAGATAACCAACCCCACCCCAAGCCCCAAAGGCAATAATGCCCATAATCCATTTCAGCCATTCATTGGGTTGGTAGAGAGGCTGACTAACCAACGTTTCCATGACAAAAAGCACTAAAATAGCAATCACTCCAATGAAAACATTCACTAGTCCATTTATTTTTAATGCTTTCATATTGCCATTTTTGACACAATCAACAGCATATTTTGCCATCATCAGTGCCAATGGGCCGATAAATGGTAAAACATAAGTTGGTAATTTTCCTTTTGCTATACTGAAAAATGCAAAAGGAATAATGAACCAGCAGAACAAGAAAAACATCTCTGGATGGCTCTTTTTCTCTTTCCAGCTTTTAACCAGCGCACCAGGTAGTAATCCTAACCACGGAATCACACCTAATACCAATATCGGCAAGTAATACCAAATGGGCGCAATATGTTGTGCTTTCTCAGAAGCAAAACGTTGTATATGCTCTACCCAGAAGAAGTAATGCCAATAATCCGGCTCGCGCAAAGCAACTGCAATCACCCACGGCAAACTAATTAAAACAGCAAATATAACGGCAATCGGTCCAAAACGAACCATTTCCAGAAAGCGTTTCTGGTATATTGTGATGGGTACCATTGCTATCACAGGTAACGCCAATGCCAGAAATCCTTTGGTCATAAAAGCCATGCCGCAAGCCAGCCCTAATACAGACCATGCCAGAACCCGTTCTCGAGTACTTCCTGCCTTAAGTGCCCAATAACAACTCACTATCCCCGCGGTAACCCATAAAGAGAACATCGGATCAAGGACACTATAGGTACCAATGGAAAGAACAATAAACATGGAAACATAAATCAGGCTCGCAACGAAAGCCGTCTGGCGACATTGCCACATCATCATGGCAAGTCGGTAAAGCAAAAATGCACTCAGTAGGATACTGAATACAGAGCCAAAACGAACAGCAAAGTTATTGTGTCCAAAAATCCATTGGCTAATATTATTAAGCCAATAGCCAGCAACAGGCTTTTCAAAATAGCGGATATCTAAGAAGTAAGGAACAATCCAATCCCCACGTTGCAGCATTTCCCGGCTAATTTCGGCATACCGCGTTTCATCCGGTTGCCATAATAGGCGGCTATCCAGAGGTAATAGGTAAGTAAGAATAAAAAAAAGAGCCATCAGAACGGCTCCAGCTTTACTCGTCTGAGTATTCAACATAACTGTGTTATACCCCTTGTTGGCAACCTAACCAGCCTTCACGACCGGGAAAATCTGAACGTACAATTTTCCCAACAGGAAGCGTGTCTCTATTTTCAGGTAATAAATGACTTAACTTACAGAACTGAACACCTTGCTGATGAAGCATGTTCAATAGTGTTTCAAACTGTGAAGACTTCGACATACCTTCAACTTCGGTATGAATGGTATAAACCGGAACCCCGCGATCATTTTTGATGGCTTCAAGGATAAAATGATTAAAGTCATCATCGCTGACCTGTATGCCAACAACTTCATCATAAGTCGGTAATGTGACAGGAATTTGTACAGTGCCCAAGTTTCCATCTGGCAAAAGTGGTCTAAATGGATGTGTCCCTCGACAATCACTATTGTAATCAAACTCAAAACTCTGTTTAATCGTCAGTACGCGTTCGTCCGCTCGCCAGCCAGCAACAGCCGAACATGTAACAGGCTGCCCTATCGCCATTTCCAAAGCATTAATTCCCAATCGCACTTGCTCTACCAGTTCAGCTTCGGACCAGTGCCCCACTTTAGCCTGCCAGCCTTGATGATCCCACGCATGCAAACCAACTTCATGACCTGCATCCATCGTTTGTTTCATCAAGTAGCCCAGATCTTTTGCGATTTTTTTACCCGGCCATGCTGTACCTGCCAGCAAGATATCCAAGCCATAAAGGGATGCTGCATTTGATCTCAACATCTTCCAAAGGAATTTAGGCCGCAACAGGCGCCATAAATGGCGCCCCATGTTATCCGGCCCAACACTGAAGAAAAAGCTGGCTTGAATATTATGCTTCCGCAAAATTTCAAGCAATCGCGGTACACCTTCCTTTGTGCCTCGATAAGTATCCACATCAATTCTCAAACCAACTTGTTTCATTACATTTAATTCCTGATGCCGTTCTAATTTCCAATGAATCTCTAGTGTTTTCTTTTCAGTTCTTCAACCGCTCCACACAAGAAGAAATCCAATGTTTCATCAATGGTTTGCTTCATATCAATAGTGGGTTTCCATCCCAACAAACGCCCCGCGTTCTTAATGCTAGGTCTGCGATGTTCAACATCCTGGTAACCTTGACCATAATAGCTACTGCTTTCGATCTTCTTAAACCCAGCAAATGGTGGGAAATGCCCCCGAAGTTCGTGTTTTTCAAAGCTATCTAACAGCATTTCAGCCAATTGCCGTATGCTGGCTTCATTTGTCGGATTACCAATATTGATAATTTGTCCGTCACACGCTCCATCCCGGTTTTCAATGATCCTGAACAGTGCTTCAATGCCATCATGAATATCGGTGAAACAACGTTTTTGCTCACCGCCATCAACCAGTTTAATCGGAGAACCTTCAACTAAATTCAGAATTAATTGGGTAATTGCCCTTGAACTACCAATACGAGCCGAATTCAGGTTATCCAATCTTGGCCCCATCCAGTTAAATGGACGGAATAAAGTGAATTTCAGGCCTTCTTTCGCACCGTATGCCCAGATAACCCGATCAAGTAGTTGTTTGGAAACAGAGTAGATCCAGCGTTGTTTATTAATTGGCCCCACAATTAAGCGTGAAGTATCTTCATCGAATTCCTTGTCGTCGCACATACCATAAACTTCAGATGTTGAAGGGAAAATAATCCGCTTGTTGTATTTCACACAATAACGAACGATTTTCAGGTTTTCTTCAAAATCCAGTTCAAAAACACGTAATGGGTTACGCGTATATTCAATCGGGGTAGCTATCGCCACTAATGGAAGCACGACATCACATTTTTTGATGTGATACTCAATCCATTCCGTGTGGATACTGACATCCCCCTCAATAAAATGAAAACGCGGATTGCCAATAAACCGTTCAATAGCAGAAGAACCAATATCCATTCCATAGATGTCATAATTGTCATCAGCCAACAAACGTTCTGTCAGATGGTTACCAATGAATCCGTTAACCCCCAAGATCAAGACACGTTTCCGACGACTAACTTGTGCCGTGGCTTTAGGGCCAACATAAACACCCGTCACAATGCCCATTTCAAGCGTGAGCCGATTGCCTTGTACATAAAGTCCTGACTCTCCCTGCCCGCTGATAATTTCCAACGCACCTTCACCACAGGCAATAACAAAGGGTTCTGTGGAAATGACGGTTCCGGGAAGTTTGCCATGAGCCTGATTGAGTGGTTTTGAACGCCAAATTGTAATTTTACGCTCACCCAAGAAAGTAAATGCACCCGGGTATGGTTCTGTCACTGCCCTGACTAAGTTGTTAATTTCTTTAGCTGATTTATTCCAGTCTATTTCACCATCTTCAGCAGTGCGACGACCAAAATAAGTCGCCTGACTTTCATCCTGTGGAATCGATGGGTAATGACCTGATTTAATCTGAGGCAAGATGCCATTCAATAATTCAATGGCGGCTTCTCGTATTTTTCTATGGATATCCAGTGAAGTATCAGTTTCATCTATTTGTACAGCCTGCTGCGCGACAATATCCCCTGCATCCGGTTTTGCCAGCATTTTGTGCAATGTGACGCCTGTTTCTGACTCGCCATTGAGTACTGCCCAGTTGACTGGGGCACGACCACGATATTTCGGCAATAGGGAGCCATGAAGGTTAAATGAGCCTTTTTCAGCCAGTGATAAAACTTCCTGACTAAGCATATTGCGATAGTAAAAAGAGAAAATAACATCTGGTTTCATTTCACGGATACGCTCGACCCAAAGTGGGTGATTCACATTCTCTGGTGCAAATACAGGCAACCCTAAATCAGCACCAATACGCGCAACAGATGAGAAAAAGTTATTTTCATGCGGATCATCTGTATGTGTAAATACAGCCTGAATATCAAAACCCGCCTTTACTAAAGCATCAAGTCCGATACAACCAATATCATGATAGGCAAAGATAACTGCTTTCATTAGCTTTCTTCCTGATTATCGTTGGTCTTTCTAACTCCGACCACTTTTTGAATAAAATAACGCGGACGGGCACGAACGTCGTTATATATCCTGCCGATATATTCACCAAGTAATCCCATTGCGACGAACTGTGCACCAATGAACATGAAAAGGATAGCAAATAGGGTAAACACACCTTCAGCAGCCCACATTGAGCCGAAAATAAGGCGTAGAGTAATCAACAATACCGCTAACAAGAAGCCAGTTACGGCAATGACGCTTCCCACGACACTCAATAACCGCAATGGAGCAGTAGTCAGGCAGGTCAGAAGGTCATACATCAGGTTTACCAATTTCATAAAATTGTACTTGGAATCCCCGAATTCGCGCTCTGCATGAGCCACATCTATTTCTATCGTTTTACGTGCAAAAGTATTAGCGAGTATAGGAATAAAAGTACTGCGTTCATGACATTGCAGCATCGCACGTACAATATGACGGCGGTAGGCCCGCAACATACAACCATAATCCCCCATTGAACGCCCCGTAGCTTTGGTGATCATCGCATTGATTATTTTGGACGCACTTTTACGGAACCAAGAATCCTGACGGTTAGCACGACGTGTACCCACGACGTCATAACCCTCTTCTGCTGTTTTAACTAAACGAGGGATCTCTTCTGGCGGATTTTGTAAATCAGCATCAAGTGTAATAATCAGATCACCATCAGCCTGATGAAATCCCGCCATAATGGCAGAATGTTGCCCATAATTGCGGTTAAGCAAAATAGCAATTACATGATTTTCAGGGATTTCAGCCGCTTGGGTTAAAATATCGGCAGAATTGTCACGGCTACCATCATCTATCAAAATTACTTCGTATTTCTGCTCAAGTTGTTGGCAGGCTGCGATCGTTCTTTTCAACAATTGGGGTAAACTTTCTTCTTCGTTATAAACAGGAATAACGATCGAAACTTTTTTGATCTTCTCAAACATCACTTACTTATGCTCCAAAAGAATTTCAGTTATCGCGTTCACAACACGATCTACATCATCGTTGTTCATATCTGGGAAAAGTGGCAGTGAACAGAGTGTTGACGAGTTCCACTCAGATACAGGCAGGGAAAGATGAGGATAACGTTCCCTGTAATATTTTTGCGTATGCGCGGCCTTAAAATGCAAACCAGTGCCAATATTTCGATCCTTCAGACGTTCCATAAAAGTATCCCGATCAATACCACAGATACTTTTGTCAACACGTACCATAAAAAGATGATGGGAATGCAAATGCTCATATTCAGGAACACTCAACATTTGCAAAGGTGAGTTGCTAAGTGCAGCAGAATATCGAGCCACCAACTCACCACGGCGTGCGTTCATTGATGCTAATTTCCCTAACTGCACAACCGCTATCGCCGCATGAATATCTGATAAATTGTATTTAAAGCCTGGCTCAACGACTTCTGCCTGAGGTTTTCTGCCTTGAATTTGTCGATCGAAAGCATCAACAGACAATCCATGAAATTTTAAACAGCGGATCCGTTGTGCAAGTTCATCATCATCTGTAACGAACATACCGCCTTCAGCACAGGTCATGTTTTTAATAGCATGGAAAGAAAAGATAGCGGTTCCCCGCTCCCCTACCCACTCGTTTTTATAGCGGGTTCCGACGGCATGAGCAGCATCTTCAATCAGAGGAATATTGGCTTCTTGAGCAACGGCGCGCAGTGCATCAAGATCACAAGGAGCTCCTGCATAATGAACGGGAATAATAGCTTTGGTTTTTGGTGTAATGGCTTTTTTGATTGTTTCTGCGTTGACCATTAACGTATCACGGTCAACATCAACCATGACAGGCTCTGCGCCCAATAAACAAATCATATTGATCGTGGAGACCCACGTTTGGGACGGAGTAATGACTTCATCGCCAGGGCCTATACCTAATGCCAGCAAAGCCAAGTGCATGCCTGCGGTAGCAGAACATAAGGCAATCGCATGCTTACACTCGAACATGCGAGAAAAATCTTGCTCTAATTGGTGATTTTGCGGCCCTGTCGTAATCCAACCTGAACGTAAAACTTTCTCTACTGCTTCTATCTCTTCGCTGCCAATCGCAGGACGAGAAAATGGCAAAAAACTATCCATAATCGCCTTATGCCTTGCGTAATCTAAATATGTTTTATAATTAAACGATTCTAGATGATGCTTGTTTAACGAAACATCAACGAAGAAACAAATATTAGTCAACCAAGGCACCAAAAAAGATAGGCTTTAATGATTATGATAGATTTCAATTACAGAAATTACAGTTGGTTGACTCTCCATAATTTATAGCCAGTATTTTTAATATGTCTAATTTTTACTTCAAAAATTTCTGATAAATTTCGTTCAGTCATTACATTCTGTGGTATACCAGATGTTAATAATTTTCCATGTGAAAGTAACCACACTCCCGTCGCTTGCTCATAAGTATGATCAAGGTCATGGCTACTCAGCAGTACCGTTCCCCCTAATGAACAGAATTGTTTGATCAACTTATCTAAAATAGCTTGTTGGGTAATATCAAGGTTATTTGTAGGTTCATCAAGCAAAAGCAATCTTCCGTCAGGATTCAATTCCGGCCATACTTGAAAAAAAGTTCCGGCTAATCTGACACGCTGCCACTCTCCACCTGATAGCTGACTAATTGGAGAAGAAAGTAATGGAAGGAGCTTCATTTGCTGGCAGAGTTCATATAATACGTTTTCACTCTGAGCCAGTGGAGCCGATTCAGGGCGGAACATGTCCAAGTATTGGAAGACGGGCATAATGGGAGTAGACGATGATTGAGAAAACCAAGCTCGGCATCTTGCCTGTTCGTGTTGACGATAATGTCTCAACTCCCGGCCAATTAAATGAATACAGCCACTGTAGGATAAAATTCCTGCAATCGCTGAAAGCAAAGTACTTTTCCCTGAACCATTTAATCCAACCAAATGAATTTGCTCTCCAGCCATAACAGATCCAGACAGAGCTTTCAGTCTGTTGTTAACACTAACGTTATCCAATTCCAAGATCGGTTTGTTAGTCATGTTATTACTCTCACCTTATTGCCTTTATTAATAGTTGGATAACCATTTGTTTTTTAATAATGATGTGCTCTTAATAAAAGCCATATAAAAACGGGAGCACCTAAGGTCACAGTAACGACTCCAATTGGTATCTCTGCGTGAGATAATGACAATCGGGAAAATAGGTCAGCCAATAACAAACCACAGCTCCCCGCTAACGCACTGGCTGGAAGCAGCGCCTTATGATCAGTCAAGCCAATCAATCTTAAGATATGAGGAATAACTAAGCCGATAAAACTTATCGCTCCTGCAAGAGCAACACTCAATCCAACTAATAACCCAACCACTGATACAAATAAATTGCGCCATTTGTGATGAGATATACCTAATTGACGTGCCTGCAATTCTCCAAGCGATAGATAATTCAAAATGTTCCCCTTACGGCTTAACCATAAGATAGCGGGGAATAATGCAATTACTAACCATTTCTGACGCCAATCAATGCCGCTGAAACTTCCCATCATCCAATACATCAACTGCCTTAGATCCAAGCTTGTGCTGAAATAAACCATCCATGTCATCAAGGCCCCAAATATCACTCCGAAAGCAACGCCGATCAATAACAAACGAGTATTCGTCACTTGATGCCTTCGGGAAAATCCCAATAAAATTGCTGTCATAAAAAGCGCGCCAAGTACCGCTCCAACGCTTAATAACCATAATGGGGCAATACCATGAAAAGCCAGTATCAAACATACCACGACAACGCCTGCACCATTACTGACTCCAAGTAATCCCGGCTCTGCCAACGGATTTTCAAACAACGCCTGCATAATAGCGCCTGATACAGCCAAACTAGCCCCGACAGCCATCACTGCAAGCGCTCTGGGTAATCTCAATTGCCAAATAAATAACCGGGCAGAATCAGATAACCATTGATCAGGCCAGAACCAGATTTCACCTGCACATAATGACAAAACAAACAGGATAATGAAAAAAACAGACAGAATTGCTATCACTTGATGGTTACGTTTTCTCTGACAAGTGATCAACTCATAAACAGAGTGCATGTTGATATGGAACCATTTAGGGAAAGAAAACCCATCCCGTTGCTGACAATGGGATAAGAAAGATAAGAAAAAGACCGCACAGGTGCGGCCTTTTTGTGTATTTATTCTTTGGGTAACGCTTTTTCTACCCGATTTTTCAACTTTTGGCCTGGGCGAAAAGTGACAACACGGCGAGCCGTAATCGGAATATCCTCTCCTGTTTTTGGATTCCGGCCTGGACGTTGATTTTTATCTCGCAAATCAAAGTTGCCGAATCCAGATAACTTAACCTGCTCCCCGTTCTCTAAAGAGCGACGCACTTCTTCAAAGAACATTTCCACTAGATCTTTAGCGTCACGCTTGCTAATACCCAGTTTTTCAAAAAGATTTTCTGACATTTCAGCTTTAGTAAGCGCCATAAGTTCAGTCCCTCAAGGATGCTTGGAATCGCTGTTCTAATGCAGCAACGCATTTGTTAACGGTCGCAGCAATTTCTTCTTCTTCCAGTGTACGCATGGTATCCTGCAAGATTAAGCTAATAGCAAGGCTCTTGTAGCCTTCCGCGACACCTTTACCACAATACACGTCAAATAAGTTTATGCCAACTATATGATTTACGCCAACTTTCTTACATTCAGCCAGAACATCTTCTGCAGCTACATTTTCAGGCACAACTACTGCGATATCACGGCGGTTAGATGGAAAGCGAGAAACTTCCGTCATCTCAGGAATTACGCGGTCTGCCAGACTAGGCCATAATAACTCGAATACCACGGTACGGCCGTTTAAGTCAAGTTTACGCTCCAGTTCTGGATGAACAACACCAATATAACCAATGTAACTATTTTCCAGATAAATCCCAGCACTTTGTCCAGGATGCAAAGCGGAATGTTCTTCTGCTTTAAAGGAAATGCCTGACATTTTACCTGTTAATTCTAAAACAGTTTCTAAATCACCCTTCAAATCAAAGAAATCAACCGCTTGTTTTTCAATCGACCAGTGTTCTTCGAAACGATTTCCTGCAATAACGCCAGCAAGCATCAATTCCTGACGAATGCCATTCTCCGCATTTTCATCTGGTACAAATCGCAAACCAGTTTCAAATAAACGCACACGGCTCTGTTGACGATTCTGATTATACGCAACAGTGGTTAATAATCCCGTCAGCAGGGATAATCGCATCGCAGACATATCCGCCGAAATTGGATTAGGCAGGATTAATGCTTCTTCCTGTGGATGCAGATGTTGCTGAATTTTAGGATCAACAAAGCTATAAGTAATTGCTTCTTGATAACCTCTGTCCACCAGCATTGTTTTGACACGTTTCAGAGACAAATCGGCTTCGCGATGCGAAGTCATCACAAGATCAGCACGCACTGGCACGTCAGGAATATTGTTGTAACCGTAAATACGGGCAACTTCCTCAACTAAATCTTCTTCGATCTCCATATCAAAACGCCAACTAGGTGCAACAGCTTGCCAACTATCACTCTGGACTGTTACTTGGCAACCTAAACGGATCAGAATATCTGTTACCTGTTCATCAGCGATATAATGACCAATAAGGCGATCCAATTTCTTACGGTGCAGTGTAATAGTTGCGGGTTTTGGCAAATGAGACTCACTCGTCACATCAACGATCTCTCCCGCCTCTCCACCACAGATGGCAACCAACAACTGAGTAGCATATTCTATCGCTTTATGCTGAAGTTGTGGATCAACCCCACGTTCAAAGCGATGAGAAGCATCCGTATGCAGACCATAACGGCGAGCACGACCTGCAATTGCCAACGGTGCAAAAAATGCAGACTCCAGCATAATATGCTGAGTTTCCACATTAACTCCCGAATATTCTCCACCAAAAATCCCTGCTATAGCAAGTGGTTGCTTTTCATCAGAAATCACTAGCGTTTCAGCAGAAAGTTCCGCTTCATTGCCATCTAATAGGGTGAGTTTTTCACCTTGCTCAGCCATGCGAACAATAATTGAGCCAGTTAAACGCTCTAGATCGAACGCATGCAACGGTTGCCCTAGTTCAAGCAAAACATAGTTGGTGATATCAACCACTGGATCAATGGAACGAATACCACCACGGCGCAGTTTTTCACGCATCCACAACGGAGTAGTAGCCTTGACATTCACATTTTTAATAACGCGCCCCAAATAACGAGGACAAGCTTCAGGAGCGTCAACACGGATAGGGAATTTCGTGTCTAGGGTTGGTTTAACCGTTTCGATTTTTGTTTCGGTCACAGACAATTTGTTGATAACTGCTACGTCACGGGCAACACCCATGATGCTCAGGCAATCAGCACGGTTTGGTGTGATGCTGATTTCAATCGCGTTATCATCTAATTTCATGTAACTACGCAGATCAGAGCCAATCGGGGCATCTACCGATAATTCGATAATTCCGTCATGATCGTTAGCAATACCTAGTTCAGAAAATGAACACAGCATTCCTTCTGATGGCTCTCCGCGCAGTTTGGCGGCTTTAATTTTGAAATCACCGGGTAGTACAGCTCCAACTGTAGCCACAGCGACACGAAGACCCTGACGGCAATTGGGTGCACCACAAACAATATCCAACAGACGTTCGCCGCCGACATTAACTTTTGTCACACGCAATTTATCTGCGTTTGGATGTTGGCCACATTCAACAACTTCACCAACAAATACACCGTGGAACTGGCCTGCCACTTTTTCAACACCATCAACTTCCAAACCAGCCATGGTGATTTGATCAGACAATGCTTCACTGTTAATGGCTGGGTTTGCCCACTCGCGTAACCAGAGTTCACTGAATTTCATGAGATATACCCGCCTTATTTAAATTGTTTGAGGAAACGCAAATCATTTTCAAAGAATGCACGCAAGTCTGTAACACCGTAACGAAGCATGGTCAAACGCTCCATACCCATACCAAAGGCAAAACCAGAATAGACTTCGGGATCAATACCAACGTTACGCAATACGTTCGGATGTACCATACCGCAGCCTAACACTTCCAGCCACTTGCCATTTTTGCCCATGACATCAACTTCTGCGGAAGGCTCTGTAAATGGAAAGTAAGAAGGACGGAAACGAACCTGCATATCTTCTTCAAAGAAGTTGTTCAAAAAGTCATGCAATGTGCCTTTCAGGTTGGTAAAGCTGATATTTTTATCAACAATTAATCCCTCTACCTGATGGAACATTGGGGTATGCGTCTGATCGTAATCATTGCGATATACACGCCCTGGGGCAATGATACGGATTGGTGGCTGACCATCTTTCATGGTACGGATCTGCACCCCAGAAGTCTGGGTACGCAGTAAACGTGTCGCATCAAACCAGAAAGTATCATGATCAGCCCGTGCTGGATGGTGCGCAGGAATATTCAGCGCATCAAAGTTATGATAGTCATCTTCGATTTCTGGCCCCGATTCAACAGAAAAACCCAACTCGCCAAAGAAAGTTTCAATACGTTCAATCGTGCGGGTAACAGGGTGCAATCCACCATTTTCCATACGGCGGCCAGGCAATGAAACATCGATTTTTTCTGCTGACAAGCGTGTATTGAGAATATCTGATTCTAACTTCGCTTTACGTGCATTCAATGATTCTTGAACTTCTTGTTTCGCCTGATTAATAACAGCCCCAGCCGCTGGACGCTCTTCAGCCGGTAAATCACGCAGCGATGACATCTGGAGAGTTAAATGGCCTTTTTTTCCCAGGTATTCAACTCGCACCAAATCCAACGCGGCAACATCCTGGGCTTCTTCTACGGCTGCTTTTGCCTTTGCAACCAGCTCAGTAAGATGTGACATCGTTTTCCTCTTCCTTTGGCCAGATGGCCCTTTAGTTGTTATCGACTATGCCCTCAAATTATCTATTGATGAGGCCATAAAAATAAAAAAGCCTCCACACTGGAGGCTCAAGCGCTATTTTTCGTTTCTTTTCTTACGCGCAAAGCCCCCTGTTCTCAGGTGCTAAAGTAAAAGAAGAAACGAAAAAAGGCTAACTTCATCATGTCGGTTCTCTCTCCTGTATCCTTTTTAAACTGGCTACTCGTAAACTGATTATGATTCAAATCTAAATAATAGACTAAGTAATAATAACTTAAACAATAATAACCTAAACAATAGTAAGCCACATTTTGGAAAAAAGTAAAAGAGGGAGCAAGCTCCCTCTTTTAATCTGACTTATGCCAGAGCGCCCTTCGCTTTTTCAACCAGAGCAGCAAATGCCACTTTGTCGAATACAGCGATGTCAGCCAGAATCTTACGGTCGATTTCAATCGAAGCCTTTTTCAGGCCGTTGATGAAACGGCTGTAAGACATGCCGTTCTGACGTGCAGCAGCGTTGATACGTGCAATCCACAGTTGACGGAACTGACGTTTACGCTGACGGCGGTCACGGTAAGCGTACTGACCAGCTTTGATAACAGCCTGGAAAGCAACACGATAAACGCGCGAACGAGCACCGTAGTAACCTTTCGCTTGTTTCAAAATTTTCTTGTGACGTGCACGGGCAATAACACCACGTTTTACGCGAGCCATATACTTCTCCTATCGTCTCTGAGTTCTAATCTAAAAAATTGCTTATGCGTATGGCAGACAAGCAACAACCAGGCCCAGATCACCTTTGGAGACCATGCCTTTTGGACGTAAATGACGTTTACGCTTGGTTGATTTCTTAGTCAGAATGTGACGAAGGTTAGCGTGCTTACGCTTGAAACCGCCGCTTGCGGTTTTTTTGAAGCGTTTAGCTGCGCCGCGTACTGTTTTAATCTTTGGCATTTTAATTTCCACTTCGCATTGTTAATTACAACGAACTAGTAAGGCGAATAGGCTCCATCCAGAAACTGGCTGGAGCCTATTACTTGTTTGCCTGACTATTTCTTCTTAGGAGCGAGCACCATGATCATCTGGCGGCCTTCAACCTTCGTTGGGAAGGATTCAACCACTGCCAGTTCACTCAGATCGTCACGGATACGGTTAAGCATCTCGATACCAATCTGTTGGTGCGCCATTTCACGCCCACGGAAACGCAGGGTGATTTTGGCTTTATCGCCATCTTCCAGAAAACGAATCAGGTTGCGTAGTTTGACCTGATAGTCGCCTTCATCTGTACCAGGACGGAATTTAATTTCCTTGACCTGAATAACCTTTTGTTTCTTTTTCTGTTCTTTGACTGACTTACTCTTCTCATAGAGGAATTTGCCGTAATCCATGATACGACAAACTGGCGGTTCGGCATTTGGGCTGATTTCCACTAAATCAACACCAGCTTCCTCAGCTTTCTCAAGAGCTACCCTCAGACTGACAATACCAATCTGCTCGCCATCTAATCCAGTTAAACGAACTTCAGAGGCGCGAATCTCTTCATTAATGCGATTTGGGCGCGCCGGTTGAATTCTTTTTCCGCCTTTAATACCTTATTCCTCCAATTGATGAAGATTACGACTGCGTATTTCTGTCAGCAGTTTTTCTGTAAATTCACTGACGTCAATGCTACCTAAATCCTTGCCGCGGCGAGTACGGACAGATACTTTTCCTGACTCGACTTCTTTATCACCACAAACAAGCATGTAAGGTACACGACGCAGAGTGTGTTCACGGATTTTAAAACCAATCTTCTCGTTTCTCAAGTCTGCTTTTGCACGAATGCCCGCATCTTGAAGTTTTTTAACCAATTCCTGTACATAATCTGCCTGACCGTCAGTAATATTCATGACGACGACTTGCTGAGGAGCCAACCATGTTGGGAAAAACCCAGCATACTCTTCTGTCAGGATACCGATGAACCGTTCCAGAGACCCCAGAACCGCACGGTGAATCATTACAGGAACCTTACGTTCGTTATTTTCACCTACATATGACGCACTCAAACGCGCTGGCAGTGAAAAATCGAGTTGCACAGTACCACATTGCCACGCACGATCCAAACAATCATGTAGAGTAAATTCAATTTTAGGGCCATAAAATGCACCTTCGCCCGGTTGGTATTCAAATTCAATACCTTTTTGGGTCAATGCCTCAGCAAGATCGGCTTCTGCTTCATCCCACTGTTTTTCTGTACCAATGCGTTTCTCTGGGCGAGTTGATAATTTAACGACAATCTTCTCGAAACCAAATGTACTGTAGACGTCGTAAATCATTTTGATGCAGCTACTGACTTCCTGAAGAATTTGCTCTTCAGTACAGAAGATATGAGCATCATCCTGAGTAAAGCCACGTACACGCATTAAGCCATGTAAAGCCCCTGATGGCTCATTACGGTGACAACTACCAAATTCAGCCATACGCAGAGGTAAATCACGATAAGACTTCAACCCTTGGTTGAAAATCTGGACGTGCCCTGGGCAGTTCATTGGTTTTACACAGTATTCACGGTTTTCGGATGAAGTCGTGAACATATTTTCTTTATAGTTTTCCCAGTGCCCTGTTTTTTCCCACATGATGCGATCCATCATGAATGGGCCTTTAACTTCTTGGTACTGGTACTCTTTCAGTTTTGTACGGACAAATGTTTCCAACTCACGGAAGATTGTCCAACCATCATTATGCCAAAACGCCATGCCTGGTGCTTCTTCCTGCATATGATACAGGTCAAGCTGCTTACCAATTTTACGATGATCACGTTTTGCCGCTTCTTCCAAGCGTTGTAAATAGGCATTAAGCTGTTTCTTATCAGCCCATGCAGTACCATAAATACGTTGCAACATTTTGTTGTCGCTATTGCCGCGCCAATATGCCCCAGCAACTTTTTGCAGTTTGAAATGATGGCAGAAACGCATATTAGGAACATGCGGCCCACGGCACATATCAACGTATTCTTCATGGTGATACAGACCCGGACGATCATCATGGCTGATATTTTCATCCAAAATCTGGATCTTGTATTCTTCGCCACGAGCTGCAAAGGCATCACGCGCTTCTTGCCAACTGACTTTTTTCTTAATGACATCGTAGTCTTTTTTGGCAAGTTCAAGCATGCGCTTTTCAAGCAACTCGATATCTTCCTGCGTCAAAGAGCGATCCAAATCGACATCGTAATAGAAGCCATTATCAATCACTGGGCCGATAGCCATCTTCGTATTAGGCCACAATTGTTTAATGGCGTGCCCCAACAAGTGTGCACATGAGTGGCGAATGATTTCCAGACCTTCTTCATTCTTGCTGGTGATAATCGCGAGATTGGCATCGGTTTCAATTAATTCACACGCATCAACCAACTCACCATTAATGCGGCCGGCAATACATGCTTTTGCCAAGCCGGCACCGATATCACGCGCCACATCCATTACGGAAACAGCATGCTCAAATTGACGTTGACTACCGTCAGGAAGAGTAATTACAGGCATTTAAAATCCTTATATACAGTGGTGACCCACACGCAAGATCACTTGTATTAAATCAAATTTATTATTAATCAGCACGTTAGAAACAAATTCTTGCTTCACTCCGCAAGATGTGTACGCATTTTAAGGAGACATTTTGAAAACGTATCCGGTACATTTGCCTAACTCGTTCGACATACTATCACACAGAGTAGGTGTTAAAATAGCTTATCTTAATATTACATCAGGTTAATCAATTGATTGATAATTATTCTGGTGCAAAATCCAAAACAACCCTTTTGATAATTACCAATGTGAAGAAAGTGACCGAATTCCATCATAAAGCGTTTCACACCATGAGACATAATCATGCCCACTGGGTAACTCACGGGTTTCTAATGGATAGCCTTTCTGGGTTAATAATTCACTCAACCGATAGTGATTCTGAATAATGCCTCCCCAGCTTCCCCGTTTTTCAAATAACCCGGCCTCAAGATAAAAACGGAGTGGTTTCTTTTCCATCGTTGCAATTTTTCGCAATAACCATTCATGTTCTTCCCCTTCAGGCGCCCACCAATAAGAGCCTGACATACTCAGTACATTGCCGAACAATTCCGGGTGCTGCAATGCGTTCCAGGTGGAAGCCAGACCGCCATAGCTTGAGCCAGCAATAATTGTTCTGCTAGCCGGAACTGTAATACCTTTTGCAGCAAGTGCCGGCATCAACTCCTCTGCGAGAAACTGTGGAAAATGTTCATTAGGTGGTAATTCCTTACTTCGCAGCTTTGGACTGATGCTGTCGACAAATACAATATATATTGCGGGCATTTTCCCTGCGGATATCCAGTTATCAAAAAAATCTGCCATCTGATAGGTATGCAGATAAATCTGCCCATCAAGTAACACCAACATTGCTGGAGTTGACGTCTCTGTAGCAGGGTGTAATATCGCAATTTCCCGGCTGTTACCCATCACCTTACTTTCAAGACGGAAACTCTCCAGCCTGCCTTTGCGATGATAATTTTCTATTTCTCTGAAATGGCATTGGCGCTGTTGCGGAGCAAGTGATAGCAATGAAAAATGATTGTATTTATCCCGCCGTGATGTCGGAGATGGATAGTGGTTCAAGGGATCGGCCTGTGCAGTCGTCAGTATCTCCTTACGTTGAGCAATACCGCCTTGAGCTATTTTCGGAACATCTGGGGCAATCTTGTACTGCATCAGAGTGTCATCAGGAACGATAAACGTTCTGTACCAAACATCTGAACCGGGCAAATGAGACATCACCTCATGATTACCGGAAGGTGCTCCCAGAATATAAACGTTAGATTTCGCACCTCGCCACAGGAAAGTCACTTTCATTTGTTTTTCTGAATGAGGTTCAACAAGTGGTGTTCCTATTGCACTGATTTCATTCCAGAAGTGTGTCGTAGAACCGCCCTCTTCTATTGTTTTCTTTAATTGCTGTAACTTTGGGCTGATAAGCTCACCTTCAGCCTGAATAGCCAAAGGTTGATAGTCCTGTATATCGAAGCTTATCTGCCACCCCTGCTCTGGCTCTCCTTGCAGTTGCAGATGGTATTGCTCTGTTATCGGCACAATGTAAGAAACTGATTGTGCTTCCTGAACCGGAACACGTTCAAGCAATACTCTGTAAGGTTGGTTATCAGCATCTGACAGAGTTACGGATGAAAAACCCTGCCCCTTTAGCTGAATATATTGTTGGTCTGAAAACTGGATAGTCAGGCAACTCTTACCTTCTTTATTATATATACCTTCAATTAACTGGTTTTGAGCAATCACCTGAATACAATCCGGCTCTGAAGCAAGAGCCAATGTTGATATCAACATAGCGCCAATGAATGGGAGGGTTTTCACGTATTTTCCTAATATTATATTTTTTTGATAATGATAATTATTATTATCAAATAACTCACCCTCTCTCAATCTTCATGTATCTGTTTCTGTATTAATTGAGTTATCAAATGTAATACGCTCAGTAACCCTATCTTACCTTTCTCTTAGATCCTCTGTGCCCAAATAATTTCAGAAATGATGAACAGCGTCTTATCTGCATGAACGACAACATGAAAGAAAGTGATCAACTGTTTTATCATGATCTTATGCGACCAAATAGTTTTACAGAGATGACAGAAATTTTTATTCGTCATAGGAACAAAATTATCGCCGGCATCTCAGTTCTCAGAGACAACCCGTTTCAGCATCAGGAAGTGATGAGGCTCAAAGCTATTCTTCCCGTCGCTGAATTAATGACTTTTGATATTTTGCCTGAACCACAGATTACATTCACACTAAAAGAACAAGAAACTATTCATTTGGTCAAGGAGGGCGCCAGTAATAAACGTATTGCATTACTACTTGAAGAGTTTTTTAGGATTATGGTTAAAATTGGCGGACTCACCAACTTAATAAAAGACCAGAGAAGCGAGCTTCTGGGCAATGAAAATTAGCCTGATTTATTGCGTTATTGCTAAACCACGATAAGCATTTTTCACTTTCCACAAATAACGCGGAGCCTGTGGTGCAGGGTGATTATTTTGAACATATTGATAAAACTGATCAGGCGTCATTCGATTGATCTTATTAATTGCCACAGTTCGGTTTGAATCAAATGTACGTAGCAATGCCCCTGCACCATTTACATAAGCGACTATTGTTGCATAATACAGCGTTTCTGGGTTTGAAATACCTTCCAAATGCTGTTTTTTCAACATACTGATATAAGCAGTACCAAGGTCAATGTTCGTTTCAGGATCTTTCAATTCACGCACTGTCGGCTGCCCTGATTTTCCTTTCATTCTGTAAGCATCTCGCCCGGCCGTCGTTGCTTTAATTTGCATTAACCCAACAGCATTCGATTTGCTGACAACTTCTGGACGAAAACCTGACTCCACTTGAATAATCGCTTTAATAAGGGTTTCATCAACACCATAACGTTTTGCAGCTTGCTCAATGAAGGCATCAAACGGAGTGGGTTCAGATCGATAGGTCAATTTAGGAGAACTAAAAGTAGCTCTATTGCCATCCAGCATACGTTTTGCGGTTGGTTGTCTGTTGATGTCTGATTGATGCCCTTTTTGGCCTGCACATCCCGTCAACAACAGTGCCAACACAATATAACGAAGTCTTAATTTCACGCAGTATCCCCTAAATAAAATTAATCCTATAAAGGATATATAATTTTATCGATAAGCCAAAAATATTTTTCCATTGCTTATCAAAATAAGTTAATCCATTGTTCTTGGGTAATTCTGGACAATATGCTGTTTTTTTGTTCGCATGTGGTTCACTACTGTCATACCAATCAACAAAGAATAAAGGAGTATCTAACAAATCTATTATCAATTTTGCTGATATCACCTTGACTTCACACAAGTGATATTGATAATCATTATCAAAGATAATATGTATAACAAATAGGGTCTGCCATAATGAATAAAAAACGTTCTCTCTCTGCTGTACCGATATTTAACCTAATCATTGCGCTACTAACAATGGCTTTATTCAGCCAACACGCTCATGCAGATAAGACGTTCAGAGTCGTTACGACATTCACTATCATTCAAGATATGGCACAAAATATCGCTGGTGATGCTGCTATTGTTGAATCCATCACAAAGCCCGGTGCAGAAATCCACGATTACCAACCAACACCTAAAGATATTATCAAAGCACAGCGTGCAGATCTCGTTCTTTGGAATGGCTTAAACTTAGAACGTTGGTTCGAACGCTTCTTTGAAAATATGAAAGATATACCTACTGCTGTCATTACCGATGGGATTACTCCTTTGCCTATTCGCGAAGGGCCTTACAATAAAAATCCCAATCCCCACGCTTGGATGTCACCTAAAAATGCGTTGATATATATCGAAAATATTCGTAGTGCCTTTGCTAAATACGATCCGGCAAATGCGGAAATTTATAATCGCAATGCCAAAGCTTATGCAGCAAAAATAGCCCAATTAGATGCTCCGCTCAGAGAACGCCTCTCGCGTATTCCTGAAGAACAACGTTGGTTAGTCACCAGTGAAGGTGCTTTTAGCTACCTCACACAAGACTATGGTTTCAAGGAAGTGTATTTATGGCCAATTAACGCTGAAGAACAAGGTTCCCCTCAGCAAGTTCGTCGTGTCATCGATACAGTAAGGGCTAACAAGATCCCTGTTGTTTTCAGCGAAAGTACTGTCTCAGATAAACCGGCAAAACAAGTCAGTAAAGAAACAGGAGCCCGTTACGGCAGTGTACTCTACGTTGATTCTCTTTCTACCCAAAAGGGACCAGTGCCTACTTATATTGACCTGCTGAATACCACCGTAGATACCATTGCGAAAGGATTTAATCAATGAATCACTCATCGTTAAACCACCAGCCATTATTTGAGCAACCCCACTTGGTTGTTGATAACGCGACTGTCACTTACAACAATGGGCACACCGCTATTTATGATGCCAGTTTTGATATTGCCGGCGGCACGATTTGTGCGCTGGTCGGTATGAATGGCAGTGGAAAATCCACACTATTTAAAACAATCATGGGATTAGTTACCCCTTCTCAAGGAAAAGTGACTCTCAATACTCAATCTATAAAAACCGCATTAAAACAAAATATCATCGCCTATGTTCCACAAACTGAAGATGTAGATTGGAACTTCCCGGTTTTAGTTTCAGATGTCGTGATGATGGGACGTTACGGAAAAATGGGATTCTTACGCCGCCCCAGTAAACGGGATCATCAGGTTGTGAATGAAGCTCTTGAGCGTGTCGGATTAAAAGAACTACGTGATCGTCAAATTGGTGAGCTTTCAGGAGGCCAGAAAAAACGCGTATTTTTAGCCCGCGCACTCGCTCAAGAAGGAAAAGTCCTGCTACTGGATGAACCTTTTACCGGTGTAGATGTGAAAACAGAAAATGCCATCATTAATTTACTCCGTGAATTACGGGATGAAGGACATTTAGTCTTGGTATCGACGCACAACCTCGGCAGTGTTCCTGAATTTTGTGATCGTGTTATTTTGATCAATCGCACAGTGTTGGCTAGTGGTCGTACTGAAACTACTTTTACCCAAAAAAATCTGGAAATCACCTTTGGCGGTGTCTTGCGCCATATTAATCTTTCCGGTTCTGAACTGCATGAAGATGATGACCCTCGTTCATTGACCGTCATTACTGATGATGAACGTGCCGCTGTCTTCTATGGACATGACCACCATATCCCACCACGGCAAAGCCCAAAACAAAAGGAAAACCAGCCATGATGGAATTGCTTTTACAGCCATTCAATTACAACTATATGGTAAAGGCCATGTGGGTAAGTGCCATCGTCGGTGCTGTTTGTGCTTTTCTATCAGCTTATCTGATGCTGAAAGGTTGGTCACTGATGGGAGATGCACTCTCCCACTCTGTTGTACCCGGAGTGGCAGGTGCGTATGCTCTTGGCTTGCCTTATGCTGGAGGCGCTTTTTTTACGGGGATGCTTGCGGCACTATCAATGACATTGGTGCGTCATATCACTCGATTGCGTGAAGATGCAGTAATCGGCTTTATATTCTCCACCTTTTTTGCTGCCGGATTGCTGATCGTCTCCCTGAACCCTACATCCGTGAACGTACAAACCATTATTCTGGGTAATATTTTAGGCATTGCTGACGAAGATGTTTTACAAGTTGAAATCATTACCGCCGTTTCTTTTATTACCCTAATGTTGCTTTGGAAAGATTTGTTGGTTGTTTTCTTTGATGAAACTCACGCGCGTTCTATCGGGTTATCACCATTACGGTTAAAAATCATTTTCTTTACTTTATTAAGTGCCTGCACGGTTGCCGCATTACAGACGGTAGGCGCTATCTTGGTTATCGCAATGGTCGTTACCCCCGGTGCAACCGCCTATTTACTGACCGATAAGTTTAAAAACCTGCTAATCATTGCGGTTGCCATCGGTTCACTTACAAGTGGTATCGGGGCATATTTAAGCTATTTTCTTAATGGCGCAACTGGCGGTGTCATTGTCACCCTACAAACAGTGGTTTTCCTGTTAGCGTTCTTTTTTGCCCCTAAACATGGCATGCTGGCTTCCCGCAAACGAGCGAGAAAGGAATCTCTGGCGTTGACTCAGGAAGGACGTCCATGAATACATTGATTGAATTAATGACTGAACCCTTCAGGCATGAATTTATGCAGCGGGCTATCTTTGCTGCCATCATAGTGGGTACGGTCTGTGCTGTGCTTTCTTGTTATCTGGTCTTAAAAGGCTGGTCTTTGATGGGTGATGCGATTTCTCATGCCGTGCTGCCCGGTATCGTATTGGCCTTTGCAGCAGGCATACCACTTGCAGTAGGTGCTTTTCTCTCAGGTATATTTTGTGCGTTTGCCACCGGATATCTGAAAGAACACAGCAGAATCAAAGAAGATACTGTCATGGGAATTGTTTTCTCTGGTATGTTTGCGTTTGGTTTAATCTTATTCACTCGTATAGATACGGATCAACACCTGACACATATTCTATTTGGCAGCATACTCGGCATTACCCAACGTGAATTGATTCAAACACTGTGTATTGCAGGAGTCACGCTGGCTATTGTTTTGTTGAAGCGAAAAGATTTCATGCTCTACTGCTTCGATCCCAATCAGGCTCGAGTTGTTGGCCTTCCAGTGAAACTTCTTCATTACGGCTTATTATCTCTGTTAGCTCTAACAATCGTCGCCTCTTTGCAAGCCGTCGGCATTATTCTGGTTATAGCCATGCTGATCTCACCAGGTATTATTGCTTTTATTCTTTGCCGGAGTTTTGATCACATGCTGATTGTTGCAATGATTGCTTCTGTATCATCCTGCGTGCTCGGTACTATCATCAGTTTCCATATTGATGGGGAAACAGGGCCTTGCATCGTAATCATCCAAGCCATTTTCTTCACTATCGCTCTTATTTATAACCAAATAAAATTGGCTCGCAAGAAAGTGAACAGGGAGCTCTCAGAAAAGGTGCCTTCTCAAACATTGTCAACACCCAAAAAATCCAATTAACAATCCAGAGCGCCATATCCAATTTAAGATATGGCCTTATTAATTGCTATTAAAGTCCTTTTTAACCTGTTCAAATGTTGCATCTATCTGTAATATGAGCTTAGCAATTGTCAACTTAATGAGGTGAATCATGTGGCAAACCGTGAACCGTCTATTAAGTGAGCATTTTGATGACACTGAAATTCACGATAAAACGGAATTAGCAGGAGGCGACATTCACCGTTCTTGGTGCGTTAAATATGGTGAACAGCATGTTTTTGTCAAATCCAACGTGAAAGAAATGCTGCCAGTTTTTAAAGCTGAAGCAGAGCAATTGGAATTACTGGCCCGTAGCAAAACAACCCGCGTTCCCGAAGTTTATGGTGTAGGGCATGATCGCAATTATAGCTTCCTTTTACTGGAATATTTACCTATAAAGCCATTTAATGCCCATAGCGCGTATTGTTTTGGTCAACATCTTGCGAAACTACATCAGTGGAGCGAACAACCTAAATTTGGTTTTGATTTTGATAACATGCTTTCAACCACCATACAGCCTAATGGGTGGCAAAAACGCTGGAATCAATTTTATGCGGAGAAACGCATAGGATGGCAATTGCAACTTGCTGCTGATCAAGGGATGGTCTTTGGCGATATCAACCTCATTGTCCAAATAGTCAGTGACAAATTACACTCCCATCATCCTCAGCCTTCCCTCCTTCATGGTGATTTATGGCCTACAAACTGCGCATCGTTGAATGATGATTGTGCTGTAATATTTGATCCTGCCTGTTATTGGGGAGATCGTGAATGTGACTTAGCGATGTTGCCACTTTACCCGAACCTTCCCTTACAAATTTTTGATGGTTACCAAAGTATCTGGCCATTGCCACAAGACTTCATTGAACGTCAGCCCATTTATCAACTCTACTATTTACTGAACAGATGCAACCTTTTCGGAGGTGATAACTTCATGATTGTGCAAAATATGGTAGATAAACTCTTATCTGAATAATGATGAGAAAATTTTATCGGCATCACATTTGAAAATAAAAATCATTATTGTTAGCTCTGGATGACATTTCTCTACAAAAATCAGGGTTAGCTTTTTGATTTTTAAGTTCAATCAAAATCAAGAGAAAAATTTATATATTAAAGATATATTTTCGCATTACCAACCCAATAATTTAAATAAGAAATAAGCTATCGCACCAATAATAATTGGAGATATATAAAGGGTAAAAATCTGGCTGAATAAAGAATGACGGGGAAATTTAATTTTAGCTTCCAACTCTTCCTTAGTTATTCCGCTTTCCTTAGCCTGTTCCAGAACCATTTGATCTTCAATATGTTCCTTGATGAATTTAAATTGACGATACATTCTCAAACCAGATGCACTCATCGCTAAGCCAACAAACATTAAAATATAAATAATGAGAAAACTAATATTTTCTCCTGTAATTCCAGCCATGCGCTCAGGAGTTGGAGAGTGCTTCCAAAAGAAATCCAAAAATGGTGTATTAAATTTAATCATTTCTGCCATCATCTTAAGAAAATCATTCAATACCGCACTAATACCATCACCTTTGGCACTATGCTGCCACGCCAGATTAATCACAGAAACTAAAGTTGATAAAAATGCGGGTACAAAAATAATCCAACCCAAGATCCGTTTAGCAATAGCAACATATCCAGCTTGTTGATAAGTCATTAACATTCCTCATTAACATAAATTATTTTATTTTTACTCAATGATAGCTGATAGCTCATAAGGAACCAACTTTAATCCTATTTGCAGATTAATACTCTTGTTTTTACCAGAAAAATTTTTTTCTTTGTTATCAATCTATAACAAGATTTAAACCACAGAGGTTGCTACAATCAAACCTTATCAATTATTATCATCACCGCGAGAAATATGAGATGTCATTTTGTTTATCTATAGATGCAGCTATTTTTGATATGGACGGCCTCCTCATTGATTCCGAGCCTTATTGGGAACAGGGGGAAAAAAGTGTATTCAGTGCATTGGGGCTGGATTTGACGTTAGCCGAAAAACTGCCTGATACGTTGGGATTACGAATTGATAAAGTTGTTGAATTATGGTATCAGGCATCCCCTTGGCAAGGCCCTTCCAAAAGGGAAGTTGAACAACGTATCATCAACGACGTAGTACAATCAGTTAAAGAAAACCGCCCTCTCCTACCCGGAGTAGAACATGCTTTAAGTCTCTGCCGCGAGCGTGGATTGAAAATTGGTCTGGCTTCGGCATCTCCCCATGAAATGCTTGAGCAAGTGCTCGAATTGTTCAACTTGCGACATTATTTTGATGTTGTTGTTTCTGCGGCTAACTTACCTCATAGCAAACCACACCCGGAAGTTTATTTGCAGGCTGCCAGCCAACTTGGCGTTGAACCAATTCATTGCGTCACATTAGAAGATTCATTTAACGGCATGATAGCAACCAAAGCCGCAAGAATGCGCTCTATTGTTGTTCCTGCTACTCATCATTTCGATGATCACCGATGGTCATTGGCAGATATCAAATTGAATTCACTAGCACAGTTAACAATAGAGAATATTACTTAATAGCTAAATAGCTGCTGCGCTGCTACTGT
Organism: Xenorhabdus sp. PB62.4; assembly: GCF_014467285.1. Classification (NCBI taxonomy): domain Bacteria; kingdom Pseudomonadati; phylum Pseudomonadota; class Gammaproteobacteria; order Enterobacterales; family Morganellaceae; genus Xenorhabdus; species Xenorhabdus sp. PB62.4. Next base: position 55,949 of record NZ_NKHR01000013.1, on the reverse strand, counting down.
TCAATACTCACCTTTCTTACATCTGGCAGCGCAAATATCAAACACTTCTTATCCACTAAGATGCCTCAGATAAATAAAGATTTTTCTTATTTACCCCCTATCATCCTTATGCAAAACCCTCTATACTGCCAACTGTACGTATACACAGCAATCAGCATAAATAATTAGTATAAATCGTTATGACAGCAGAAGGGCACCTTCTTTTTTCCGTTGCCAGCCTTGTATTGGCTCACCAGCTAGAAATTACGCCAGAAATAGCACAGGGAGATTGGCTACATATGCTTCCTGGCGTACTTCTGGCTTCATTATTACCTGATATTGATCACCCAAGTTCAACTTTAGGTAGATTATTCCGTTTCATATCCATTCCAATTGCGCGCCTGTGCGGGCATCGTGGGTTTACACACAGTTTAGTCGCTCTCATTGCAGGTATTACTTTATTTCAGACTGAAATACCCTCTGACTGGCCTATTCCAACTGATTTTGTCCATGCCATGGTTGTGGGTTATATCAGCCATTTGATTGCTGATATGCTGACTCCTGCCGGTATTCCACTTTTATGGCCATTAAGAATACGTTTTTGTATTCCTATTGTTAGAGGTAAGGATAAGCAACGCAAGAAAACTGAACGCTTCATCGCTGTGTTGCTGGTAGTCATTGCCATTATTCTTCCACAGCATATTGAATCTTCGTTCACTGGCTATTTAGACAAATTTCAATTGGATAAATTACAGTTAGATAAGTTACAAATTGATAAATTACAGAATCTCTATAAGTAGCCACAATTAATTGTATTTTCACTAAATCAGCTCCCCATTTGAAAAAGTGGGGCGCCCTAAAACATAAAAATTTCTTTTGTATCCATTCTTATTCTTTTTTGAACAGCACTTATAACTCAAGAAAATATATCTTTTACCTGCCAAAATCGAAGAAAATAAAGCAACAATAGATTAGGGTATATAACCAATTAAGCTAGTTAGTGAAAAATAATTATATTAAATTCCATTTAATTATAAGAAACAAGATTCTTATGCTGATACCATTCTCTTATACACTTCATGGTATGTACCCGACAAATTTCAAGCAGCAAAAGCGACTGAAAAATAAAAAGTTATCTATTACCACATAACACGGTTACATATCATACATAAAAATCATATAAATATCGTTATACCCAATAGATTGCAAGTTACAACACAGCAACTTGGAAATAAAGGGTATAAAAGTTTTGGAGACTAGGGATGAATTTACCACTCATCATCAACATGCTCGTTTTTGTAGCACTACTTATTTTATTAGCAAAAGCGGGCTCAAATAACTGGAGTTTGTCCAAAAAGGTTCTTGTGGCTTTAGCCGTAGGTGTCTTTTTTGGACTGGCATTGAACATCATTTATGGCACAAACAATCCTACAGTGAAGGAATCAATTAAATGGTTCAATATTGTTGGTAATGGCTACGTGCAGTTATTACAAATGGTGATCATGCCATTGGTTTTCGCTTCTATCCTGAGCGCTGTTGCGCGTTTGCACAAAGCATCTTCTTTAGGAAAAATCAGTTTCCTGACTATTGGTACGTTGTTGTTCACTACCGCAATTTCCGCCTTAGTCGGCATCGTAATTGCCAATTTATTTGGACTAAGTGCAGCCGGTCTAATTCAAGGCACTCAAGAAACAGCTCGTTTATCAGCCATTGAAACCAACTATATCGGTAAAGTTGCTGATATGAGTGTGCCTCAGATCATTCTCTCTTTTATTCCTAAAAATCCCTTTGCTGACCTAACTGGAGCAAATCCTACTTCTATTATCAGTGTTGTGATTTTTGCAACATTTTTAGGCATCGCTGCATTACAAATGCTCAAAGATGATCGTGAGCGCGGTGAACGAGCTCTCATTGCCATTGATACAATGCAGTCATGGGCAATGAAACTGGTTAGATTAGTTATGCGCCTAACTCCATATGGTGTAATGGCTTTGATGACTAAAGTTGTAGCCAGCTCCAATATTCAAGATATTACACAATTAGGTAATTTTGTCGTTGCTTCCTATATTGCCCTCGGTTTGATGTTTGTCGTTCATGGCGGACTTCTGGCACTTATTGGTATTAATCCTCTGAAATTCTTTAAAAAAGCAGGACCTGTACTGACATTTGCATTTACCAGTCGTTCAAGCGCGGCGAGTATTCCTATGAATGTTGAAACACAAACTCGCCGTCTCGGTGTGCCTGAGTCTATTGCCAGTTTTTCCGCGTCTTTTGGTGCCACCATCGGCCAAAATGGTTGTGCGGGTATTTACCCGGCCATGCTTGCTGTCATGGTTGCTCCAACCGTAGGGATTGATCCGTTTGATCCTTTGTGGATTGCAACTCTTGTTGGCATTGTGACTATCAGCTCTGCTGGTGTTGCTGGCGTTGGTGGTGGGGCAACATTTGCAGCGCTCATTGTTTTACCTGCCATGGGCTTGCCTGTTACCTTGGTGGCACTGTTGATTTCTGTTGAGCCTCTTATTGATATGGGCCGTACAGCGTTAAATGTTAATGGTGCAATGGCCGCAGGTACAATTACCAGCCAATTAATGGGACAGACTGATAAAAAAATATTTGAACAAGATGAAAACGTGGTATTAAGCAAATCTTAAACCGCTTAAATAACACTTGGCCTCCTTTGGCTGTGAGTTCAAAGGAGGCATTTTTATAAGATCCCTGCCCTACTTCCTTCCTCTCAGATACATTCTAATGAAGATCCCCTCTCCCTGAGAATCAAATAAATTTTGCAATATATTCAAAAGCGCGATCAAAAAAGCCGGAGGTCACCATGACGCCCGGCCTTCTATCAGAAATAATTTAAGTGCTTACTCAAGCTTCTTACCAGAAGCCTATCGCATTATTTTATATACTCGCCACTACGCAGAGCTTCAATGCGCTTATCCAAAGGTGGATGCGATAAGAACAGTTCACTGAAACTCTTAGATTTACCATTAATACAGAATGCCATCATGCGACCTTCTTCTTGAGGTTCGTAGCTGGTCTTAAGACGTTGCAAAGCAGCAATCATCTTTTCACGACCAACCAATTTTGCTGATCCTGCATCCGCATGGAATTCACGGTAACGGGAGAACCACATGGTAATAATACTTGCCAAAATACCAAATACGATCTCCAACACCATGGAAATAACCATATAAACAATTGGGTTACCATTACTGTTACTTTCTTCACCTTCATCATCACTGCTTGAAAGGAAACTTGCAGCAGCCTGTGCAATGATGCGTGAGATGAAAATAACAAATGTATTTACAATACCCTGTAGTAACGTCATCGTTATCATATCACCATTTGCGATATGACTGATTTCATGCGCAATGACAGCTTCTGCTTCATCACGGCTCATATTGTTCAGCAGCCCGGTACTAACAGCAACCAGAGAAGCATTACGGCGTGCCCCTGTCGCAAATGCGTTAATATCAAGAGCATCATAGATAGCGACTTGTGGCATGGTAATTCCAACCTGATCCGATTGACGACGTACAGTTTCCATCAACCAGGCTTCAGTTTCGTTGGAAGGTTTTTCAATAACTTGACCACCAACAGAACGCAGAGCCATCCATTTCGACATGAATAAAGAAATGAAAGCACCACCAAAACCAAACAGACCAGCCATAATCATGAGGCCAGCAACACTACTCCGCTGAACTCCTGTAAGTGAAAGTATTATTCCAAACACTACCATGACAGCAAGGTTAGTGAGAAGAAACAAGGCTATTCTCATCATATAAATTTGCTTCCTTTAATTATCGAACAGTTCAACTAAAAGTTAGGCCATAAGATGGGGGCTGAGCCCATATTATTCAAGTTTTTTAAGATGTTAAGCGATATAATCAACATAACTTTACAATATGATAAAAAAAGGCCGACTTAATAGCCGGCCTTGCATCAATAACGAATTCTATAACTATTTCGTTATAGCCATTTCAGCAGGCTGATGCGCTAAATCTAACGCAATTTTTACCGATTCATCTAAGTATGGATCAGGCCCTTTATAATCTTTTGGTAAATCATCAAGTGACTTGAGCTGTTTTTTCCCTTCACGTTTAAAACGCTCATTAAGACGATTCAACTTGGTTGTTTCATATTGCTTATTCTCTTTCTCTCTTTGAATATAGTTTAGAGAGTAAACACCATTACGCTCCTTCATGGCCTTATAATAAGCAATATCCTCTTTGATATATTTAAACTCAGGGTCATTAGCAACGCGATTGTTATGCAATTTAGTCAATAGCGTCGCCAACTCTGAAATCACTTTCGAAGAAGTATAATCCGCAGGTTGGATACTGTCCCAAGGTAGCGCATTATCTTCCTGGCTTTCACCTATTTCATTAGGATCTTCACCTGTGAGCATAACTATATCAGGCGTTACACCTTTTAGCTGAGTGCTGCCGCCATTGACTCGGTAAAACTTCTGAATGGTATATTGCACAGAGCCGATTTTCGGCCAATCAGGCTCTAACATTTGATCATAAATCCGGTGCAGAAGACGGTGCATCTGAACTGTACCTTTACCAAAAGTAGGCTCACCCAAAATTAATCCACGCCCATAATCCTGCATAGCCGCAGCAAAAATTTCAGACGCCGAAGCGCTTCTATTATCAACTAAAACAACCAGAGGGCCTTTGTAATATATTGCTTCATCCGTATCCGATTCTTCTTTAACTTTACCAATATTGTCTCGGATCTGAACAATGGGACCAGTAGTAATAAACAAACCAGACAGAGAAACGGCTTCCGTTAATGCCCCACCACCATTACTACGCAAATCAATTACAATCGCGGAAACACCTTGTTTAGTCAGTTTTTGCAACTGAACTTTGACATCATTAGTCAAGCCAACATAGAAGCTCGGTATATCAAGAACCCCCACCTTTTCCTTGCCAACAGTCTTCACCGACATCTTGACAGCATTATCTTCAAGGCGGATATTTTCACGAGTTAAAGTGACAATATGATTTTTTGCCCCTTTCGTACTTGGAATAACTTCAAGACGGACTTTACTGCCTTTCGGCCCTTTGATCAGGGCAACAACGTCTTCTAAACGCCATCCGACAACATCCACAATAGGCTTGCCAACTTGCCCAACACCAATGATTTTATCCCCAACTTTCAGTAAATTACTTTTAGCTGCCGGGCCACCTGCAAGTAATGAACGGATAGAGATATATTCATCCTCATATTGTAAAACAGCACCAATACCTTCAAGAGAAAGGCTCATCTCTGAGTTAAATTGCTCTGTATCTTGAGGTGAGAGATAGCTGGTGTGAGGGTCTATTTCACGGGTAAAAGACATCATGATACTTTGAAAAACATCCTCACTTTTAGTCTGTGTGAGGCGCTTCATCAACATCCGATAACGTTTAATCAGTGTTTCTTTGATTTCTTTATCATTTTTGCCTGATAATTTGAGATTTATCCAATCAAATTTAATCTTGGCATCCCAAAACTTATCCAGTTCCTCAACACTCGTTGGCCAAGGCGCTTTAGTACGTTTTGTATCAATCGTATCATGCCCTTCTAAATCAACGGGCTGCTCCAAACGAGAGAGCACATATTGATAACGTTCAAAACGACGCTTTTGCATTAAATTAAACAGAGCATAAGGCAGCTTCAGATCGCCATTTTCAAGATCTTTTCCTAACATGCCCTTTTGAGCTGCAAACTGTGCAATATCCGATGCCAGAAAAACATTGTGCCCATAATCTAGCTGATTCAGGTAACGATCAAATATTTTCCCTGAAAAATCAGCATCTAAATAAAATTGGCGGTAATGAGAACGAAGCAAGCGTGAAACAATTCGCTTACTTACAGTAGAATGTTGTGGCTCCGGTTTTAAATCTGGCAACTGGCTCAGACTGATAACAGCGGCATTGTGATTATTAATAGTACTGTTGCTAGCAACATTGCCACTATTACCACCATTGGCGATATTGCCATTAGTGGTATCTGAATATCCTGTACTAGAAAATGATAGACCTAAAACGAAAGCCAAAGTAATGAGTTTGTTCATGCCCAAGTTGGCCTCCGTATCAGAACTTTAAGTGTTCTGCGCGTACAATCATTGCCAAACCAGTAGGTAACTGCACTCTTACACCATCTTTTGCGATTTCAAGCACAGAAGCATCCATTAAGCTTTTTCCTACGTTTACTTTGATCGTCTGACCGACTTTCAAAGAAGATACGTCTGTGACTGAGGTTAACTCAGATTGTACAGTTTTCTTTGTGGTTTTATCTGCAGGTTTACGCGGTTGTTGCAGACGGTTTTGCGAACGAGATGGACGTTTTTCACCATCACCTGATGTTTTTTGACGACGAGGAGCCGTCTTTTTACTTACAGGGCGTTCACTTTTCTTTTCAGATACGTTTTCAGTTTCACGTTTCTTGGCACGCTGTTCAGCTCGTTGAGCCTGTACACGCGCTTTTGCTTCTGCCAATTGCTGACGAGCATGTTCAATATGTTCGGCTTCCAACTCACCACATACATTCCCATCAAGGTCAACACGCTGGGCTCCCTCTTTAACGCCATAAAGATAACGCCAACTGGAAGTATACAAACGCAAAGCAGAACGGAGCTGTGTTTTACTTAAACACTCTTCACTCTGAATACGCTCAACGATATCCTGAAAGATCCCGATCTTCAAAGGACGTGCTTCACCTTCTGCTACGAAACAGAGCGGGAAACGCTCAGCCAAGAAAGCAATAACTTCTTTACTACTGTTCAACTTAGGTTGATTTTCCATGAAATTTCCTGATTACAACGGTTTTGCCAACCAGCGCAGGCATGAACAGGCGACATTATAATAGCGTTACTGATAAATGCCACGTCATACGTATGTTAAGTTACATTCTGTTGTAGATATTTTGACACAACACATTGTCCCAAGTGTTCACAAAGCCTGATCACCAGCGCTTCCAAGCCATTTTCATCATTCTCGTCAAACCGATCAAAAACCGTGCTATCGATATCCAAAACCCCAATAACTTGTCCATTGATTTCCAAAGGAAGAACAATTTCAGCATTACTAGCGGCATCACAGGCTATATGACCGGGGAAATCGTGCACGTCAGAAATACGCTGTATACATTTATTCGCAACAGCCGTTCCGCATACACCTTTTCCTACGGGGATGCGAACACAAGCGTTCTTACCCTGAAATGGCCCTAATACTAGGGTATCATCATCCACTAAATAAAAGCCAACCCAATTAACATTATCCAAACGTTCATATAACAATGCACTCGTGTTAGCAAGAGAAGCTATAAAGTCATATTCACCTGACAGCAGCGCGATCAGGCTGTCTGTTAGCTCTTTATAAAATTCGTTCTTATTCATAAGGCCCTATAAAACAGATAAAATTCTAACAAAATAAAAACAAAAATTTTACATGAAAATTTTTATCCTAGTTCAGCAGATATTTCTGAGAAAAATGTGCCATCAAAATATCAATTTCCCCAAAATATAAACTGTCTTTCTGAGTTTAAATTTTCTTTAATTCTTTTTACCAGTATTTACTGATAAAACTCAGGTAAATATCACAGCTTATATTAAAAATCACTCCAATTTGCAGCCAGGACCGTGTTCTTGTTCATATTCTTATCATAAAACACCAAACCAAGATCCCGAACGATTGTTTTCCTCTCACCTACTTATTATATATATAACAAAATGAGGTAATTTCTTGAAAAGAGAGTCAAAATACTCGCTCCTTATAATAGACAAAAAAAGGCCGAGTTCACTCCTATACTCGGCCCAGGGAAAATGGCTCTGTCAAAGAGCCTTGCGCAAAAGTTGCCATTGAGACGTAGAACAACTTACCACCTAAAGCGTAGTTGACATGGCATGATTTACCAAGTTTTACCCCTTATTAGGTATTCAAGGCACCATTAACATTAGAAATATTAACCAGTTTTTATTTTTTATCATTTGAATGATCACATAAAGCCGATGCCGCTTTCTGGAACGGCTCTACGCTCATTTTTTGATTGGGATTTTCTGGATTATCTAAGAGGATTGTATCTAATGATGTTGCAATAACTTTATTAGATTTCATCAATTTTGTTGCCAAGTCATTCAACGGATACTGCATTAGTGTACTAGGATTTATCACAAATAGCGCCCCATCTGAGCGACAATCAAGCATCACCTCTTCGCGGGTAAATGCCCATTGCTTACCAAACTGTAGCTTGCTGATGGTTTGTATTGGCGAACTTACTCCCTGAAAAGAGAGAAGCAAAAAAGGCAAAGCCCAATATATTCGTTTCATTATCATTCCTCTGAATACCCGTCGTCTTTCAAGTTGCCGCTTTGTTGGCTGCGTTCATTCACCCCAGTCACATAGTGAGCTATGCCCTTGGGGATTCATTCCCTTGCCGTTGCGCTGCATCTTGAAATCCATTAGGTTATAGATACATGGTCTGATTTTATCGTTAATTTTTCTGTTAATGTACCTGGAATTTTACCAATCACTCAAGAATCATGCCGGAGGCTGCGTTGCAAAAATTGCCACACATAATAATGCAGATGTTCCCAGGATAATCTCCAACCAGATATTGATGATCAACAGTTGATAACAACCTTTCTGCTTCAATTTGGGAACTAAAATATAACGGTTAATCAACGCCAAAAGCACCATGCCAGTGACCAAAACAATTTTTAGCCATAACATAGATTGGTATTCAGAAATAGCGCGATTAAAAACAGGCCAACCCGGAATTAAAATCACACTACTCACAATTCCCGTTACAATCACCAGAAAAACGGCAAAATGCCCATAGAGGGAAAACTTTCTCATTGCCGCCATACTTTCTGCATATAAACCAGCAGCAATATTTTTACTACTGTCTATACCCCCTGCATGTGTGCCATTAATTCCGTATGCACTATTAATTCCGTGTGTATTATTAATTAGGTATGTACTATCACGATATAAATTTGCTTCCGGTGCTTTCTTCAAACGCAAAAATTGCAGGCACAGCAAGAATGGCCATAATCCCCCAAACCAATAACCCACACTCAGCAAATGAACAACCTGATTGGCTTGCAGTAATAACCCTATGTTTCCTTCATACATAGCAGCGTGACCAATGAAAGCGTGACTGGATAATAAGATAACCGCACAACTGAGCAATAGAAGGTTTCTGACCTTGGTATTGGAAAGGAATAACCCACCAACAGCAAATATTGCAACCAATAACTGCCATTGCCACACTTGCCCAAAAGAGGTTCCTAATACAGCCAGCCAAATATCCGGGACATAGATATCTTGCCAGCCATCCCCCATTAACCCTGCCTGAGCAACAAACCAGACTAAGGAGGTTATTAAAGCCAGCACTGTGCTGATTAGAATTCCAACCCTTAACCGTTCTCCCATCAGCCTCGAAAAATGACCAGAAGTCAGCATCACTGTGAATAAACTCAAACCAAACATCAGCATGACGACGACAAAATGAGAAAAACGGCAGAATACGTATAGTGCCTCTAGAGAGATCATTATCTTACGGTAAAGCGATAAGCGCCTTTTGTTTTATGACCATCGACGGAAAGTACACTCCAGTCGACACTATATTCTCCCGCAGCGAGCTTCCCTTCAACTGGCAGGATAAGTTTGGTTTTAGTTTCTGGATCAAGTTCCAACTTACCGGTTTTGATCGCTGTTTTTTCCGGGCCAGTCAATTTTACTTTACTGAATCCAAGTTCAATACGCTCTGAAAAACTCAAAGTAATGGTCTGCGGAGCAGCTTCAACAGTCGTGTTTTCTGCCGGGATCTGATCTTTCAAATGCGCATGAGCTAAAGCCTGTTGGCAAGACATGCCGACAAAAAGAACAACAAGAGCAGATAATTTAGCCCAAGATGAACGGATGCTAAAAGTAGACATATAGATAACCCTTTAATATACAGGTGAATTTTTCATACTAAGACGGGAATTCTATATCAAAAGATCAGTTTAATCTGCGATATTCGAAGGGCAATGTCCTGACCTGTGAAGCACTACGCAAAAATGAGGGTAAAAACGAAAAAAACCGTAATTCCTGCCTCAAAAATAAACGAACAAGCGGGAACTACGGTGAAAAAAGCGGTTCAGGCGAATTTATTTGGGACTCTCTTAAGCGTGGTTTGGTGCCATAGACAGACCTTTCAGATCTTTATCCAGCAAGAACAGTGACTTACCACTTTCACCCACCATATCCAGTTTATCCAGAATGGATTTGAACAATTTTTCTTCTTCATGCTGTTCAGCAACATACCACTGCAAGAAGTTAAAAGTAGAATAATCCTGTGTCATCATCGCAACATGAGCAAGTTTGTTGATTTCTTCTGTAATTAATTTTTCATGCTCATAAGTCTGATTGAAGACATCAGAGATAGAATCAAACTCAACCGGAGGAGCCTGAATAGCACCTAGCACAGGCATTGAACCAGTGTCACCCAAATAATCAAACAAACGCTGCATATGCTGCATTTCTTCTTGTGAATGCGCTTTCAGAAATGCTGCTGCACCTTCATATCCTTTGTCACTGCACCATGCACTCATTTGCAGATATAAATTCGCAGAATAAAATTCCAGATTTAACTGCTCATTTAATTTCTTGATCATTTCTTGTTTTAACATCAGCCAATCCTCCTAATGATTTATTAAATTGGGCGTATTATGCCAATTAAAAACACATAAAACAAAAATAAAATAAAAATATATAACTCATTGATAATTAAAATTTTATACCATATAAATAATAAGAATAAATCTCATTAAATATAAGGAAACAAGAATCAATTTTATTTAATTTAATTATTTCCCTTAAAATAAAAACTTTAATAGAAATGAGAATTGGTATTATTTATATTTATTTGATGTTTTTTTAAGCCCTTTAAACCACTTGATAAACCCAAAAGAGTCGATTAATTTTCTTCCTAAGAGATAAATTTTCAGAGAGGCCATAATGGAGCGTAACTTAGCCAGATTATCTAAAGACGAGATGGATAAAGTCAATGTTGATTTAGCAGCATCCGGTGTTGCTTTTAAAGAGCGCTATAACATGCCTGTCATTCCCGATACTGTCGAGCAATCACAGCCATCCCATCTGCGAGAATATTTCCAGCAGCGTTTGCATCACTACCGCCAGCAATCAAGGTTTCTGTCGCGTTTGCCTTATGAACCCAAAAGCCGTTAAAGAGACGGCAAAAAAGGTAACCACCGCTGAATGGGTGGTTATCTCGGCTATTTTCCGACAAAACTATCAGTTGCCTTGATTAATTGGTGCAAAATGCCGGGTTCATCAAAAGAATGACCAGCACCTTCCACAATACACAATTCCGCTTCTGGCCATGCTTTAGCCAGATCCCATGCGTTCTGGATCTGACATGCCATATCATAGCGTCCATGTATAATGACGGCCGGAATATGTCTGATCGTATCAATATGATCCAATAACTGTTGGGTTTCATCCATAAAGCCGTTATTGATGAAGTAATGATTTTCAATGCGTGCAAATGCTAAAGCAAATTCATCTTCCGCAAATGAATCTGAATGCTCAGAAGGCAGCAACGTCACCGTTTCTCCTTCCCAAAGGCTCCATAAACGCGCCGCTTCCAACTGCACTTGCAGATCAGCGCTCGTCAACCGTTTGTGATAAGCTGCAATCACATCGTCACGCTCTTTTTCCGATAAGATAGATAACATACGTTCCCATTTTTCAGGGAAAAAACGAGAAGCACCTTCCTGATAATACCAACTCAATTCTTGGGGACGAAGCAGGAAAATTCCCCTTAATATCAATTCAGATACATGATTCGGGTGTTTTTCAGCATAGGCCAAAGACAACGTTGAACCCCACGAACCACCAAAAACCAACCACTTCTCAACGCCCATCAAATTACGCAACCGTTCAATATCATCAATCAAATGCCACGTTGTATTATTCTCCAGACTGGCATGAGGTTTGGAACGGCCACAACCACGCTGATCAAACAGCATAATATGATAACGCTCAGGATCGAATAACTGACGATGATAGCTTGCAATACCGCCTCCAGGGCCGCCATGAATAAATACCGCAGGCTTACCTTTCGGATTACCACACAATTCCCAATAAATTTGGTGCCCATCCCCGGTATCTAAATACCCTGTTTGATACGCATCATAAGCGGGATAGAATTTCCGTTGTTCCGTCATAAGGCCCTCTCTCTGTTCAAACAAAACGGGATACTTTCCCGGTATCCCGTCCATATTCAAAGATAGCATGACAAACTATTTAATTACTTTACTTCACTATAATTGATAGTTTCTTTTTGGCAATCAATTGTGACATTGTAACTTTTATCTTTTTTTGAACCACGGACAATAAGTGGAACCTGCAATGCGTTTTCATCACCAGTAATATCGTTGACATTTACCCATGCAATGGGTTTTGACGTTCCGAGTTGCTTTCTGTCCTCATTCCAGCGATTAATGCGGTTTTGTAAAAAATCTTGCTTAACCTGCGCTGCAACTTGATCTTTGGTTAAGTTTTTACAAGAAATAAACTTGGCTACGCGCTCATTCTCAGTGGCTGTCGCCGTAAATGACACAGAAAGCAGCACCCCTGCACTCAATAACCCAATTCGCTGAATAAACTGACTTGTCTTCATATTACCTCCTATTACCATCCAAATAATATGGATTAAAAGTTGCGATAAATTAACATGTAGCAGAAAGTAATTATGTGATTTTTGTTAAAAATACGTTGCGACTATTTTTCGTCGTCCTCAAACAGAACATGGATCTGTTCATTATTCTGATGTTTTTCACGCAATTCCTGAGCAACGATGGTAATAGCTTCTCCACTTCCCATTCCTTCTGAAATGAGCTGATGGATCCTTTCTACAGCAATTTGCTGCTCTTCATGGGATAATGCTGGCATACCTGAAAACATAGTTATAACCTCAAACCTGACATAACAATTAATGGCAACCGGAGATTATAATCTTTTTTATCTCAAGTCAGGAGTGAGATTCTGTGATAATCTCCGCGGGTTAATATGTTATTCATCGTGAATTGCCAACCGCCAACACTGATTCCATCATGAAAATTGCACTACAAAAACGACAACTACCTTATTCTCCCGATCTCGCTACCCACTATTTTGCACCTGTTTCTGCATCTCCCTGGGCAATGTTGCTACATTCAGGAGCCGCCGAACATCCACACAATCGATTTGATATTTTAGTCGCCGAGCCAGTGACAACATTTGTTACTCATGGAGAATCTACAGAAATAAATCATGATGGCGAAACGTCCTTTTCTCAGGAAGATCCTTTCTTTTTATTAAAAAAATCCCTTCAAGCCTGTCATATCACCCCTCAATTTGATCCTGACTTACCTTTTCAGGGAGGGGCATTAGGACTCTGGGGATACGATCTTGGACGACGGATTGAAAAATTGCCGACAATCGCTGCCAATGAGCTGGATTTTCCTGATATGGCTATTGGCATCTATGATTGGGCGTTAATTATCGACCACCAGCAACAAAAAGCGACTTTACTGAGTTATCGCGATATCGATAAGCGTTTGGCATGGTTAGAATCACAGAGGGAAAAAAAGAATAATCCTTTCTCCCTGACAAGTCATTGGCACGCCAATATGACAGAGCAGCAATACCACGAAAAAATCGCCCATATCCATCGTTATCTGCGGGATGGTGATTGCTATCAGGTCAATTTATCACAACGTTTCCATGCTGATTATCAGGGAGATGAATGGCAAGCATTCATCCAACTTAATGAAAGTAATCGGGCGCCTTTTTCTGCCTTTATCCGCTTACCTGAACACTGCATTATCAGCGTTTCACCTGAACGTTTTATTTTACTGGAAGATAAGCAAATCCAGACTCGCCCAATCAAAGGAACATTGCCACGATTGCAAGACCCCGCAGAAGATCAATTACAGGCTGAAAAATTAGCGAATTCACGAAAAGATCGCGCTGAAAACCTGATGATTGTAGATTTATTGAGAAATGACATTGGCCGGGTTGCCCGCCCCGGTTCGGTCAACGTTCCTGAATTATTTGTTGTCGAGCCTTTTCCGGCCGTACACCATCTGGTCAGTACCATTACAGCAAGGTTGCCTGATGAATATCATGCCACCGATTTACTTCGTGCCTGTTTTCCGGGGGGGTCTATTACCGGAGCGCCCAAAATACGCGCGATGGAAATCATTGAAGAATTGGAACCACACCGTAGGCATGGTTATTGCGGGGCTGTTGGCTATATTAGTTTCTGCGGTACAATGGACAGCAATATCACTATCCGAACCTTACTGACAGAAAAAGGAAAAATTTACTGTTGGGCTGGAGGTGGTATCGTCGCAGATAGCATTGCTGAAAAAGAATATCAGGAAACATTTGATAAACTCGGACGAATTTTACCTCAATTAGGAGCGCTTCACATACCATGACTTCGCTTTCTGACTTCATTCATCGGTTTCAATTGCAACTTCCTTCTCAATCTCTGCATTCAGCGGGGAATCAACGGAATGCTGCGGTATTACTTCCGATTATATGTAAGCCAGAACCAACGCTTTTATTGACTCAACGCTCCCAGAATCTTCGTTCTCATGCGGGCCAAATTGCTTTTCCAGGCGGAGCTGCTGACCCTGAGGATCATTCACTTATTGCCACCGCTTTGCGGGAAGCCGAAGAAGAAGTCAACCTCCCGCAAGATAAGGTACAGATCCTGGGGCAATTAGCCCCTTTAGATAGCAGCGGGGGTTATCGTGTTACTCCGGTCATTGGGCTAATCTCCACTCCGGTTTCTTTCCGAACCAATCCGGCAGAGGTGGCAAAAGTTTTTGAGGTTCCGCTGTTTGATGCACTTTCCCTATCTCACTACCGGTATCTGGACATAAAACGTCGCAATCAACACCACCGCGTCTACTTTTACTGGCACCAAGAGCAAATGATTTGGGGATTAACCGCAGCCATTATTTATCGGCTTGCACAACAAGTTCAAAAAACATTCTGAATAGAACATAAAATGCCATAAAACTGTGCATTACTTATCCATAATCATATCAATTGCTACTATAATTAAAAAAAAACTGTAAACTCCTTTATCAACACTACTAAATAACAGTAAAGTAGCGCGCTTTAATATAAATAACTATATCTCTTTCTTCTTAAAGGAGTCTGGCGTGATTAGCGTTTTCGACATGTTTAAGGTGGGTATTGGCCCATCCAGCTCTCATACTGTTGGTCCTATGAAAGCAGGAAAACAATTTGTCGATGATCTTGTAAACCAGGGGGTAATGTCCTCTATCACGCGTGTAGCTGTTGATGTATACGGCTCACTTTCATTAACCGGGAAAGGTCACCATACGGATATCGCTATCATCATGGGATTGGCAGGTAATATGCCAGCAACTGTTGATATTGATTCAATTCCGGGTTTTATACGTGATGTTGAGCAAACTCAACGTTTGCCACTGGCAAATGGTTTACATGAAGTCGATTTTCCTCGCGATGGCGGTATGAACTTCCGTAGCGATAATCTGTCACTGCACGAAAACGGTATGCAAATTCATGCCTTCGCTGGTGATGAAAAAGTCTACAGCAAAACCTACTACTCTATCGGTGGTGGTTTTATTGTTGATGAAGAGCATTTCGGCAAGCCACCTCAGGATACTAAACCTGTTTCTTACCCGTACAGTTCAGCAACAGAACTTCTGATGAACTGTAACAAAACAGGTTTGTCCGTTTCTGGCTTGATGATGAAAAACGAATTAGATTTGCACAGCAAAGAAGATATTGCTGAGTATTTCGCCGATGTATGGGCAACCATGCAAGCCTGTATTGATCGCGGCCTGAACACAGAAGGTGTATTACCTGGCCCATTGCGCGTCCCTCGTCGTGCAGCAGCATTGCACCGTATGCTGACATCATCTAACAAATTATCCAATGACCCAATGAATGTTGTTGATTTAATCAATATGTTTGCATTGGCCGTCAATGAAGAAAATGCCGCGGGGGGTCGTGTTGTTACCGCACCAACCAATGGTGCATGTGGTATCGTGCCAGCCGTTCTGGCCTATTACAACCACTGCATTGAACCAGTAACACCGGAACTGTACACCCGTTATTTCCTGGCTTCTGGTGCAATCGGCATTTTGTATAAAATGAATGCTTCTATTTCTGGCGCTGAAGTCGGCTGTCAGGGAGAAGTCGGTGTTGCCTGTTCAATGGCTGCTGCCGGTCTTGCTGAATTACTGGGTGCAAGCCCTGAGCAAGTGTGCATTGCAGCAGAAATTGGCATGGAGCATAACCTCGGCCTGACTTGTGACCCTGTTGCAGGACAAGTGCAGGTTCCATGTATTGAGCGTAACGCAATTGCTTCCGTCAAAGCGATTAACGCCGCTCGCATGGCACTTCGCCGTACCAGCGAACCCCGTGTTTCGCTCGATAAGGTTATCGAGACTATGTATGAAACAGGTAAAGATATGAACGCGAAATATCGTGAAACTTCACGTGGTGGTTTGGCGATAAAAGTTCAGTGTGATTAATATAAGACATCACTTATTCTTTTTGGGATAAGTGATATTGTTATCTATTTTTCACTATATTAACCTCAGCCCTGCCGAAATACTGAAACGGCGGGATGAGGTTATATAAAGTGGCCTGATTTTACGAGCTACTACTCAGCGACGGCGGCCTCGATATCAAAGTCTCCGGTAGGAAAACTTAATGATCTTTCGAGGTTTTCCCTGATTTTTGCCGTTGGTACAAACCGTAAGGACAGCTCCCTCTTCAAACAATGAAAGAAACGATCTTCCTGTTCAACTTCACTCAGCATTCTTGAAGCATTAACTAACATTTCCGCCCTTGGAAGACGCGTTTTTTCGTATTGACGCAGAGCAGAAATTGGATCTGACTGCTGCTTAAATACATACCCCAAAACCGCAGCATCTTCGATAGCCATCCCCGCTCCCTGCCCAAGGCTTGTCAGCATAGGATGCGCCGCATCTCCCAAAAGAGTGATTCGGCCTTTTCCCCAGAGAGGTGAAAAAGGTCTATCTTGTGCCGGAACGGCAATGATATCTTCGGGTGGCGTTTGCAGGATGATATCAGAAACAATAGCCGGCCATCCCTGATAATACGCCAGGATATCTTTATTATTTCCTTGCCAGTTATGGGCCTGTTCAGCACACATATTCGCAGTCCCCCACCAATAGACTTCACCACCCCCCACATCGATCAAACCGATTCGTTTCCCTGCCCCCCAATAATGGCCAACGTAACCCGGTGTGATCTGCGGATGTTGATAGCGAGTAATAGCTAACCAACAGATATAATCGGCTGAACGAACGGGTTTGTTCCCTTGAATATAGTCACGGACAAAAGAGTAGATCCCATCAGCACCAATGAGCAAATCTCCATCGGTTTCTCTGCCATCAGCAAAACGGACAGAAATGCCATCATCCCTTTCAGTGATCGCAGTGACCTTAGCGCCGACATGAATAATATTCTTATCAAGCTGCTGTAGCAGAGCTTCCTGCAATGCCTTACGAGATATACAAACACTATCAAATCCGTTAGAAGACGAGATTTCAGGTATTGGTAAGCTACGTATCAAACGATCTTTAACGTTCCTGATTTCAAAACGTTTAACCGGAGCACCAAAGTGCTCCAACTTCAGATTAATACCAATTGAGGATAAGGCAGCAACCGCATTGGACATCACAGATAAACCTGAGCCTACTGTACGTAAAGTGGGTGCTTGTTCATAAACTTCAACACAATAGCCAATCTTCCGTAACACGATAGCAGCAGTTAGCCCACCAATACCGGCTCCGACTATAATCACTTTTAATGGACGATTCATACTTTCTCCGAAACTAACAATACTTGTTCTTTAGAGAATTCACTCATTTCCCGAAGGATAACTTGTGCAACTTCTGCCACATACGGCTCTTCCATAATCTCTAAATGATCTCCGGGTACGTCAATGACATTGATATAACCCGCTGTTTTACCCTCCCAGCCATTTTTAGGATCACGATATTCACTTCTTATCGCATCATGCATAGAGCGTAGTACTTCGGGTAATGGGCGCGTTGCATGTAATAAAGTCATATTGATATCTGCCGTGTAAGCAGCATAATCCGCAGCGGCTTTCCAATTGGCCTTATACACATCAAATAATCTTTGTACGACAGCACGAGAACTGCCTTGTGGAATTGCGCCTGTGGCAATGGCATGTTCCGTAATATATTCAAATCGTTCCTGCAAAGAAGTCATCTGTTCCGGTACAATCTGCTCAGGAAGAGTCGCCCCTTCATTAACCCACAGTAATTCCCAGAAAAACCATCGTAATAGTGCATCCTCATTCACTTTTCCCTGAGAGCTCGTGTTAAGCGCAACCGTGTCTAAGACAAAAAGATCTGCCACTTCTTCCCCATGCTCTTTTAACTGACGTGCCATCTCAAATGCGACAAAGCCGCCATAAGACCAACCGCCGATTGAATACGGGCCATATGGCTGGATTTGACGTATGGCTTCCAAATAATTTGCCGCTTGTTCTTGCACACTAGCTAATGGCATAGATCCCGCATCCACTCCATGAGCCTGCAACGCATAGAAAGGTTGATCCTTGGGGAAATGCTTCACTAGCCGTAAATAGGACAAAACATTTCCCCCCATTGGATGGACAAAAAACAATGGCCGTTTATGACCGGTAGTACGCATGGGGACAAGAGGACTGAATTGGGGATGTCCGCCTTTTTCTCTGACATGTGTCGCTAACTGTGCGACAGTCGGGTTACTAACGAAAAGAGACAAAGGAATGCTGATACCGAAATATTTTTCTACCAGAACGACCATTCTCATGGCTGTCAATGAAGTACCACCGATATCAAACAAATTTTGATGAACAGATAAGCCGGGTATTTTCAGCAAGTCCGCAGCCAAATCACACAATACTTGTTCATAGTTGTCTCGCGGAGCAATATCCTCTACCGCATTATGTCCATGTATGATCCGCATACTGCGTAACGCCGCATCATCACGTTTCCCACTTGGGGTCTTAGGCAGTGAGCCCAACCACTCTATTTGAGAAGGGAGCATATGTTTAGGCAGCGTTTCAGCCAAATGTTGCTGTACACGCACAGTAAATACTTCGTTCTTTTCCCCGATCAGGAATGCGACCAAGAAACCATCACTTTCACCGTGCTGTTGAACGACGACTGCAACATCTTTCAATACTTCATCAGCACCGGGCGTACTCGATACGGCTAATTCTATTTCTGCCAATTCAATGCGATAACCACGGACTTTAACCTGCGTATCCTTGCGGCCTAAACAGAGAATATTGCCATCCTTAAGCTTCACGCCCAGATCACCCGTACGATACAGTGGCTCATCACTGTCTTTGAACATAATAAAGCGCTCTGCGGTTAATTCTGGTTGGCGGTAATAACCCAGTGCGACAGGTAAACCGCGAGCATAAATTTCACCTTGTTCACCAGAAGCCACTTCTTGTAATTGACTGTTCAGGAGCACGATATCTGAATTGTTGATACTTTTACCAATAGGTGGAAGCGCAGGGAAAGATGCCGGATCACCTTGCATTGTAAATGCGGTAATGACATGAGTTTCTGTGGGGCCATACTGATTCTCAAGGATACCGTTATTTATTTGTCCAATAAACAGACGAATATCTTCGGTAACCCGGAGTTGCTCACCGGATGAAATGACAACTTTCAGATTTTTCGGGTAAGTGCCTAATGCTACTGCTGTTTCGGCTAATTGCTGAAGTGCAACATAAGGCAGGTAGATCCTCTCTATTTGGTCTGTCTCGATAATACGCAGTAACTGCAAAGGATCACGCCGTTCATCTTCACTAATAAGGTGTAATTCTCCACCAGAAGTCAATGCAGAGAAAATTTCCTGAAATGAAACGTCAAAACTCAGAGGCGCATACTGCAAGGTAGAACGAATATTCTTACCAGTATGAGTTTCATTCTGCCAGGTAACCAAGTTTGACAGGCTACGATGCGGCATTGCCACGCCTTTGGGCTTGCCCGTTGAACCTGATGTAAACAGTAAATAAGCCAACTGCTCAGGGAGTATTTCTATATCGGGTACACGTTTATTTCCGTTTAGCAACGTGTCCGCTCTCATTGTCGGGATTGTCACTACGTTGAGTAACTTATCGGATGTACCATCAACAATAGCCAGTATCGGTTGAGCCTGTTCCACCATAGCTTCAATACGCTGAGCCGGATAACTCAGATCCAATGGTAAACAGGCTCCTCCCGCTCTCATCACACCAATCAGTGATGCAACAAGTGTCGGAGAACGCTCAAGAGCAATAGCGACAGGTGTATTCTGAACAACCCCCTCAGAAATCAGTGCGGAAGCAATTTTCCCAGACTCTGACCATAGTTTTTCATAACTCCATTGCAGGCCGTGATAACGAATCGCTATTGCATCAGGTTGCTCCTGTACATTTTTCGCAATCATAGCCAACGTTGATATGAATTCCTGAGATGGTATTTCCTTGCTTCTTGGTGTGAGCGGCTGGCTCAGAGTTGCCCTTTGATCACCACTACTGACCATTCTGTTCAATAGGGCCATATAGGTGTCTATGTAAGTATCCGCCTGCACTTGTGAGAAAACATTGCCATCAAAATCACATCGTAAATAATTTTGACCTGTGATGAAGTCAGTCATAACATTGAGTAATATCTCAAAGTTAGTTTCTTCCCACGGTTCAAATGCGATGAGAGACAAATCAGGGCCGCCAAATACTTCGGATAATACGTGGAAGTGAATGTAATTGAATGCGGAACTTATTCTTGCCCCTTCGCCTGCCACCTGCTGGATAGCATTAAGTGGATATTTACGGTATGGCGCATGACGCTGTTCAGCACTAAATACAGAATGAATACACTCTTTCCATGTTTTGTCAGCCAAAGAGAAACGCACAGGTAATGTATTAAGAAACAAGCCTAGCGTTTGCTCTGAATTCTGTGCATCGGGCCTGCCATGGGTAACCAATCCCGTCGCGATTTCATCCTGATTTGTAAACATAGCCACAGTTAAACAATGTGCAGCAAAGAAAACCGATTTAATTGACACATTTTCTTGCTGTACCAGAGTCTTCAGCTTGGTTTCAATTTCTTCTGGAATAATGGCCTTTTTTGTGAAAATCTGATTTTTCGGCAAACTTTCGTACAACCGGTATCCGGGGAATTGCGTTCGGGGAAGTCCATTAAATGTTTCTTTCCAGAACTCGCTGTATGCCTGATCTTGTAATGCGTGAAGCTCATCCTGTATGTATAACGCAGGTGATGGAAGTACATCCGTCTCAGAAAAATACATGCCATCATTCAGGTAACGAGAGAATAATTCACGCACCAAATTTGCCACACTACCGCCATCCAGAATGGCATGATGGAAACTAAATACCATCTCTATAGCCTCTGCGGTTCTGAACAAACAGATGTGATACAAAGGCGCACCATCAAAATGGTAGTCCTGACGACTTCTTTTTTTCATGCACTCTTTAATAAGTTGTTCAGACTCAATCAATGGCAATAAGCTAATATCTTGAATCACGACTGCATGGTTAAGATTGATACTGCGATTAATGACTTGCAAGGGTTCGCTGAAATCAGCCAGATTAAAGTGTGAACGAAGAGCAGGATGACGTTGGATAGTTGCTGCTGCACTTTTACGGAATATTTCAGGTTTCCACTCTCCTTTCAGCGTATAGCGGAAAACATCCTTATAAGTGCCTGAGCTTTTGCTCTGCTGGCTATGATATATCAGGCCAAGTTGGAGTTGGGTTGCAGGGAATGCGTCAGCATATTGAGAAAGTTTCGCACGCTCTTTTTCTTTGATCAGTGCAAGAGGCGGTAATTCTTTGGTTTTTTGAGCTTTATGGCCGATGTCAATTTGTTGGCTCAACTCAGCTATCGTCAAATGTTGTGACAACTCAGAAAGAGTCACATTCATGCCCGCCTTTTCAGCTTCAGAACGCACTTTCAACATTAAGATGGAATCACCTCCTAATGTGTAAAAATTATCCTGTACACTGAGTTGTTCAATCTTTAATATCCGTTTCCAAATTTCTGACAATTTATACTCAGTTTCAGTCTGAGCATCATCATGGCAACTCGAAGCTTCTGTTTTCACCAATGCACTAAGAGCGCCCCGGTCGACTTTACCGTTTGGGGTAAGAGGAATAGAGGGAACCTGAAAAAATTTCAGTGGAACCATGAAATCAGGTAAAAATTCCAGTAAAGTTTCACGTAATTTCTCAGATGTAAGGCTCTGGTTATTGGTGACACTTGGGTTATTGGTAACACCTGGGTTATTAATAACATAGTATGCACAAAGATAAGTATCACCATTATTATTCTTTTGTGGTAAAACTTCAGCTTGGGTAATTTCAGGAATGCGTTCGAGCGTGTTTTGCACTTCCCCCAATTCAATGCGGTTCCCTCTGATCTTCACCTGATTATCAATTCTTCCTAAATATTCGATACTACCGTCAGATAACCACCTTGCTAAATCTCCTGTGCGATACCAGCGCTGCTCTCCATCCCAAATGAATTTTTCGTCAGTTAATTCTGGCTTATTGTGATAACCACGGGCCAAACCAATACCGCTGATCTGCAACTCACCCGCAATGCCGATTGGCTGTCGGGTGTCATGCTGAGACATAATCCTCAGTGAAATATTGTTGATCGGAAAACCAATGGGGACGCGGTTGATAACATCGTTATGTTCAGGAAGAAACTCGAAATACGATACATCTACGGTGGCCTCTGTTGGGCCATACAGATTGATCAAAGCCGGTGCATTTAAACCAAAAGTGGAAAAGATTTTACGGAACTGATTAACCCGCGCAGGAGGAAGTGCTTCACCGCTGGTGAACACACGGCGCAGACTGGTTAATTTGACCACTAATTCAGGTTCAGCCTCCAAAATATCTAAGAAAGGCTGGAGCATAGAGGGAACAAAGTGCAATGTAGTCACATTATGCAGACTGATTGCTTTTATTATTTCCAATGGATCTTTGTGAGCACCGGGTGGCAATAAGTGGACAGCAGCCCCAGAAATAGACCACCAAAACAATTCCCAAACAGATACATCGAATGAAATCGGTGTTTTTTGTAGTATCACATCGGTACTATCCAGTGAATAACGTTCCTGCATCCACTCAATCCGATTTACCGCTGAATAATGATCGATCATAACTCCTTTAGGTTGCCCGGTGGAGCCGGATGTATAAATCATATATGCCAGAGAATCTGCTGTAGATAAATTGGGCTGTTTTACATTTTCTTGAGCGGAAATGTTATTACCATCAATGACAATATAAGATTTAGCGATTAAAGACTGATTAGTTTTGTCGGATATGATGACTCCGACACCACTATCATTCAGCATATAATCAATCCGCTCTTGCGGATAATTGGGATCGATAGGCAGATAAGCCGCGCCTGCTTTTAATACAGCAAAAATAGCTGTAAGCATATCCGTACTGCGATCCATTAAGATTGCAACGATATCTCCTTTCCGCACGTTCTCTTTCAGTAACACCGTAACCATATTGTCTATGCGTGTCTGGAACTGAGTATAAGTCAGCGTGGGTTGCTCACCAGAATCTGCGATAGCGACTGCGTTTCCATGCAATGAAACCTGAGCATCAAATAACCTTGATAAAGTCTCTTGTTTCGAGAATTCTGCAATGGGCCCTTGCTCAAAAAGAGCCAGTTGAGCTATTTCTTCCGCCGGAGAGAGATTCACTGCCGAGACAGTTTGTGTTGGTGATTCAATAAATTGTTCGATAATACGCTCTAAAGAAGCGGTAAGGGTTTCAAATGTATAATTTTCATCGAAAATATCGACAGCTCCGACGATGTCAATAGTGACATCATTATCGTTTCCATCGGTACAGATATAGATCGCTATCGCATCATTTTCATGAGCCGGTGCATAGTTACCTTCACTTTTATAGGTATAACAGGAAGCATCTACGGTGGGAAAGCGGTTATAAGATACAGTGACATCGAAACACCGACGTTTTGCTGTTCCCATAGACTTAAGCAGACGCCCGAGCGGAATATGCTCAAACGTTTTCAGTTTTGTGGTATCTGTTTTAATACGAGCCGCCAGATCAATAAGGGTATCATCTTCTTCTATCGCAATAGCAAGTGGCAGCGTATTAGCCCAATGACCAGCCATATCAAGTTGATTATTGCGACGGTTGAGTAAAGGAACGCCTATTGTTATCTGGGTACTATTGTGTAACCGTGACAATAAAATAGCTACCGCAGACATAATAACTTGGTAGGGATTAATTCCTTGAGATATCGCTTTTGTAACCTCAGACTTAGCCAATATATATCGGTGGCGCATGAAGCGAGAAAGATTACTTTTCTTTCCACGATTAAAAAAAACGGGCTCATTGCATTGTGTAAATTCAGCCAGCTCCGTTATTTGTTGTTCTATTTCCGGCTGTGACAAAGTTATTTCTTGTTCAATTACTGCTGAAATATACTTCTCGTAATTGCTATACAACATTCCTTGATTAAGATCATTGTTTTGGTAGAAATGTAGAATTTTTTCTGCTAATTGGTTTATTCCCCAACCATCACAAATAATATGGTGAACACGAATAAAAATAGCAGCGCCGTCATTTTGTAGATTTCGTAACAGAGCAATCTCAACGAGCGATTTGTCATTTAGATTAAAAACTCGTTCTGACCATTTACGGAAAAGTACACTAATATCTTCATTTTTGGCATCAATGACTTTCACTTGATTAACTGCCGTATCTTGTATTTGCTGACCCAACACTTCTGCGTGTTCAACGATACGCAATTGGCATGCAACATCTTGATTAATAAAGTCATTAACTGAATTAATAAATTTTTCAAAGTTAATATTTTCTTTTAATATCCTCGCTATGGATATAGTGAACTGACCGCTTTCTGGGTTACGTTGAGTTTCATAGTATATTTCTTTTTGGTACTGAGTAAGAGGTACAACTTGTAATCTGTTCATAACTATTCACATCACGATTAAGGCGTTTAATTTTATTCATTACATTTTCCTTGGCACAATAATTATACTTTTCTTGGAACAAGATTTGTTAATTTGCATTGCATTGCAACATTTATTAGCGTGCCTTAGTAATGAACAACATAAAATAATTTATTATTGGCAGTTCTGATTAATAAGTGCAATTTTTCAGAAGGGCAATCAGTCGCTATAGCAGGCATCTTTCCCACTAAAGTAAAATGCGCCATGATCTATAAACAACTGACTGAAACAGAAAGATACCAGATTTTCAATTTAAAAAAAGAAGGATTTTCACAATATGCCATTGCTGAATCACTTAATTGAAATTCATCGACCATTAGCAGGAAATTGAAGAGAAATAAGTAGGCTCAGGAATTTTATCCTGAAAAGGCTCAAATTAATGTATTAACTCACCATCATTTTTCTAAGAAAGTAGTGAAAATTACACCAGAGATATAAAACCCCCTCGCAGCCAATTTATCATACAGAGCCTGCAAGATATGGCCTTTATCTCCATAGATATGCCCCCGTGAATCCTTTTACCAACGATTTGGCGATCATCTGTATTTTTTACTACCAATTTTCGACGGTCATCCCCCCATAATTATTGATATACCAAATTCTAGTTGAAACAATACCCCTACCATTTGGTAGTGATATTTTTTGGCTGAAACGGATCACCAAAGCACATTATTTTGTATTTTACCGTAAAAACATCACAATTTTTTTATACAAAGTTTAATAAAATGTTACCGGAAACAGTTTAAAAAACCAAAAATATAATAAATATCAAAATAAAAATACGATATTTAAAATAAAAAAGTACAAAATCTCGTTTTTAACTATCAAAACAGCCTATCTTAATTTTTCTGACTGATAGCAATTTTCTTGAAGGTTTCAAATGATAATCTAACGACATATTTTCTTATGTAACGAAATATAAAACCGTAAGAAATGAAATATTGAGATAAATTCTCGATAAGGTTTCATGTTTGCAACTATCATGCTTATTGATAGGGGATTAAATACATTAGAAATATTGAGTGTGAGCTTACAGTAGGCCTGAGTTCAATTGTTACAGAAAGGGGAAAACAAGTGAGTATAGCCATTATGATTGGCACACATGGGGCTGCAGCAGAACAACTGCTTCATACTGCAGAGATGTTGATTGGAGAACAGGAGAATGTTTCTTATATCGACTTCGTACCCGGTGAAAATGCCGATACATTATTCGATAAGTACAACAAAAAACTGGAATCGCTTGATACAGAACAAGGGGTTTTGTTTTTTGTCGATACTTGGGGTGGTAGCCCATTCAATGCTGCAAACCGTATTGTCGTCGATAAAGACAACTACGAAATAATCACGGGCGTAAACGTCCCGATGTTGGTTGAAGCTTTCATGTGCCGTGACGACGATCCATCAATGGAAGAATTGGTTGCTGTTGCATTAGAAACAGGGAAAGAAGGCATCCGGGCCCTAAAAACCGAACAAACTGAAGAACCCGCAAAACCTGAACCAGTTAAACAGGCAGCCCCTGCCGTAACACCAATCTCAGCGCCTGCTGCGGGCGGCCATATGAAGATCGCTCTCGCACGTATCGACGATCGCCTTATTCACGGTCAGGTTGCTACCCGTTGGACGAAAGAAACCAACGTCAAGCGTATTATTGTTGTCAGTGATGAAGTTGCTCAAGATACCGTACGTTCTACTTTATTGAAACAAGTCGCCCCTCCGGGCGTCAGTGCACACGTCGTGGATGTTGCCAAGTGTGTTCGTGTTTACAACAACCCTAAATATGCGGGTGAGCGCGTCATGCTGCTATTCACCAACCCGACAGATGTCCTGCGCATTGTAGAAGGAGGCGTCACTCTCGAATCCGTAAATATCGGTGGTATGGCTTTCCGTCAGGGAAAAACCCAGATCAACAACGCGATTTCTGTTGATAATACTGACATTGAAGCCTTTAGAAAACTGAGTTCTCATGGCATCGAACTTGAAGCTCGTAAAGTCGCCAGTGATACCCGTTTAAATATGATGGATCTGCTGAAAAAAGTTTAAAAACAAAAACAGATGTCATTTTATTAACCATTACTCAATAACAAAATTCTTACCAAAGTACATTTGGTTACAGGAGAAAAACAATGGAAATTACCGTTGTTCAACTTGTGTTGATATTCATCGTTGCCTGTATCGCAGGCATGGGATCTATTCTTGATGAGTTTCAATTTCACCGTCCATTAATTGCCTGTACATTAGTCGGCTTAGTGCTTGGCGATATGAAAACCGGCATCATCATCGGCGGTACACTGGAAATGATCGCGCTTGGCTGGATGAATATCGGTGCGGCAGTTGCCCCTGATGCCGCTTTGGCCTCCATCATTTCAACCATTCTGGTCATTGCCGGCGGGCAAGATGTTGGCGCCGGTATCGCACTGGCGATCCCGCTGGCTGCGGCAGGACAGGTTCTGACCATTATCGTTCGTACTCTGACTGTTGGTTTCCAGCACGCAGCAGATAAGGCGGCAGAAAACGGTAATCTTCGTGCAATCAGCATCATTCATATTTCAGCCCTGATGTTACAGGCTATGCGCATTGCTATCCCTGCTCTGATTGTTGCGATATCCGTAGGAACCTCTGAAGTTCAGAACATGCTGAACTCCATCCCACAAGTCGTTACCAGTGGTCTGAATATCGCTGGTGGCATGATCGTGGTGGTTGGTTATGCAATGGTAATTAACATGATGCGTGCGGGTTATCTGATGCCATTCTTCTACCTTGGTTTTGTCACTGCCGCTTTCACTAATTTCAACCTGGTTGCATTAGGTGTCATTGGTATCGTTATGGCAATCCTGTATATCCAGCTTAGCCCTAAATACAACCAATCACAGGCAGCCGCTTCTGCTGGCAATACCTCAAACGACCTTGATAACGAATTAGATTAAGAGGATAAACAATATGTCAGAGACAAAAAATATGGGTCAGAAAAAACTGACGCAAAGCGATATCCGCGGTGTTTTCCTCCGTTCTAACCTCTTTCAGGGTTCATGGAACTTTGAACGCATGCAAGCGCTTGGTTTCTGCTTCTCAATGGTACCTGCCATTCGTCGCTTGTACCCAGAGAATACCGAAGAAAGGAAACAAGCTTTAAAGCGACATATGGAGTTCTTTAATACTCACCCTTATGTTGCAGCACCTATTCTTGGTGTCACCATGGCAATGGAAGAACAGCGTGCCAACGGAGCCGACATTGATGACGGCGCTATCAACGGTATCAAGGTTGGCTTGATGGGGCCTTTGGCGGGTGTAGGTGACCCCATTTTCTGGGGAACTGTACGCCCGGTATTCGCCGCCCTTGGTGCCGGTATTGCCATGAGTGGCAGCCTGTTGGGCCCTATTCTATTTTTCTTTCTGTTTAATTTGGTACGTTTGCTCACCCATTACTTCGGGATAGCTTATGGCTATAAGAAAGGCCTAGATATCGTTAAAGATATGGGTGGTGGCTTCTTGCAGAAAATGACGGAAGGAGCGTCAATTCTGGGCTTATTTGTTATGGGAGCCTTGGTCAATAAATGGACGAAAGTCAATATTCCGCTAGTGGTTTCAGAAGTCCCCGATCCACTCACTGGTGAAATGAAAGTGACTACCGTTCAAACAATCCTGGATCAATTAATGCCTGGCCTGATGCCATTATTGCTGACATTCGGCTGTATGTGGCTACTGCGGAAAAAAGTCAATCCTCTGTGGATAATCGTGGGCTTTTTCATTCTGGGTATCGTCGGTTTCCGTTTTGGTTTCCTTGGCTAAATTTGCTTTTTTGTACCATTTCAATATATGGGGAGGCAGAACCTCCCCATTCTTACAAAAAGGCTTCCATCCGCAATGAAAAATAGGGACTAAAAATGAGCTTGAATGATATCATCTTGATAATTTTGATTGTGTTAATGCTCGCTTTTGCAATTTATGATGAATTTATTATCAATCAGCTCAAAGGTAAGACGCTGTTAAATATAAAACTTAAAAGAAAACAGCGGATTGATGCCCTGATCTTCATCGTTTTGATCGGAGTTGTTATTTACAATAACGTCACATCTCATGGCAGCCAATTCACTACCTATTTATTATCATTTATCATCTTCGTAACGTTATATTTAGGTTATATTCGCTCACCGAAATTAATATTTAAAGAACAAGGCTTCTATCATGCTTATCGCTTTTTCCCTTATGAAAGTATTAAGGCAATGAATTTATCTGAAGATGGTATTCTCATGATGGAGTTAGAACATAATAAAATATATATATCTGTCACAAAACTAGATGATCTGGAAAAAATTTATCAATTCCTTATGAATAACAAATAATCTTTTCCCCTTACTTTAAATCCATATAGATTAAATAAGACCAAAGCGAATTATTGGTCTTATTTTTTACCTCAAAAAAGGTAATGATAACCATTATCAGTTCCATGTCAAAAATATAATGAAATTTTTTGCCTTTTATTCTGAATATGATATTGTCCGGCTCAGTCATTGGGGAGTAGCCTGTTCCAGACAGTTTCTGGAAAATTCGTATCAACATGCTCGTTTAAAATAAAACGTGGTGCGAATGCCTAAAGAGCCAAACAAGGAGGCTCTGAATGGTTGGCAAGACCATAGACACATAGCTGCACCATTGGTTGGGGGTGAAGTTGTGTGTATATGGAATTACCCAACCGAGGCTATTTTGATGAATTTCTATGCAACACTTATTCTCGCACTAGCACTTTCCATGGATGCTTTTGCCGCAGCAGTCGGAAAAGGAGCCTCTCTGCACCGTCCTCATTTTCGTGAAGCTATCCGCACGGGTATTATCTTTGGCCTGGTTGAAACCTGCACCCCTTTAATTGGTTGGGGATTGGGCCTGTATGCCAGCCAATATATTATGGAATGGGATCATTGGATCGCCTTTTCATTACTTTTCATTCTTGGCTGCCGAATGATTATTGAAAGCTTCAAACATGAATCTGAAACGCCTCGTAAAACCACACGTCAACGCCATAGTTCCGTGGCATTGGTTCTCACTGCTATTGCAACCAGTCTGGATGCCATGGCAATTGGTGTCGGTCTTGCCTTCTTGCAAGTTGATATTCTGCATACCGCCATGACAATCGGGCTTATGACCATGATTATGGCGACGTTGGGAATGTTAATAGGCCGTTATATTGGCCCTCTATTGGGTAAACGTGCTGAGTTAATTGGTGGATTGGTATTAATTTGCATTGGCTTCAATATATTATTCGAGCACCTTCAATTAGTTATGTATGCTGAATAATCTCTTCCCTGGAGTAAATAAGTTTTTATTTACTCCAGAAGACGAATATAAGATTATTGCTATCAAATACGCCGGTATACTTTCAATGTGAAATCGGCTTCACAATTAAAGCTATCTTTCGACAACAAATCAGCTTTAATTTCTTCCGAAGCCCGCCAGGCAAAAGGAGTCATTTGCAATAAATTATGGGCTTGTTCACCATCCAATGACATTGGATAAGCCAGCGTTTGCGTCGAAATTAAATCAAATCCTTCCCATTGCTCATGGTTTTCAGGATGCAAATGCACTTCCTGATAAATCAACTCTTTCAATTGATACAAATGACGTGGGCCTGGTGTCACCGTTAAAACAATACCATGTGGTTTCACTACGCGAGCTAATTCTGTTGCTTTACAGGGGGCATAAATCCGTAAAATGCCATCCATTGCACTGTCTGCAAATGGCAACCGATGACTGGATGCCACGCAGAAATTAACGTTGGAATAACGTTTTGCGCCATAACGAATCGCTACCTTCGCCACATCCAGTCCATATACTGTCAGGTTACGATAATGGCTTAACTGTTTCTGTACCGCAGCCGTGTAATAACCCTCACCACAACCAATATCCAGCAGTGTTTCCGCTTCCTCCGGCAAATATTCATTAAGCAGCTCAATTGCTTTTTGTTGCAATGCTCGATAATGCCCAGAATGCAAAAATGCCCTTCTTGCTTGCATCATCTCCACACTATCACCCGGTTCTTTTGAACGCTTATGCTGAACGGGCATCAAATTGACGTACCCTTCTTTTGCACAATCAAATTGGTGGTTGTTTTCACAGCGCCATTGATGATGAGCAAACAGTAATGGCAAGTGGCATAAAGGACATTGATAAGACATAACATTCCGGTGGGTAGGAAAAATTCAGGGGGAGCCTACTATACCATAGTTTTATATACCATGCTTTATCCCGTTATTTTACTGAATTGAAAAATTGAATTGACTATTTTTCACACTAAAATTAATGTCCTTGAAGAGCAGATTACAACATTTTTATTACAATTGGAGGCATTATGTCAATTGACGATCTAGAAACTGAACGGCTTCTATTAAAAAAATTAGCACATAATGATGCGCCTCAAATTCAGCAAAAATTCCCTCATTGGGATATCGTCAAATACTTAGATGGCAGTGCAGTTCCTTGGCCTTATCCTGCTGATGGAGCTGAATATTTTGTCAATAAAATCGCTCTGCCTGCCATGCAATCAGGAAAAGCATGGTTATGGTCTATCAGAACTAAAAAATACCCTGAAGAACTAATTGGTGTGATCGGATTATATGATAAGCAAGATAATAACCGGGGTTTCTGGCTGTCTTTAGACTATCAAGGTCAGGGATTGATGCGCGAAGCCTGTGAAAGAGTGACCGATTATTGGTTTCACACATTGGGGAAACCTGTTCTCAGAACGCAAAAAGCCAGTATTAATCAACGCTCAAAAAAGATCTCATCAGCACAAGGAGAAAGATTAATAAGAACGGAAAAAAAACAATATGTGTCAGGCATATATAATTGTGAGTTCTGGGAAATAACCAGAGAAGAGTGGTGCAATAGGCATTCCCTTTCTTAATACTGACTTTCAGGCAGTCAGTCGGCTTTATGCTCTCCCTTCCCTACGTGCCGGGGAAACTGAGCTTGTAAGAACGGGAGTAATAATAAACCTATCATTACTGCGCAGACAGAAATGGTAATAAATAACCCTGTCCAATGGTAATGCTCCAAAATGACGGCAAAAGGATAACCAGCAAGAGCGGCTCCTGTATAAGCAAAAAGCCCCACAAAACCCGTTGCAGCACCTGCGGAATCTTTGTGTGAACATTCAGCAGCAGCCATCCCGATCAACAATTGTGGGCCAAAGACAAAAAAACCAATGGCAAAAAAACCGATTGATTGAAAAACCAGACCCGTCATAGGCATCAGCCATAAAGCCGCCACTGACAAAAAAATCCCCATTGCAAATATCAGGTTCATCGGCCCACGATTACCACCAAACACTCTATCTGATCCCCAACCTGCCACCAGCGATCCTATAAATCCACCGATTTCAAACAGGGATAACACCGCATTTGCACTCACCAAATCATAATGGTGATATTCCGTCAAATAGAGGTTTCCCCAATCATTAATAACCGTGCGAACGATGTATACCAACACATAACTACACGAAAGCAACCAAATGTATTTATTGCGAAAAACATATGTTTTCAGTATTTCTCTGGTGGTTAATCCCTGCCCTTGGCTTTCCTGCATCTTTTCCAAATGATCGTTACGAAACTGACCGATAGTCGGCAACCCCATAGTTGTGGGCTTATCACGTAATCGCCAACATAAAAACAGGCCAGCTAAAATGCCCAAACAACCCGGCACAATAAACCCTTCCCGCCAGCTAAAATGCAATGTCAAAAAACTGACAAACAATGCCACCAATGCACTGCCTGCATGATGTGAAGTATTCCATAACGACCACCAGAATCCACGCTCTGAACGGGAGTACCAACTCGTAAGCAGCTTAGCGCATGACGGTGATCCCCATCCCTGAAACCACGCATTTAATATCCAAAGGAAGGTAAACATGACAATCGAGCTGGACAAGCCAAAAAAGATATTGATGATGCCTGTGGCAATTAGCCCTATTCCCATGAAATAACGCGGATTAGAACGGTCAGAGATAATGCCGGAAAGAAATTTGGAACAACCATATGTGATGTAAAACAGCGTGCCAATAAGGCCAATCTCACCTTTATCAAGGCCAAGATCGGCTATCATGGCAGGCATCGCATAGTTAAAATTTTTGCGGGTAAAATAAAACAGCGCATAGCCTATATAAAGGCTCAGCATGATATGCAAGCGCCAATAACGGTATTGCTCTCGAATTTCTCCATCAGACAAATGACGTTGATGGGCCGGCTTGGATTGAGAAAAAACGGTCATGACTGTATCTTAAAGTTTAGGAAAAATGATTGACAAATCTGTCCCCGAATGAGCCAGACCATCTTGTCGTTTTTCACTATAAATTGAGAACGTTCCACCCAGGGCCTGCACACGTTCCCGCATACCACGTAAACCAAATCCTTTCATATGGTCTTCGGCCTTACAGCCAATACCGTTATCTTTGATCAGCAACTTAATCTTTTCCCTGACAGAAAAATGCAGTTCAATATGATTGGCTTGAGAATATTTCAGGGCATTATTCAGTGCTTCCTGACAAAGACGATATAAGGTGATTTTGGTTGTATCACTCAGTTGCTCAATAGCCACCGCAGAATCCGCTTCCCAGTGAATTTCCACTAATATGTCATGGGATGCAAATTCCATATCCCGCAATAATTGTTCAATGGCTTCTTTCAAGCCAAGATCATCAAGGATTTTAGGACGCAACCGACTAAGCAATCCTTTAGTCGTATCATAAACATTGAGAGATAATGATTCGATAGTTTTAGCGCAGTTAAAACTAATTGGCGTGACTTCGACACGCTGAATGATATTGGCTTGTGTACGAATAGCGGTAATATTCTGACCAATTTCATCATGCAATTCACGGGCAATTTCTCGCCTCACTGATTCTTCTGCTTTTACCAATTGACGGGATAAGCTGTGATTACGATGCAGTTGACGCTTTAACTGCACATTAAGGTCACGCTGACGCTGAACCGCCATCCCCAACATAATACCCGTTAACGTTTGCACTAAAAGCGATAACAGCAGATCCGTGATCTCCATACTCGAAACGCCACTACGCGCAGCAATCAATGCAATACTGTTCAATAAAGTACCGAGTACAGCACCTTGCCAACCATAACGAAAAGCCAGAAAGATAATCAGGATGGCTAAACAAAATGGGGCAAAGTAGCGTAACTCATTCGGCAAACCCACCTGCAAGAAAATATTCAGTATAAATAACAAAATACACAGAGTAATGTGACTCGTGCGAAACTGAAGCCGATGTGATACCAGATTGGCAGTCAACGGAAACCAAACTTTTTGGAACAAATAGTGCCATACCAAATAACACAAAGGAATCAACATGACACCACCCGTTAAGCTCACCAAAAATGCAATAATCAAAGCAGAGCTATGATTACTTATTGCCACAACATTAATGAGAGAAGTTACCAGGATCACACTGATCATGACAGTGAATCGCTGCCATTGGCTACCGAAATAATAACGGCTGGCAAACCAAACAACCGGGAGACTGGCTATGCTGGCGGTTAATACTGTAAGCCATTGCAATTGCCCCATTAAGAGCGTCAAACAAACGGTCAGCACCCATTCTGCACTATAAACAGTCGGCCAATAATGCTTGGGAGTATGCAGTACGATACCGAGACGCAAAGAAAAAGGAAAAAATAAAATAGCCAGTTCTGAGTCATTGATAAAATAGTAGGCAATTACCCATAAACAGAACCACCAACAAGAAAACAGCAGCCAACCGCAGAGTGAGTTAATCAGATATCGATACATTAAAAATCACTAGTGGCAAAATAATTAGCTAAACCAACGTTATTCGTTACCCCTAACTTACTCATCGCATTAGCGCGATGGACATGCACTGTTTTATGGCTCAACCCCAATTCCGCCGCCACCGCCTTGACATCCATACCACGGGCCAACATTTCTCCTACTTGTCGTTCTCGTTTAGTCAGATGTTCCAATGAAGTTGGATTGCTTTTTGATGAGGTCAATTTGAGCACGATATCCGGTGTAAGATAACAACCATTATTTGCCGTAGTGCGTACTGCCTGAATTAATTCATCCGGGCTACAACGTTTGCTGAGATAACCACGTGCCCCCGCCTTCAAGGCATTTTCCACCATAGTGGCAGAATCATGGACACTCAACATAATACAGGCAATACCCGAAGGAAGATCTTGCAGCAGTGACAACCCACTTTCATCTTTCATCGAAATATCCAGAATACAGATTGTCGCTCCTGAGCCCGGCAACCCTTGTCTGGCTTCAGCGCAAGAACTGAATTCTCCCACCACCTCAATATCAGATTCGAGATTCAGTAATTGGGCAAAGCCTGAACGAACAACAACATGATCATCAACTAACGCTACTTTAATCATCATTATTTATTATCAAATTAAGAATCAAACTAAACTACCTTTCTTGGTATGGCTTAGCAATAGATGATACTTTGGTAAAAGGTGGTGAGAAGATGCTACTGTAGAAATACAGCAGCATCGACACATTTTTTCAGAATGGATTACTGCGCTTTCTTACTTTTTCGGATTTTTCTTTCTTCCGCAATTGCCACAAAAACAAGCAGGCTAAGGCAGACAAAGGCTGAAGCATCCAGGGCAACAAACGTTCCTTTCCAACCCGTCAATCCAAAGATCGGTACACCATCAGCAATCATACCCAAACCGAGTTTGGCAAAACTGTCACCAATCAAGTAAGCAAACGTTCCTTTAACACCATCAGCAACACTGATCGCTTTTTTCGGTACAAAACCAACAGCCGCCACACCTATCAACAATTGTGGACCAAATACCAGAAAACCGAGTACAAACAGAGAACCCAAATACATGAACTCACTGGTTGCATGTTGATAGAATTCAAGGCAGACAATAATTAAACCTAACGAGACGCAAGCAACCAGAGCACGACGACCATTTGCCAAATCGGAGAGATATCCCCACATGAGCGTACCGACCAACGCGCCTATTTCGAACATGGTGAAACCCGTGATGGCAGTTTCTTTTGATTGCCCCAATTCCTGATACGCATACACCGTTGACCATTGGTCAATACCAATACGCACGATATAAAGGAAGATATTGGCAAAACAGAGTAACCAAATCACCTTATTCTTTAGGACATATTCAACAAAGATCTCACGTTTGGTCATTTGGTTTTCTTCTGCCGCAATATCTTCTTCGCTAACAGTTTCACCAAATAGTTCTTCTACTTTACCCAAGCCGTAACTTTCTGGGGAATCGCTACCATAGCGCAATCCAATAAAGCCAATGATCAGTGCAATAATAGAAGGAAAAATAAACATCCCTATTACATGACCATTGAAAAAATAATTGGCACCAAAGAGTGCAACTCCAGCCGCCCCGGCCCCGCCTACGTTATGTGACATATTCCACAAACCAAGATAACTTCCGCGCTTATTGCGGGGAGTCCATTTTGTAATCGTGGAATAGCTGGCCGGTCCTCCGATGCTTTGGAAAAAACCACTCAACGCATAAAATGCCACCATCAGGAAAATGCTGACACCAGAATTACCCATGCTCATACTGAAACCCAACATGGCAAGGCCAGACAGAATCAGCATGAATGGCAAGAATTGTTTGGTGTTTTTACCGTCCGCATAGTAGGCAACAACAGTCTTGCCTATCCCATAGGTAATAGAAAACCCTAACCCGATTAACCCCAATTGCGTCATCGACAAACCATAAGTCGAGATCATATCATTTTGGGCAATGTTAAAGTTTTTACGCACCAGATACATGGCCATATAGCCAATAAAAACCACCAGATACGACTGCATAAAGGGCTTGAACCACATTTTGCGGCGTACTTCCACTGGAAGATCCAGTGTTGGCTTACGAATTTGTTCTAGAATTTTAAGCATTTGAAATCCTTGGATCACCACGAGAAGAAGAGCCTTTTTTGATGCAGGTGGAAATAAAAAAGGCAAATCGCAAGAAGCGAAAATTTTCGTTGGTATTGTTATTACTTGGCAGTTTAAGGAACTAGAAACAAATTGGCTTGAGCTGTGGTCTTAGTTGATTTAGGAATATTTCTTAGTTTTGTACTATTCGAACGTAAAGCGTGAAAAGAATCACACTCTTTTTACACTCAATTTTATCAGGCTAACGCCATGCGGGTTCATCCAGAATATCGATGCCTGTCGTATATATCTCAGCAAACTGTTTTTTTAAGTTGGATCGGTTGATCTTTTTGACTTCCAACGATATCTGGGCCAATAGAAACTGAACAGTATCATCAACAGCGTTAACGGAGAGCCACATAGAAAAATGAGACTATTAATAACCCGGATTAATGAAATGGACACCTCCCCAAAACGGCTTCAGTGAGCCATGCTGAATACATCAGCAAAAATATGAAGAGGTGTCCAATGGAACAAGTTATCGGAATTGATCTGGCAAAGCGAGTGTTTCAAGTACATATTGCGTCCCCGCTTGGCAAAGTGATTAAAAATACGGTGGTTTCACGCAATAAACTGATCGCTTTCATTACGCAACAGCCTCCTTCAAAAATTGTGATGGAGGCGTGTGGCAGTGCAAACCACTGGAGTCGCCAATTTAAACGCTTTGGTCACGAAGTGAAGCAAATCAGTCCCCAATATGTCGCCCCATTCAGAATGGGCAACAAAAATGATGCTATAGCTATTGTGGAAGCAGACAGTCGTCCGGGGATGCGTTATGTCCCGGAAAAAACACAGGCACAACAGGATATTCAGTGTTTGCATCGGGTTCGCCAGCGGTTAAT
The DNA here is from genome assembly GCF_014467285.1 of Xenorhabdus sp. PB62.4. Classification (NCBI taxonomy): domain Bacteria; kingdom Pseudomonadati; phylum Pseudomonadota; class Gammaproteobacteria; order Enterobacterales; family Morganellaceae; genus Xenorhabdus; species Xenorhabdus sp. PB62.4. The sequence goes on along the minus strand of NZ_NKHR01000013.1, from coordinate 18,027 downwards.
GAAAAACAGAACGGCGCTGATTAATCAGATCCGGGGATTGGGCTTGGAATATGGCATTACCATCCCGGAAAGCGCTCATAAGGTGGAGCAATGTTTGCCTGAACATCTGGAAAACGCGGAAAATGACCTGACCCCAATGAGCCGCGAACTATTTCAGGAACTGCTGTTTGAACTCAAAGAACAGCAGCAGCGTCTGAAGGAACTGAAGCATTTGCAGTGCAACACGCCGGGCCGCGATGGCTGTTTTCCGGCAGACTTTCAGAACGCGAAGAGATTCAACCATACCGTCCCGCGTTTTAGGTGTGACGGTACGAATGAGTGAAAACGCCGCATGGGCTGCACATTCAGCATCAATCGTGTCACTTTTCCCCCGCTTTCTGCGTTCCATTCTATCGGGCGCAGTCACCTCAAGGGCTTCAATACCTTCCATTTGAAAATAGCGTAATAAACCCGCACCATATGACCCCGTACATTCAATACCTACCCGGATTAGTGTCCCAAATGACTTCATCCAGGATAACATTTGGCAATATCCCTTTCGGGTTGCCGGAAAAAATTCGCTCCCCACAACACCATTATGATGATCAACGACCGCTGCAACGTGCAGGTCTTTATGGGTATCAACATCACCGATGACGCCTTGTTGAATTTCAGCCATAGGATAAAGCCTCTGTCAGAAAATACGCGGGTTTCTCCTGACAGATACCCCGGACAGGACAGTAAAGAGACCAGCCGTCAGGCCCTTCTTGAGTCACGCGTACCGTGAGGAGAACCCTCTTATGGCGTATTCTTGTCACCGACAGATCAAAGGGAGGACACTATTTCGGTCATTAAAAAGGCAGGGTTAGACCTGCCTTTATTTTTTACCAACCAACAGCGAAACCCGCGCCAACGGCTGAGTTACTTTCGTTATCCCATGAAAAATTTAAACGCACATTTGTATTTGTGAACAGCTTGTATTGAAAGCCTGCCGCCATTGCATTACCGTTTTTATAATTACCAACTCCCATACCAAAAGAAAATCTATCTTCGGCAACATAAGGAATTGATGCAATCGCGGTAACGCCAGCTAATCCCGCATTGACTTTATTTTCTAAACGGTCGATACGTTTATCCACTTGTTTAAAGCGCGAGTCCGTTTTACCGTCTAACTGATTAAACCAATAATCGGTATAATCATTGCTTGATGAAATAGCTTCATTTTTCGCATTATCAATGTTTTTATTGATAATCACGTTATTGTCAGTAATCCGGCTATCTGTATAGCCGTTGCTTGTTGAGATGGCTTCTTTTTTTGAATTATCGATATTTTGATTTAATTCATTTTTGGTATCAGTGATTTTTAAATCAGTGTAATTATTACTGGTCGTAATCGCTTCATTTTTCGCGTTATCAATGTTTTTATTGATAATCACGTTATTGTCAGTAATCCGGCTATCTGTATAGCTGTTGCTTGTTGAAATGGCTTCTTTTTTTGAATTTTTAATATTTTGATTTAATTCACTCTTTGTATCTGTAATTTTAGAATTGGTATAAGCGTTAGCATTTTTTTCAGCTTGTTCTGCACGCTGAAAAGCGGTATCAGCTTTTGTAACTGCATTGCTTGCTGTTTTATTTGCTTGATTAGCAGTATTATTTGCCTGATTAGCTGTGTTTTTTGCTTCCGTTGCTTTTCGGTCTACAACATCCATTTGTCCTTTATTAACAGCATCATTTTTCTGTGTACCGTCTGCAACGTTAACAATTTGTTTTTGATTATTACTGTTACCAAAAGAAACTGTATTTTCTCTGTCAGCTACTGATCTATTACCAAATGCCATTGAATTACTGGCTTTGGCTTCAGCGTTAAATCCCATACTGATAGAGTCATCCCCAGTTGCATGAGCGTGATTACCTACCGCAGTAGATGCGCTCCCTGTTGCATTGGCTTTCTCGCCTAATGCTGTACTTTCCCAACCGGAAGCAACGCTATCAGCACCTAATGCAGTAGAAGCATTACCAGTTGCCGCAGCATTGTAGCCAATAGCCGTTGATTTATTTTGCTGCGCTCTAGCACCATCCCCGAAAATAGTATTATTACCGGCATATACATTTCCCGAACCTAAAACAGAAGAAATTAATACAACTAATACACTTAATTTCTTATTAGTTACCGATTTAATACCTTTATTCCGAGAGTACAGAATAGTTTTTTGTGCTACATTTTTAAGTGTTGATTCCATGATTGATACCTCTTTGAATTTAATATTAATTTTGTAATCAGCAGGTGCGGTGTGTTGCAGCACACTGCACCAACCAAACGCTAGTCAATCCACTTGCCGCCCTGATTGTTCCAACCAGAAACTGAATTTTTCTTGATCCATTCACTTGCACCCTGATAGTGCAAGGTGCTGTTTAAATCAGTCCATTCGTGGTTAATGTAGGAAACGCAATACTTTGGTAATACATTGTTAATACGGTAATATGTAACCCTGTTGCAATATTCTTCCTTGCCGCGGCTCTGGCACTCTAAGACTTCTTTAGTTTCATAAAACGTCTTATTCAGATAGTCTGCATCACAACGTCCTGCCAGGGCAAGATCACGAACGTTTTTAAATCAACTTAAAATTATTTGACCTGTAAATAACGTTATGATCTTATACTCCTTTTTCCGGGAGTGCCCTCATGAGTGTCGAGGCTTTTTCTCAATATTTTGGTGAGTTAACCGACCCACGGCAGTCTGCAAAAATCAGTTATCCCTTATTTGACGTTCTTTTCCTGACGATGTGTGCCATCCTTGCGGGCGCTGAAGGATGGGAAGATATCGAAGACTTTGGCGAAACACATCTGGATTGGCTTCAACAAAAGGCGTTGTTTCTTACCGGGCTGCCCGTTCATGATACCATTGCCCGTATTGTATCCCGCCTTGACCCATTCCAATTCCAACACTGTTTTATTCGTTGGATACAAGCTGTCAGTAAACGTACTTGGCGGGGGAGATCATTGCGATTGATAGAAAACGGTTGCGGGGCTCTTATGACCGAAAGGATCGACAGTCAGCCATTCATATGGTGAGTGCATTTGCCACCCAAAATGGCGTCGTTATGGGGCAATTAAAAACAGATAAAAAGTCCAATGAAATAAAGGCCATTCCCAAACTCATTGCGCTGCTGGATATCAAAGGTTGTCTCGTGACCATTGATGCAATGGGCTGTCAGACTAAAATTGCTGAGTGTATTGTCAAACAAGGCGGGGACTATCTTCTGGCGGTCAAAGGAAACCAGGCGGCGTTACACCGGGCAGTGAAAAATGCCTTATCAGAAAAGGTCTCTGCGGCCAGTCAAAGCAAAAATATTAAAATAGAACAAGGACATGGTCGGATAGAAATCGCCAAATGGAGATAGGCTGCTGTTTAGTCATAATTAATTCCTTTTTGCAACGCAATATTGCACTACCTATTTTATCAATTTAATGAAAAAGGCCACATCAATATAATTAACTTCACTTTCCTACTTCTCATAACCCTCTCTTAGACATAAACATAATTTTCTGACTCTTTTCTACACGTTGTTCTTTATTGTTAAAATGCAGCAAAAAAAATCACATACCAATATAATGCGAAGACACATTGTATTTTTTATTATAGAACCACTATCAGATAAAAATTCCATCATATTCTAAGAGTTAGTGATGAATGCCAAAATAATTAATTTATAGAAAAGGTTGTGAGGGTTTAAGCCGGGAGTTCCGGCTTATCAACGAGAATCAAAAAGTTCTTTTTACTATCTTTGGATTTACTATCTTTGAAAGCACAGCAACAGCCAGATCAGTATGAGTAAATAAGGTCTCTACGCACTTACCAACCACAAATTCTGCACCTTTCTCTTTCACTAACTGTAAAAGGATTTTCTTTTCAGTATCAGACAAGTTCGCAGCATTAATTATTGTTTCAATCTGTTCCAGTGTATTTTTATGGATATTGATGATAACCGTATTAATTTCATTACCTATTATGTCCGTATTAACGTAATCAACACCAGCAGAGGTAAGCGTCATTGCTTCTGGATTAAAATCATAACCACCATCAATATCAAAAAGGATTGCATCATGATTAACCAGCCCAATTTTTATTAAATAGTTTATGTCGTCAGCTAATTGATCCCATCCAAGCGTCTCTCCGAGGAACTGTAATTTCTCTTCACTAATAGGTTGCATTAAGCGATTTTGATCATTCATAGCTCGAATAATCATAAGCTGTCTCTCTTTCAGCATAGCCATGAAAGCTTCCTTATTTAGCATTGGTGGAGATTAAATTATAGATGACTTACTTACGTTAGCGAATGTAGGGAAATTGAGAAATACAGCAAAACTATTACGCCACTTCACCGTAATACCACCGCTCGCCAACGAATAGATCATCAGGATCTTCTGGCCATTTCGAATCATGGAACATACCAACTTCTTAGACACTATTTGACAGTATCAACATAAACACAAATGTACACGAATGCGGGAATTTGGTGAAACACAGAGACAAAAAAGCCCTGAAATCAGGGCATTAATTAGAACATCATGATAATTTGGTGAGGCTCGGGGGAGACGTTAAATCATTCCCATTCAATCGTCGCTGGTGGCTTACCGCTAATATCATAGACCACCCGCGAAATACCAGCGACTTCATTAATGATCCTGTTTGATACACGACCCAAGAAATCATATGGCAAATGTGCCCAATGGGCAGTCATAAAGTCAATGGTTTCTACCGCACGCAGGGAAACAACCCAATCGTATTTACGGCCATCACCCATAACGCCTACAGAACGGACTGGCAGGAATACGGTAAATGCCTGACTCACTTTATGGTACAGATCAGCTTTATGCAGTTCTTCAATAAAAATAGCATCAGCACGGCGCAGTAAGTCACAGTACTCTTTCTTCACTTCGCCTAATACGCGAACACCAAGGCCCGGGCCCGGGAATGGATGACGATATAACATCTCATATGGCAGTCCCAATTCCAGACCGATACGACGAACTTCGTCTTTGAACAGCTCTTTTAATGGTTCAACCAGACCCAGTTTCATATCTTCTGGCAAGCCACCCACGTTGTGGTGAGACTTAATCACATGGGCATTGCCCGTTGCTGATGCCGCAGATTCGATAACGTCCGGGTAAATCGTGCCCTGTGCCAGCCACTTAACTTGAGTTTGTTTCGAAGCTTCTTCATCAAACACATCAATAAAGACGTGACCAATGGTTTTACGTTTGGCTTCCGGATCATTAATTCCCGCCAACGCAGACAAGAAGCGATCTTCTGCTTTAACATGAACGATGTTCAGGTCAAATTTACCGGCGAACATATCCATCACTTGATCTGCTTCGTTCAAGCGCAGCAAGCCGTTGTCTACAAAAACACAAGTCAGGCGCTTACCAATTGCACGGTTCAGTAACAGTGCTGTGACAGAAGAATCCACACCGCCAGACAAGGCCAGAATAACCTGATCATCACCAATCTGCGCACGCAGACGCTCTACGATATCGTCAATAATGGAAGCCGGTGTCCACAGCGCTTCACATTGACAGATATCCAGAACGAAGCGTTTCAGGATATTCAAACCCTGATGAGTGTGAGTTACTTCTGGGTGGAATTGCACACCATAAAAACGTTTTTCATCATTAGCCATGATAGCAAACGGGCAAGTATCTGTGCTGGCAATGGTCGTGAAGTCAGCCGGAATAGCAGTCACTTTGTCGCCATGGCTCATCCATACATCCAGCAGAGGTTTACCGGCTTCACTCAGTGCATCTTGAATATCGCGGAATAGTTCACAATCCTGCTTAATTTCAACCTGAGCATAACCAAATTCACGCTCATCAGAGTTGGAAACCTGACCACCCAACTGCATGGACATCGTTTGCATGCCATAACAGATACCCAATACGGGTACACCTGCATTGAAAACATATTCCGGGGCACGTGGGCTATCGTGCTCAGTTGTACTCTCCGGTCCACCAGAAAGGATAATACCATTCGGGTTAAATTCGCGGATTTGCTCTTCAGTGACATTCCATGTCCAAAGTTCACAATAAACACCAATTTCACGAATGCGGCGTGCAATAAGCTGAGTGTATTGCGAGCCAAAATCAAGGATCAGAATACGATGCTGATGGATATTAGTTGTCATTTGAGGTGAATTCCAAAAACAAGTGGCAATTAAAAGTTTAAAAAGTCAGTGGCCCGATTACGGGCCACCCTAAATAGATTACAGACCTAAACGATAGTTTGGTGATTCTTTGGTAATCGTCACGTCATGAACATGGCTTTCCTGGATACCTGCACCACTGATACGAACAAATTCTGCTTTAGTTCTCAGTTCATTAATGGTTGCACAACCAGTCAGGCCCATACAGGAACGCAGGCCACCCATTTGTTGGTGCACGATACTTTTCAGCAGACCTTTATAAGCCACGCGGCCTTCGATACCTTCCGGCACAAGTTTGTCTGCTGCGTTATCAGTCTGGAAGTAACGGTCAGAAGAACCTTTGGACATCGCGCCCAAAGAACCCATACCACGGTAGGATTTGAATGAACGGCCTTGATAAAGTTCGATTTCACCCGGAGATTCTTCTGTACCAGCCAGCATTGAACCTACCATCACACACGATGCACCTGCCGCGATTGCTTTAGCGATGTCACCAGAGAAGCGGATACCACCGTCTGCAATAACAGGAATACCAGTACCTTCCAATGCTTCCACTGCATCTGCAATTGCAGTGATTTGAGGAACACCCACACCCGTTACGATACGGGTCGTACAAATAGAGCCAGGACCGATACCTACCTTAACCGCATTCACACCAGCTTCCACCAGCGCCTTAGCACCTTCTCCGGTTGCTACGTTACCGCCGATAATTTGTAGATCAGGGTATTTAGCGCGGGTTTCACGAATACGTTGTAAAACACCTTCCGAATGACCGTGAGAAGAGTCGATAAGCAGCACATCTACACCCGCCGCGACCAGCGCATCAACACGTTCTTCATTGCCGGCACCTGCGCCAACCGCAGCGCCAACACGCAAACGACCTTGTTCATCTTTACATGCGTTTGGCTTACGCTCTGCTTTCTGGAAATCTTTCACCGTAATCATGCCGAGCAGGTGGAAGTTATCATCAACAACCAACGCTTTCTCAACACGTTGCTCGTGCATTTTCTGCAAAACAACTTCACGGGCTTCGCCTTCTTTTACTGTCACCAGACGCGCTTTCGGCGTCATCACCGCAGTCACCGGCTGATCCAAATCGGTAACAAAACGGACATCACGACCAGTAATGATACCCACCAATTCATTCTCTTCGGTGACCACCGGATAACCGGCGAAACCATTACGCTCAGTCAATTCATGGACTTCACGCAGAGTCGTTTGTGGCGTTACAGTAACAGGATCGGTAACAACACCGCTTTCGTGTTTCTTCACGCGGCTGACTTCTTCAGCCTGACGCTCGATTGACATATTTTTATGAATGAAGCCAATGCCCCCTTCCTGTGCCAGTGCAATTGCCAGTGAAGATTCCGTCACGGTATCCATAGCAGCGGAAAGCATAGGAACGTTCAGGCGAATGGTAGAAGTTAATTGAGTGGACAGATCTGCTGTGTTTGGCAGGACTGTAGAATGGGCAGGAACCAACAAAACATCGTCAAAAGTTAATGCTTCTTTTTTAATTCGTAACATGGGCAATATCTCACCAGGCTATGGAGCAATAAGAGGGATAAAATATTGCCGCGGCATTATACAGGCCGAAATCGGTTGCCTCCAGCATTTTTTGAAAAAAATTCTTGATTAGTCAGGTAAGGAGATTAATATCACTTAATTAAGTCCTTGTTTTAAAATTTGATCTAGCTCACATGTCACTACCAACCAATACCGGAATTTTTTCTGTTAGCCGTCTGAATCAGACAGTTCGTCAGCTATTGGAGCTGGAAATGGGCAGAATTTGGCTAACTGCCGAAATATCCAATTTTTCTCAGCCATCGTCAGGACATTGGTATTTCACATTAAAAGATGAACGAGCACAAATCCGTGCCGCTATGTTTCGAAGCAGCAATCTAAGGGCAACATTTCGTCCACAAAATGGTCAGCAAGTGTTGGTACGGGCACAAATCACACTATACGAACCCCGGGGCGACTATCAACTGATTGTCGAGAGTATTCAGCCTGCCGGAGATGGGTTGCTACAACAACAGTTTGAAATGTTGAAGCAAAAGCTCACCGCAGAAGGCCTATTTGATCAAACCCATAAAAAAAACCTGCCCTCACCAGCAAAGCGACTCGGTGTCATCACCTCGGCAAGTGGCGCTGCATTGCACGATATTCTGAATATACTGAAACGGCGTGATCCTTCCTTGCCCATTGTTATTTATCCCACCGCAGTTCAGGGAGCCGAAGCGCCATTACAGATTATTCGCGCAATCGAACTGGCAAATGCGCGACAAGAATGTGATGTTCTGATTGTCGGACGGGGCGGAGGGTCACTGGAAGATTTATGGTGCTTCAATGATGAGCAAGTTGCACGTGCGATATTCCAAAGTCGTATTCCGATTGTTAGCGCTGTCGGGCACGAAACGGATGTGACAATTGCAGATTTTGTTGCTGATTTACGCGCCCCTACACCTTCTGCGGCAGCAGAACTGGTTAGCCGCAATCAGATAGAGTTACTGAGGCAGGTTCAATCCTTACAACAACGCCTTGAAATGGCGATGGATTATTTCTTTGCCCAAAAACAACGCGTGTTTAATATATTGTCCCATCGGCTTCAACAACAGCGCCCTGATTTGCGCCTGGCGCGGCAACAAAATCATTTGGCTGAATTGCGCCAAAAGCTGATTGATAGTTTATTACGTTGCCTGAAGCAAAATTCAATTTCATATGAGAAGTTGAACCAGAGACTGTTACAAACCAATCCCGAACGGAAAATCCGCCATTATAATCAATCGATCCAGCAACTTGATTTTCGTTTGCAACAGGCCATTGAGCGGCAGTTAGGACGTTGTCGGGAAAAGTTTGCCATTTCCTGTTCACGGATGGAAGCCGTAAGCCCATTGGCAACATTAAGCCGTGGTTACAGCATTAGTGAAACACCTGATGGAAAGTTGCTGAAACAGGTTAAGCAGGTAAAAACTGGTGATATGGTAAAAACACGATTGCAGGATGGTTGGGTTGAGAGTCAGGTGACGCAGGTTACAAAAGTAACTAAAACGCCTGATGTAGAACCTTTGAAACACGGATATTACGATCTAGGCGGTTATCATTACCCAGATGGAAATATTGATGAAAATGATCGGTAGTAACTACTTAGCAATTGGTGAAATTCCGCTTCCTCACTTTGGCTGTTCGTTCCTCGCTCCGCTGCGGTACCTCAGCCAAAGCCTGCGGCGAGCATTTTAGATTTGAGCTACTATAATCTATAACATCGTATGCTGTTTTTTCATGGGGGTATACAGTGTCCTGTTCTAATATTGTAGTAAATGCTTTGAAATATATACTTGAAAATGATGATTTGGAAATCTCAAGTATTGGCGTTTTTTTCTCAAAGGATTATTTTCAAGTAGTAAACGGTAAAAAAATATCCTTTAATGATTTCATTTCTCATATAAAGCTATTAAGAAAGTCTTTAACTGACTTAAACGTAACTATTTTATCTATTGCTGAACATGGTGAAAATGTTCATACACATCATATGATTAAGGCGAATAAAATGGATGGTTCCATTATTGAGTTCGAGGTTTTTTCCCGATTTTCAGTGAGCGAAAAAAAGATAAGGTGTTGTTATGAGCTAACAAGAAAAATTATGGGAAATGAAGATGATGATGACCTTGGATTTAGGAGTTAAAGATAACTATATTTTCTAATAGATAATATAGTGATAATATATGATGATAAACTCCAATAATAACATACTGACGTAATTATATGCCAGATTATTGTTTTTTTCATATAAAGATAAATTCTGAGAGGAAGTTATCTTTTAATAATAGTAACACCTATAAATTTTTATCTTAAAATCACCCCCTCTTCTTAATAAATTTAATTAGAAACAGTTCATTCAATAAAACTTGCATTCACATAATAAGCGCAACACCGTTATGAACGAAGTAAACGAGTGGATATTCCTTTAAATAACTCATTCGGTGTTTTGTAACCTCGTGTCTTCCTAGGACGTTTATTTAATCGATTGGCGACGAGATTTATCTCTCGCTCTGATACCTGATTAAAATCGGTCCCTTTTGGGAAGTAATCTCTGATTAATCCATTGGTGTTCTCATTTATTCCTCTTTCCCAAGGTGAATAAGGGTGGGCAAAATAAATCTTTGTCTCTAAATTTTTACTGATAAGTTCGTGTTCGGCAAATTCCAATCCGTTACCAACAGTGATAGTTTTAATCTTTTGTTTTATATGTGCTAAATTCCTTGTCGCCGCTTTTGCAACACCTTCCGCTGTTTTATCTTCAAGTTTAATAATGAGAATAAATAGCGATTTTCGTTCAACTAATGTTAATAATGCACTTTTATGATCTTTTCCAACGATAGTATCACCTTCCCAATCACCAATACGCTGTTTTTTATCAACAATTTTGGGACGATTATCAATACTGATTCTATTTTTTATTTTTCCTCTGCGCTCATCACTTCCATAGCGTTTTCGATACGGTTTTTTAGCCATCCTGAGATGCTGCCATAAATCACCACCATTAACTTTATCCTTATAAATCAATCTATAAACCGTTTCATGGTGTAAAGATATTATCTTTTCCCTAATGCCCTTGGCTACATTTATGCCAAAATAGGAAGCTTGGATTCTCCATTTGTTAGAGAATGGCACAAAATATAACACTGAAACTGGGTTTACCTACAATGCCTTTTTGCCCGAAATGTCAGGGTAAAATGGTATTGCGAGAGAGCAAGAAAGAGCGTTTTTGGAGCTGTCAGCGTTACCCTGAGTGTGAGTGTATTGGTATCGTTGCTTTGGATACGCCAAGTAAGGCGAAAGGTTATAAATTGCAATCAGATAGGGAGAAAAAAAGAAATGCATTTAAAGCTCTTTTTTCGTAACGTATATGTACAGTAACTGCACTAAAAAGCGCTCTGACCCCGATAGTTCAGAAAATTACTGCTTCGACACAGTAGATTTTCAAGGCATATCCAACTCCGTGAAAAACATGCCGGATTTGTTGAATGGCCTCGGAGTTTCATTCTAACCTCGCAGAATTGGCACAATTGCTCGAGGCGTTACCTTCGGTAACGCCTTTAATTTTATTATTTGTTTGGAGGTAAATTTTTTATTTTAGAAAAAATTATCATGAGAAATCATTATCTTTCTAAGAGTTGTTGCCAAATATCAATATATTTTTCACGGGCAAAAAAAGGACAATCAATTGAATAATCTGAATTTCTTAAGACTTGCTCAGGAATGTTAAGCTCAGGCGCATTTTGCATCCATGAAGGTAAATAAGTATTAGCTCCTTCTATTGCACTATCATATCCATGAAAAGCAGAATTTAGGGCTGCATTTTCAGGTTGCATAATGAAATTCAAAAATAATTTGGCGCTTTCATAGTTTTTTGATTTTTTGAGGATGACTAGATTATCACGAAAGATCAATGTTCCCTCACGAGGGAAACTAAACTGAATATGAGGGTTAATTTTACGTTGGCGCATTGCTGCACCATTCCAGTCTATACTCGCTTTAAACTTCCCTGAAGCCATCATATACACACTACCATAATCCATTGCTGCCCAATGTTTTTTTGCTTCAAGTAAAGTATTTCTAACTTTTTCTAATAATTCAGGGTGTGAATCACATATTTTCCCACCATGATAACGAATAGCTGCATAAATTAGTTCATTCATATCTGAACCTACATTAATAGTTCCAGATAGTTCTTTTGGAGGCTCTAATATAATTTTCCATGTATTGGCATCACCATTAAAAGTATCAGTATGTACGGCAATACCAACAATACCCCAAGACCAAGGAATACCATAGTTTCTCTTAATATCAGAAGAAGATCTTTGCCAAGAATGGGCGATATTTTTGAAATTACTCAATGAATTAACATTAATAGGTTTTAATAGACCCGCTGTTATCCAATGAGGTAAAAAATTATCAGAAACAACAACAATGTCTGCATCAAGTTTCCCATTTTGAATACCATCCAACGCTTCCTCATTTGATTTGTACTCCAGTAATAAAATATCTATATTATATTCTTTTTTAAACTTTTTAAGTAACTCTGGGCTAGTATAACTCTGCCAATTGTATAACGTTAATGAGTTTTCGGCTTTTGCTATACCTGAATAAACCAGCAAAAAGGAAAATAAAATGAGTATAGTAGATGCCATTCGCAGAAAAACTCCAATATACTTACGCAAGTATTTATTAGAATTAATTATATTTCCTAAAAATATCCATAATGATCCTATCGGTATTAAAATCATCAAAAAAATAATAATTGAAGATAAAAATACATTTACAGAGTTAAATGCGCTTATCGGAATAATGGTACTTACGAATAATATCGACTTAGGATTCAATAGCGTTGCTATTGTTATATCAACGAAGTTTGTGTTTTTTCCTGAAAGGGGCTTTACTAAGCTAGAGTCATGTGATGTTAAGTAATCCATTTTTAAACTTAGCATCCATAACTTAAAAGCTAACCACAATACATAAATAGAAGATAATAACTTAGCAATCTGATATATAGAAGGGAATATTTTTGCTAGAGATAACAAAAAAAAACCCCATATTGAAATAGCTAGTATATACCCTATTGCTTCTGCAAAAACAAAATGGAATGATTTATTTAATCCTCTCTGTAATCCGGCTGATAGTAACAATGTATTTGTTGGGCCTGGAGTAATTAAAATTAAAGCTATATAAAAGGCCATAATTAACCATTCATTGAGTGTTACCATAATTTTATCCGATAAGCATTTCGTTAACTATAAATTAAAAAGGAGAAAACGGGCGTGAAGGTGAATATATGGATATTTGTTTTTCTCCTTGAGCTACTTGACATAATCTTTCTATGCCAATTGCAAACCCAGAACTAGACGAAGATAATTTATTATCTTTTATCATTGAGCATATTACTGAATCTTCATCTCCAAACATATTAAGCTCTCTAGCCTGACTTTCAAAAAGCTCTACATTATCTTCGTCGGTATAACCATGAACAATCTCTATTCCATCTATCAAAATTTCAAAACGTTCCACAACTCCTGTTGTTTCTGTTCTTTTTTTTGCACGTATTTCAGTAAGTAAAGGGAAATCTGTTACTATCATGCAACATCGTTGAGATAATGGTTCAATATTTTCAACAATATAACGATCAACTAAAGTTAAAGGTGGGCTGACTGTATCACAGTATATTTTTCTTAAACAATTAATGAGTTTTGAGGAAGCTTTAGGGTCTTTATAAAAATCAATAGAAAATTGTTGATTAAGATGCTCTGCAAATGAAAATACACTAATCGTCCCTTTATAAAACATTTCTATTATTAATTTGGCAAGCTGAAGCATTTCATCAAGAGTGGAGTCTTTTTTATATAAATCAAGCATTATAAATTCTGGCAAATGTGTATTATCTACTACGTCGGGTCTAAAGCTAGGACCTATCTCGTAGATACTGTCATGGAATTGAATATTAAAACGAAGAGCAAACGCAGAAGATTCTCTTAACCAGCTTCCATTGTGAAGAGAGAGTCGTGGGCGGGAATCATCACCAGCGTAACGACGCATGACCGGCGTCATAATTTCAATAAAGTTTTTGGAATCAAGGAACGTACGTATGCGGCGAATTAACGCCGCTTTATACAAGATGGGTGAATTCAACATTTGATTGATTCTCTCTATTAAGGTTCGATGATTATCGACCACCAACGTGGACGGGATGATTTAAATGAATGAGCAGTAGGACGAAGATTTTTCTTGCTTTTGCTATCAAAATTACCAAGCAATAAGCCTATAGTAGGGCCATCGTCTATGGCCCCCAGAGAACTTCCACATTGTGAACAAAATGCGCGGCTAGAATAGTTAGAAGAGCGAAATAATGAGGGTACTCCTCCAGGTCCACTCCACTGCACTGAATCTTTAGGAAATTCAACCCAGCATAGGGTCAGCGAACCTGAATGTTGTTGGCACATGGTACAGGAACATGTGTGCGGATTACCAGCCTGACCTGTAGCTACAAATCGAATATGTCCGCAGAGACAACCACCAGAGTATTCATTTTTTTTCATTTCATTCACCTAGGAAAGTTACTGATTATTGAAGCGATTTGTTAAAATTAAATGATGAATTTCAACCCATTGATCAACGAAAGGAGTGAGCATCTGAAGAAAGCCATCCACAATTTGAGGTTGCTGAAAGTGGAATAAATTCGCATTCCTAATAAAGTTGGCAATCCCATCTTGGTGCCCACGTTCTACAGCAACATTGTTAGTTGCTGCACTATGTGTTTCATCCAAGTGCATCCGATAATAAAAGTCAAGTTTTGGTAACGAATTTCCTGTTCCTCGCCCCGTAATTTGTCCTAAGCGATTGGTGATATCTTGCAAAAGTAAAGTTTCTGAAATTGCAACAGCTTCAGTCGCATAATACATTCCTAGCAATGTTGAAGGGCAATGGGACCAAGTAAGTATGTCGATTAAAGAAATAAGAGTGCGTGTTGAAGGAACCCGTGGCATCCAACCATTAATTCGAAAATCTAAATCTGCCAGTAATGCTCCACTAAAAACAACGTAGTGTGCTGGCAGTTTTCCTCGTTCACCACCTTCCTCTAAAAAGTTACGTGTTAATTCTTGTGCTAGTTCGGGACAAAAACCGCGAACATTATCAGCTGCTCTTAAAAGCATTGTAGAATTGTAGCGAGCAAAAATAGAAAGCTCGCCTATATATAATTTTGCTTCATACTCATCAAGATTTAAAGGGTTTACTAGCTCCTTAATTTGATTGTAAAGAGTTAAAATCATAGGATCAAAGTGTTTATCGATGAGTTCACTTCCATCAATTTTTTCTTTTCCTTCACTAATAATGCAATTAAGTAACTTTCCAGTAGAAGTATTTTTTGTTAGGTAATCATCTACCAATGCAGGAAAATTTCTATACATATTTATTGATCCTCACAGTTAATTTAAGCTAGTCCACCAGTACAAGATAATTTTTCTAATATATTATGAGTTAATCCTGAGAGTACTGTAACCGTATGATAATTATTAAGGCTTGATAAAATATCTAAAACTTCTTTACTTGCAGGTAATATTACGCTTCTTGTTGCAATAAATACGCGAATTTCATTATTTTCACAATCTAATCCATGTTCATAACTAATAATAAATGGTGACTGTAGTGATATTTTAGAGTTAATTGGAATAGTTAATTTGTTTTTTTGGTCAGGTTCCTTTAATGGATTTTCGTTTATGCTAGAAGGTAATTCCCAGCCACCATTACTACGCAATCTGTGCCAATAATATTTCATATAGTGAGGTAAATCTTGCTGAGTCCATTTACTCATTGTTTCTGTTAAAAGGTTAGCAAGTGATTTGGTTATAAATTGATTATTATCGAATGGGGTTAATTCTGACATTCCTTCTTGATCAAACGATAATGATTGCTCGCTAAGAGTTGGAAGAATCTTTATAGCCATAAAGCGAGATAATGGATAAGTATAGAATGGCAACGCAATAGATACAGAATATTCATCTTGACGACCAACATGATAGACAGATGCTGGCAGATAAAGAACATCTCCTGGTTCAAGGACATAAAGAGTACCTTTCTCCATTAATTTATCATAAATTTCTGATTCGGAGAATGTTGGTTCACGTGAATTTGCTATTTCTAAATATAACTCTCTTGACCAACAGTAAAAGTATTTAATCCCTGGACCTAAATGGCACAAAAAGGCATGTTCAAAACCTTCATGTATTCCAAAGGCTGTCCCTGAATAATTACCACAAAATGCTGCTTGTTCAATTCCTCCAATAGGAAAACCTTTATATGCAAAGAAAGATTGCGCAAATAATCCGAAATCAGCAGCTAATTTTGAATTGGATTGTTCAAGGTTATTAATAACTAAGCTGAAACGTTCTTTCCCTGTTAAACGTTGCATAAAGTTTACAACTGTTTCATTGGGTAATATTGCTTCAGAAAATAATTGTTCTACAAGGTCATCACGACGTTTTTCACCATCATAAATACGTAAGCGACAATCAGTTTTTTGTAAATTTGATTTTATACGCAAATTATAAAATGCTTGTTGAACAGTTTCATGATTAGAAAATCCTTCATTCAAAGGTAATATTGATTTAAAGAGAAAAGGAGATTTCCCATAATTTGTTTTTTCTTCAAATCCTTTCCAAATTTTTTCGTGAAAATTAATTTTCATTGTTTTACCTTTAAAATTAAAATTTGAGAATAAGCCAGCATAATTGCTGGCTTACACTACTACTATTTTAAATATTTGAATCAGGGCGAACACCAGATTTCATTGCATCGGGGCGAACACCAGATTTCATTGCATCGGGACGAACACCAGATTTCATTGCATCGGGACGAACACCAGATTTCATTGCATCGGGACGAACACCAGATTTGATATAATTACTCATATAATCTCCAATATATCTATATTATTTTAAATAAGTATTGTCTATTCAGCGATAACATGTTCGCGAAAACTTTTTTACATATTCATTGAAAATAAGTCAAATTATCAACATATATATTCCAACCTGAAAATTACACATAAAGGAATAAATGCGTATGTAATTACTTTAAATTAATTTGATGACTTTTTTTTAACATATTGAAAAATATCAATAAGTGATTCTTTTTTGATCGAATTTTATCTGGGAAAACTTTTTATAAAGGAAAAATTTTTTTTGTTGATAAAAATTATCATACACCACAACTTAAGCAGTTAATGTGTATTTTTTTTATGAAATTTTTTTCATACTCAGATATTGATTTATATAAAATATATTAGATCAAATTTAAGATTAGTGATCTTATTTTATTTTCTTCTTTATTAGTTAAATGTTCTTTATTTTATCTGGATTAAATTATCTAATTATGAAAATTTCAAGATGTAGCACAAAGCCCAACGGTAAGGCTAGGGATTTTCAATTGCATAAATAATTTATGATTGTGAGGGAATATGAAAACCAGGTTGACGTTATTGTTAATTGGTTTAAGTATAAGAAAGATTTTATGTTGCACTATAACTTACCAATGCTTCAGCAGTCTGAAATAATCGCTTTCGGGTGACTATATTATCTGCCACACCTGAAAAGGCAGACAGTAAATACTCTGGGTAAATCCATTTACTCTTTGAAAATGGGGATCGCTAAGGCGATTAAGGAACTCTTCACATATTATATCGCGATATCAGGTCAGCCTGATGGCTGGCTTCCTAATGGGAAACAATTATCCCATTGGGATAATGTTTCTCATTTTTTACCTTATTTTCTAGGAGAAACATCACCCATATTTATCAAGCGCTAAAAAACTTCCATTCGCTCACAGCGAAGGAACATGTTTGGTCATTAGTGACCCGTAATTGCCACATTTGCTATGAACTATAACGCAGTTTTATTTAATACACACCTTTATACTGGGTATTACAAGCCAATTTAACTGCCTATAATACCTGCTTATAACTCTATAAAAGTTTGGAATCAAGATGGTAATTATGGAAAATTTCTCATAGATGTCGATGATAAAAAAATCGGATATTTCTGTTTGAACTTTATTTATTTTTAATAAGTTAATAAGATAAATTATCTGCATTACTGTTATAATCAATAACCCGATAACCCGATTTTCCACCTGTTCTTATGAAATAGAAGATAACACTTTCTGAGCCTGAACGAATTACATTGCAACAACTGGCCTTGAATCACCCACACCGGGACGTCCGTACGCGAGGAACGGGTTTGCTCATGCTTGCCAGAGGCGTCAAGCCGTCCCAGATCACCGCTGAGATAGGATG